>RZZM01000553.1 GCA_009929845.1 Spartobacteria bacterium
GTCATTACCTTCCCGGTGAGCACTTCGTCGAAGTACACCCGGAAATATCCAGATGTATCGTCTGGAAGTGGCAATGTAATGTCAAACGGGTCCGTTTCCGGAGGCCAGGTATACACAGCATTGGTCACCGTCTCCCAGCTCCCCGTTGCTGTAGCCTTGTAACTGATCTCTGGCGCAACATCGAATCCGCTGACAGTCACAGACAATACAACAGCATCCGTACTTGTGTCATAGCGCGTACTCACTACTTCCCCAAGCGAATCAGAACCTGCACCGTATAGGCTATACACATAATTGGTGTTTATCTGTAGTCGATACACAGCCCCGTCCGTGGTGATACTACAGTTGTCATTGAGCACTACGCTGTTGCCGTTCAAGGTAACATCATTGTGGAAATCGTGCGCCACATTAGTCAGCGCCACAGAATTTTGTACGCGGGTACCCCCCACCGTCACTCCGTCGCCAATGCGCAAATCCTCGGGATTATCCCGGTTGAAAACGAGCACTCCAAGCGGAATGACGTAATCGGATAGTTCTGCGTCGGTCACATATTTAAGCGCAATGTCATCGGCCATGCCTTGTATAGCCAGCATCATAATCATAATTATTAAGAGCGTTTTATTCATAGTATAATATCCTGTTTATGGAGCCGGAGGTCCGTTGGTTGCTACCTGGTCGAAATTGCCATCATACGTAATATAAGAGAGGGTTTGAGTTCCCCCCATATCAACAATCGCCGACGCAATAGATGCGGCATGATATTTGTAGGATGGGCCAGATTGCGCCGTGTACCAGCATGTGAGCAATACGGTATTGGTATTAACTTTGCATAGTACCGGGTTGCCGCTGTCGCCTGAAACCGGCACACTGTATCTGGCCGATCGGTTCGTGTGCAGATAACTGATATAGATGCTTTCGTTTTGGGTTAGCTCGTCCCCCCCGGTATACCATTGTCCGCAATAGATATGCTCTGTGCGATTAAAAAATACACAGGGGATTTGCGCTCCCGTGTCGGTTCTGCGCGCATCGGCGGTAGTTGTCGGCGGGAGATAATCAACAATGCCCGCCGCCGTAAGGATTTTTGCCGGCACAATGCTTTCCGGTAGCGCAGCATCCAACTGCGCGACGGCTATATCGCCCGCGGGATAACGTATATCAGACACCATGCGGCTATATACTGTGTTTTCCGCGTCCACGAAGCGCACAACGGTCCCTGTGGACAACGGATAATGTTTCGCGTATGCAATGTGCTGAGGTGTAATGGCCGTGCCTGCGCGATAGCCAGATGCCAGTGAGTTCCATGGGCTCACGCACGACAAGTCCATGAGGCCATACGCCCAACAATTCGTGTTGCGCACATAATTTGTGGCAACATGATTTTGATAGGCATAAACATCCGTATTTGTGGCCACAAGCGCCGCGTCAAACCCATCCGTCATTGCATATCGCAATGATCCCGTAATACCTGTGAAAATATACCGGTTGGTGTAATTGGCCAAGGTGGTCGGCGCCAAAGATACGGTCCGGGAATAATTGCTGTGTGATATCGTAACAGAGGCCGCATTCGTGTCCGTAAAACTCACGCGCAACATGTCCTCATCTATGAGGACATTTGTTGCCGTGCTGTTAATCTGAAAGTCATTGTTGGTTGCATAAAGCAGTTCCGGGACAAGCTGATATGCGCGATGGACGTAGGAGGTAAAAAACGTCTCCACGCGGTCTTCGTTGGTGACCACCAGCGATGTCGCAAGTTCCGATAATGCCGTCGCTGTGTACGTTACCTGCGTAATCGTAAAATAACTCGCAATCAGAGGCGTTGATTCAAAAAGCGATGTCAAGACGGGGTCACTCTCCACATACACCGGATTTCCGGTCGCCACATTACCGAGTTCGCTGCCATCCCCGTAATATTTTGCGGCGTGCATCGTACCCGTAGCGCGTATATCACCTGCCACGTAAAATACTTCGGCTCTTGCGCGCAGGATTACTTTCGATAAGGATGTCTCAAACCACCCATCCAAAACGCCTGCTCGACTCTGTTGTGTTGGCGGAAGAAATCTCAAAGCCCCATTCATTGGTATTGTGTTTGTTGTGTCACAAAAAGTTGCCGGGCTGCTGAATACCACAGAGCCTGCCGTTCCGGTGGCCCCAATACCTGCCCCCCCGGCCCCGCCAGACAGATATAGATTGCCCCCGTCGCCGCCGTTTGTTGATAGCGATACGCCCCCGGCACCGCCGGACAGGTACAACGCCGCGCCCGGCCCACCGGCGTGAACACCGGTAGTCAACCCCGTGCCGCCCTGCCCGCCGGACAGGTACAGCGCACCGCCCGGCCCCCCGGCAATTCCGCTGTAATTTGCTTCACCTCCTGTACCGCCGTAGATGTGGACCACGCTGCCGGTCCCCCCGGCATTC
>RZZM01000554.1 GCA_009929845.1 Spartobacteria bacterium
ACTGGCAATGCGCCGACATCATCCCAGTAGACGATGCCCGTGTCATTACTGTCCGCGGGCGGAATGGCATTCAGGAAGTCGAGATAGGCATCATCAAAGGTGTCGGTGATGGGTAGCGTAACGAAATCGACATCCCCTGAATTGGTAACGACCAGGTTAAAGCTGATGGTTTCGCTGACCTGCGCGGCGCGCCCTGTCGGACTGATTAACTCTTTGGTTACCAGGTAGTCTGCTTCACTGATTTCATAGGGCGCATCGTTGGTTTTTGGGTCAACATTCGGTTCATCCGCGGGTGTGGTGGGCGCGGTTTCTACGGTATTGGTTTCTGGAAGGCTGAATGTCGTTGCCTGCGCGGTAAAGTTGACCACCAGTGTGGTTGAAGAGCCGGCGGCGAGTGTGCCGACATCATCCCAGTAGATTACGCCCGTATCATTGCTGTCGGCCGGCGGGATGGCGCTCAGGAAGTCCAGATACCCATCATCAAAGGTATCGACTACCGGAATGACGACTAACTGTACATCTCCGGTATTGGTGATGAGCAGATCGAATGAAATGGTTTCGCCGACTTGCGCGGCGCGACCCAAAGGACTGGTCAATGTTTTGACAAGGTCATATCCGGCGCTGCTGATTTCATAGGGCGCATCATTGGTTTTCGGCAGTACATTCGGTTCATCCGACGGTGTAGTTGGCGCTGTTTCAACTGTGTTTGTTTCTGCCAGACTCAGGGTTGATGCCTGCGCGGTGAAGTTGACCACCAGGGTCGTAGAAGCGCCACTGGCCAATGTGCCGACATCATCCCAATAGATTATGCCTGTCGCATTACTGTTTGCAGGCGGCACGGCTGAACTGAAGTCCAGATAGCTGTCATCAAAGGTGTCAATAACCGGAATGACTACAAGTTGTACATCACCGGTGTTTGTGATGAGCAGATCAAATGAAATGGTCTCTCCGACCTGAGCGGCCCGTCCAGCCGGTGATGTGTATGTTTTAACTATCGTATACCCGGCACTGCTGATTTCATAGGGTGCGTCATTGGTTTTTGGCAGTACATTTGGTTCATCTGCCGGTGTGGTAGGCGCCGTAGACACGGTGTTAGTTTCGGGCAGGCTGAACGTTGTTGCTTCAGCTGTGAAGCTTACAACAAGAGTAGTGGAAGCGCCAACCGGTAGCGTACCGACATCATCCCAGTAGATAATGCCTGTATCATTGCTGTCGGCCGGTGGAATGGCACTGGCAAAGTTCAGGTAGCCATCGTCAAATGTATCGACGACCGGAATGACAACCAGTTGAACATCACCTGTGTTTGTGATCAGCAGATCAAATGTAATGGTTTCGCCGACTTGCGCGGCACGCCCGGCCGGTGATGTGTATGTTTTAACTATTGTATACCCCGCACTGCTGATTTCATAGGGCGCATCATTGGTTTGCGGTGGCAGATCCGGTTCGGTTGGTGGCGTCGTTGGCCCAGCAACTACAACATTGGTTTCGGGCAGACTGAGTGTGGACGCCTGTGCGGTAAAGTTGACGGTTACCGTGGTGGACGTGCCAACCGGCAAGGCCCCGATGTCATCCCAGTAGATGATCCCGGTGTCGTTACTGTCCGCAGGCGGCACAGCACTAAGGAAATCCAGGTAACTGTCATCAAAGGTGTCAAAGACGGGTGTAGTCACAAACGCCACATCACCCGAGTTGGTAACAATCAGGTTAAAGGTGATGGTTTCGCCGACCTGAGCGGCGCGACCCGCCGGGCTGATATACTCTTTGGTCACTAGGTAGCTGGCGGAACTGATCTCGTAGGGAGCCTCATTGGTTTTAGGCAGTACATTCGGTTCATCCGCCGGCGTGGTTGGCGCCGTTGCCACTATGTTTGTTTCCGGCAGGCTGAGCGTTGTTGCCTGAGCGGTGAAGTTGACCACCAGGGTCGTGGAAGCTCCACTGGCCAGCGTGCCGACATCATCCCAATAGATTATGCCTGTATCATTGCTGTCGGCGGGTGGTACAGCGGAAGCATAATCCAGATATCCATCATCAAAGGTGTCAACAACTGGAATAACGACCAGTTGTACGTCACCGGTATTTGTGATCAACAGATCAAATGAGATGGTCTCGCCGACCTGAGCGGCGCGTCCCGCCGGGGAGGTGTATGTCTTAACAATGGTATACCCTGCGCTACTGATTTCGTAAGGTGCATCGTTAGTGACCGGCGGTAGATCCGGTTCGTCCGGCGGTGTAGTGGGGGATGTCACTACAATGTTCGTTTCCGGCAGGCTGAGGGTTGATGTCTGAGCGCTGAAATTAACCACCAATGTTGTGCTTGCGCCGACCGGCAATGGCCCGACATCTGTCCATGCAATGGCTCCAAGGCCACTGGAGTCAACAGGCGGCACGGCACTCAGGAAGTCCAGGTAGCTATC
>RZZM01000150.1 GCA_009929845.1 Spartobacteria bacterium
CCAATTTCGTCATGTCGAAGTCGCCGGAGATTTGAGCGCTTCATTTGAAGCCAGCGGGCTGGTCGCGATAAAGGCCACCGGCGTGATTCGCGGTGATATCCGGGCGGCGCGGTTGTCGGTTGAAGAGGGCGGCGGGTTGCTTGGACAAATGCAGATCGAACAGATAGAAGCCGCCAAATAACTGCTCGTTCTCGGAACTACAGGACCGGGTCGTATGCAAGGGTGTGCCAGGCCGGGTTTGTGACGACGCATCGATACAGAGCGTTTTCTATAGCCGGAAGGAGTTGTTGCAGTTGGACCGGTTTCAGAAAGGTCTGTTCAGCGCCCAGTATTTTCGCAACAGCCAAATAATCGCCCTCCCCCAGGAGACCATGTCCGGAGATACAAAAAACAGGCACATTTTTTTTCGTTTTCTTCATTTCCATGACTACATCCAGGCCATCTTGCTCCGGCATGAAGATATCGGTGAGAACCAGATCAATGGGTGGGTCCATACGTTGCAGGGCGTAGAGACCCCGTCGCCCGTTTTTCGCTTCCATGACATTATATCCCGCGGACTCCAGCATTTGTCGAAGCATATTACGCGCCTCTTCGTCATTATCAATGATTAGAATCCGTTTCTTTTCAACAGGCGCCGCCACCGTCTGCTGGTCAAGAGCATGTCGAACAGCGGCCGCCAGCCGCCCTGTTTCAATAGGTTTTTCCAGATAGGCATAGATGCCGGTGGCTTGGGAACGTTCGGATGAGGCCATATGGTTAAACCCGGTACAAAGAAGCGCGGGCAGGTCCGGTCTGGTTTCCTGCAGGATTCGCGTCAGTTCGACGCCGGTCATGTGCTCCAATGCCTGATCGACGATCAGTATATCGAATGACGCTGGACTGCGTTGGAAGAGTTCCACCGCCGCATGAGGATCGGAAAGACCTGTGACGGTGTACCCCAGACGAGACAGGGATTGTGTGCACATGGTCACAATTTCATCCTCGCTATCGACAAAAAGAATAGATTCAGAACCTTGCAGTTGGGAATGACATGTCTCGGGTGAGGGGGGTATCTGTTCCGCCTGATTCTCAGCCACGGGAAAATATACCGAAAAGGTTGAGCCCTTCCCCTCGATGGTATCCAGAAGAATACGTCCGTGCAAATTGTCTACAATCTCCTTTACAATGGCGAGGCCCATGCCTGATCCATTTTGCCGGGTAGTGAAAAAGGGATCGAAGATTCTTTCAGTCACGTGGGCGGGCACGCCGTCACCAGTGTCACTGACAATCAGGACCAATTCATTGGAAGCGTCCTCGGTTTTACTTATATTCCGAAGGCGAATATGCAGTGTGCCGCCCGTTTCTGTCATGGCTTGGATGGCATTGGCGCACAGATTAAGTACGATTTGATGCAACTCGATTGGATCGACTTCAAGATGCCGGCTATCGTCCGGTATTTCGATATGCAGGCGCACATTAGGCGGGAGGGAAGCGCGTATCAGGAGGAGTGCCTCCCTGATGACCGCGGCGGCGTTTACACGCGACACGGTTGATGAAGAAGGATGACTGAAAGCCAGAATGCGTTTAGCCAGTTGGCCGGCGCGGCGCCCCGCGCAAAGGGCTGTCGCCAGGTTATTCTGAGCCGTGGAACCCGGCTCAACTTCGTCGATCACCAGTTGAATGTGACCCATCATGATATACATAAGGTTATTCAAATCGTGTGCCACCCCGTTGGCCAGCAACCCGATGGTTTCCACGCGTTGCGCCTGATACAGTTGAGCCGTCAACCGCCGGTTCTCTTCCAGTTCCATCTTGAGTTCCGCGTCGACCAGCTCCAGTTTCTCGGTACGTTCCAGCAGCAGATTCAACAGATTCTGCTGGTACTGATCCAATTTTGAATTGAGCGACCACCGGTCCATGGCTCGTTGCAATGCGACGGTTACCTCTTCCATATCCAGGGGTTTGCGCAGGTAGTCCGACGCGCCGAATTTGAGCGCGTTAATAGCCGCGCCCTGGTCTTCCCGCCCTGTAAAGATAACAAATTCAATTTTCGGGAAGCGTTTCCGTGCGTTGTTTAGCAGAGAAAGGCCATCAAGTTTGGGCATGTTGATGTCGCATAAAACCACTTGAATCGGATAGAGTTCCAGAAATGTCAGCGCGTCAGCGCCGTTTTCCGCTTCATAGAAGACCGTATGTTCAAACACCATATGAAGGTACTTGATCATTTGTTTGCGCGCGGTGGCCTCGTCATCAACAACCAGCACAATCCTGACCGTGTCACTCATGGTGTATCTCCTTTCCGGGCGCGGCTTTTTCCAGCGTGATGGACATGGTCACGCCATGGCCAAGGGAAGACGTCGCGTTCAACGTGCCGTTAAAACTCTTGATAATTTGCAGTGAAACAGACAATCCAAGACCGGTCCCCTTGCCGACTTCCTTGGTGGTGTAAAAAGGTGTGAAAATATGGGGCATGACCTCTTCGGGGATTCCTGCTCCGTTGTCTTCGACACGGATGAGCGCCTGATCGTCCTGTTCACATGCGGAGATAATGATGTGTCGTGATGGATTTTCTGTTGTGGCCAGCAGGGCATCGCGCGCGTTTCCGATAAGATTTACAAGCACCTGCACCAATTGATTGGTGGTTGCGATGACCTGGAGGGGCTGCTCGGGAAGGCGCACATCCACGGTGATGCCTTTTTTGGTCAATTCCCCGGAAAACATGGAAAGGGCCGCATGAATCACTTCCTGCACATCAATCGGTTCAGGCGGGGTTGTGTCCTTGCGGGAAAAATCACGCAGGCTGCGTATCACCGATGTGGCGCGGACGACGTTATCCTGAATGACGCGGACTTCGCGTCGCACGGGTGGCGCCGACGTGATATTATCCATTACCATCCGTTCAATCAGTTGCGCGGTAATATTGATATGGGTCAGCGGTTGGTTCAACTCGTGCGCGATTCCCGCCGCCAATTGTCCGATGGCCGCCAATTTTTCGGACTGGATGAGCTGCTCCTGGCTCTCGCGTAATTCGCGCGCCATCCGCTTCTGCTCATCAATATCGGTCAGGATGCCCAGGTGCGCCGCAATCACATTATTTTCGTCTCGAATGGACGACACGGATATGGCGCTCCAGACCTCGTTTCCATCTTTTCGCACCACTTCCTTTTCGACCTGGAACGAACTGATACGGTTTCGGCACAACGCTCGAAAGCGGGATTGCACATCTTTCATGTCGGATGGCTTGATAATATCCTGCACTCTGACGCGCGCAATATCTTCAGGCTTATAGCCCAACATATCCAATGCGCGATTATTCACCTGGATGATATTTCCGCTTTGGTTGAACAAGACGATACCGACTGCTGCGTTGTCGAAGATGGCGGTCAGATGTTTTTCGCGGGCGATAAGCTCTTTCTCAAGCGCCTGATTGCGCAAAAACAGGCGATAATTGGTTATGGCCTTTCGAACGGGTATGAGTAAATCCTCAATGGAATTGAGGGGCTTTAGAATATAATCCTGCGCGCCGAGACGGATGGCCTGGATCGCAGAGTCCAGGCTGTCATACCCAGTCAGCAGGACCACAGGAAAATCGGCGTTGCGCAGGCGCACCTCGCGCAGATACTCGACGCCGCTACGGCCCTCAAGGCGGATATCGGCCACGGCGGCATCATAGGTCATGCTTTGCATGGTGTCCAGGGCTTCCGCGACACTGGTCACATGCGTGACGACCATGCCGCGACGCTCCAGCATCAGCTTCATGGCGTTCCCGGACTCCGCGTCGTTCTCCAACAGCAACAGACATAGTGTATCATCGGCGGAAGGTGTCGAGGGTTCCAATCTATTGCTCTCTATAGTATGTTGACCAATCATTCTTTCACATTCCTTGCCATAATGTCAGGATAGGAAGGAAGTGGAATGGCGTATATCAGGGATTCCCTGATATGGCGCAACTTTCTTGGTGAACGTCAGGGGGAAGGTTCCGGGGAGGTGAGCCCTTCACGAACCGCGTATTTGGTCAGTTGCGCGATGCTGAATAGTCCCAAACGTCTCATAATTTCCATACGGTGTGTTTCCACCGTCTTGCTGCTGATACAGAGTCGCTGCGCGAGTTCCCTGGTGCCGGCACCTTCGGCGAGCAGTTGCAGGACTTCCCGCTGGCGCTTGGTGAGCAGGTCGATGGCGGACGTCTGTTCCGCGGGTATGCCGTGGATATAATCATGCGCGAGCATCTCGGTGATTTTTCGACACAGATAGAGCTTGCCCTTGTTTACAGCCCGTATGGCCTCGGTCAGTTCATCATACGCGCACTCCTTGAGCAGAAAACCCCTTGCGCCGCCTTGCAGCATGGCGCTGGTAAAGCGTTTGTCGCAATGCATGGACAGGGCGATGACTTTGAGATGCGGTTGTTTTGCGTTGAGTTGTCGAGTGGCCTCTATGCCATTAAGGTCGGGCATGGAAATATCCATGACCGTCACGTCCGGGTTAGTTTCCCGAGCGGCCCGAATTGCTTCCCGTCCGTTGGAGGCCTCAGCCACCAGCATCATGTTTTTTTCTTTTTCAATAAGCGCCCGCAGTCCCTGGCGCACAATCTGATGATCATCAGCAAGTAAAATACGAATCATATCCAGGTCTAACTTTCTTTGTTTTTCAGGGGGACAGTAACGCATACACAAGTACGCACAGCCGGCGTGGATTCAACAGACAACTGGCCGCCGATGTTACCCAGTCTTTCCTGCAAACTGAAAAGACCAAATTTTGTTGATGCGTTGAAGTAATCCATGCCTTTCTCCATGTCGAATCCGATGCCGTCATCCTCTACAATCAACTGAATGTGCTCATCATTCCCCTGCAGTTTAACGGCCACCCGGGAGGCGTGGGCATGCTTGATCACATTGGTCAGCAATTCACGCCCGGCTCTGAAAATCAGGATACTGAGATTGATATCCAGCGGATGGTGCCGGTATCCGATGAAGGAGATCGGCAGGTGGTGAAACGCGGTCATATGCTCGACCAGTTGGTCCAAGGCAGCATCCAGGCCGATTTCATATAGCGCCGGTGGGCTCAATTCAAAGGTCAGGGTGCGCGTTTGCTGGATGGTTTGCGCCAGCAATTCCCGAATGTCCCGCATGCTCTTTTTGATGGCATCTTCATGGGGCAGGGCCAGCAGTTCCTGCAGTTTCAGATCGGCTACGGCCAGCGACTGCCCTATGGAATCGTGCAAATCAGAGGCCAGTTTATGGCGTTCCTTTTCCTCGGCCAGGGTTAATTTGGCGGCCAAAGAGCGCAGTTGCGCTTCAAGTTGACGATTGAGGAGGAGCAGGTGGTGATTGCGCACGGCCCGTTGTATCGGGCCCAGTAAATCCTCGATGGAATCCAGGGGTTTAAGAATGTAATCCTGCGCGCGCAGTCGAACGGCCTGGATGGCGCTTTCAAGGCTTTCAAAACCAGTGAGAAGTATGACCGGAAAATCCGGCAACTCATTTCGCACATGCCGAAGGAAGTCCACGCCGGACATCCCGTCTAAACGGATATCCGCGACGACGATATCGTACATTTCGGGATTAAAGAGCTGAACGGCCTCTTCGCCGGAGGGGACGATGGTTACCTTGAGTCCTTTTCGTTCCAGGGACAGGCGCATGGCCTGGCCGGATTCCCGGCTGTCTTCCAGAAGAAGCAGACGGATGGGGGAAGGGTTGTCCTGGACATTCATGTTGTCAGCTCCCTGGGTGTTCCGCGGGTGGGGGTATTGTTCGGCTCTGCTCCCGACAAAGGCACCCGGATATTAAAGGTGGTGCCGACCTCGGGGGTTGTTTCCACCTCAATGATGCCCTTGTTTCGTTTAATCAGTTGGTAGGTTATCGATAATCCCAGGCCCAGGCCTTTGCCGGACGCTTTTTTTGTCGAGTAGAATGGATCGAAGATGTGCGTTTTCACCTCATCGCTCATCCCCGGGCCGTGATCCTGTATGGAGAGAATGGCGTGGTGGTCATCTTTTGTGAGTTTCAGATGAATATTTCCCTTTCCGTTCATGGCGTCTGCCGCATTGGACAACAAGTTCAGGACGGCCTGTTGCATTTGTGCGCAATCCAGGTGAATGGTGGGCACATCGGGTTGAATATCCACATGTACGGCAATATCCGGTGGGCACTCCCGTTTGAAAATACGTAATGCGGCTGATACAATATCCTCCAGCGTAGTCTGGGTGATGTGCTGGGGTTCCCGCGAGAAGGAAAGCAGTTCATCAACAATACGTCGGCAGCGTCGCGTGGCGCGCGCGGTATTGTCAATGATTTCCAAATGGTATGGATCCTTCGCCATATCTTCCTGCAGGGCCTGCAGGCCGAGCAACAGGGCATTCAAGGGACTGTTCATTTCGTGCGCCATGCCGCCGGCCAGCACGCCGACGGCGGCTTGGCGTTCTGCCAGCAGGGCTTTGTCCTGGGTGAGCTTCAAGTCTATCAGGGCTTGTTCAAGGGCGGCGTTACTGATCGATAATTCTTCCGTGCGTGTTTCCACCAGGTGTTGAAGGTTCCGGTTAAGCTCCTCGTGGGAACGCATGGTCTCCAGCAGTGACTGGGCCTGTTCCTCATTGCGCGCATACACATCCGCCAGTTTCTTCACATAATCGGATTCTCGACCGATAAAGTATCCCGACAAACCGGACATCGCCACCAACAACACGCCCGGCAGGGTATGGCCAACCCAGACCGCCAGCCCAAAGCCGCAGAGCAAGCCTGTTGTCAACCCTATCAGGCTTCGGTGTTGCTTTGGTTTATTGAGCCATGTGACTTGATACACACAGGCTTTGTCGCCCTCACACAGGCACGAAGTATGGGAGACCTTGGCTGGGGGGAGCCTGAAAAACGTCGGGCCCGCGGCCAGCGACCCCTGAATGGCCAGGCAGTTATTCCTGGTTTGATGTCCTTTGGTGTAATTAACCGTTACCACGCAGGAGTGATCGGTCAGTTCACTGACGCGCCATGTATTGACACGCGTCCAAAGCGAATAAAATTGTCCCACAAACCGATATACGGTCGCCGGGGATGCCAGGCGGGTAAAAAAGGGCTCCACGGCCCGGTATGTGTGGCGGTTCGTGAAATCCCGGCTGGCATAAAAGGGGGCCATGGGGTTGTTTGTTGCCGCCACGAGGGCATCAAGCAACCGGCAGTAATAGTCCAGACTTACCCAATTATTCCCCGTTTGCGCATAGGGAAGGTTCATGCCGGTGGACGCCACAACCCGTTGCATGGTTTCGGCGCCCTGGGTGTGTTCAAGATACGTAAGCAACGGTTTGACCACAATACACTTGAGTTCAGTCGCGGTGTCTTCCGGTTTCACTTTGCTGAGTGGAAAGACCGTTGTCATGATGTAAACACATGGCGTTCCGCATACCTGGTATGGGGGGCCATGGCGGTAAACAACCAAGGCACAATGCGGTTTGCCGACGGATTTAGATTTTTCATATACATACGCAATGTTACCACATCAGCGCCGATATCCAGCTTGGGGATCATGGTGGTGATCCCGAAATCAATATCCTGATATCCTTGCTGTATTCCAATTTCTGTCACCTTGTATAGCATATTGAAATAGACATTGTAATCTGAATTCAGCGCATAATCCAAGCCGCAAAAGAGCTGTGTTAACGTGGTGTCATCATGGAGAAGCAGCGAAAATCCGGCCCATTGTCCCTGAATCCTTGCCACCAGTACAGATGAGTTATCCGGAAGAATCTCACAGACGCTTCTGAAAAAGTCGGCGCCAAGCACTTCGCGCCTGTATTCGTGGGCATGATCATAGACATTTCTCCAGAGCAAGGCCAATTTGTCGGCGTAGGCTGATGGCTCCTCCAATATATCCATGCGCCCGCCATGTGCATAGAATGATTTCATGCGCCGAATGATTTTATAGCGGTAATGACTGCGCATGGATTGCTGATAGTCGTTAAAAGAATCCCAGGCAATGCGTAGCACGGCGGCGGGAAGGTTGTATAGCGCTGTATATCCGTGTGTGAGCAAGTGGTCAAAGAAACGCCATTCAGGTTCGAAAAAATCCCGAAAAAGAATTGTGCGTATGCGTAAATTACGCGCAATGCGCCACAATATGGGTTCCATCAAATATTACAGGATAATAAAACCGGCAATCATTGATATGCGCCTCTTCAATGGCCCGCAGATAAGCGTGTCTGCATATCAGTTGGTTCTTTCCGACAATGGCGTCCCATTCCCGGGGTTCTATTTCGTTGATGCTTGAATATGTCCTGACGTTCATCCTTGCGTGTTGTCCCGAAGTCCCAACGAAAACGGGTGGCACCCATGGGCAACGGCATGCTGCATGTGAAATTGCAGATACATTTCTTCCAGGACATTGTCTTTTGGGAAGTACCGGAGATATTCCCGTTTGAATCGCCATATGCGCTTCATGATATTGGATGTGGAGTAGCTTCTCTTAAACATGTCCCAAACTCCTGTATCCAACGCTTCGGGTGACATGTGCATGGGGGCAAAGACGACTTGTGTGACATCATACATGGACCAATCGGGACAGGTCAGACGTCCTTCATCTTTCAGCCGGTCATAGAGTGGTGTACCGGGAAACGGGGTCAAAATGGCTATGTAAATATAATTCACATCCCATTCCAGCAAGGTATCAATCGTGCGCTTCATGGAGTCGACGGTATCTTCGTCAAGTCCGAATATAACAGAGACTTGCGCAAGAATGCCGACCTCTTTCAATCGTCGCAACAGGGCCTTATAGTCCACATGCCCGTTGAATGATTTGTGCATATTCTTCAGGCTTTGCGGGTTGATTGATTCCAGGCCAAGCAGTGTTTCATGGCATCCGGCTTCTCCCGCCTGTTCTATAAGGTCGGAGGCGTGCATTATTTGCGTGCTCATTTGGCAGGCCCATCGTAAATGAAGCGGTTTAAGGGCGGCAAACAATTCCCGTGCATAAACGGGATCGGCTCCGATATTGTCATCTGTGAAGAAAACACGTGAAGGCCGAAGGGTCTCAATTTCCCGCACGACATGTTCAACCGGTTTATGACGCATGCGATGACCAAAAAAGCGGGCCACCGAGCAGAAATCACAGTGATTCGGGCATCCTCGACTTGTTTGAATTGGAATTAAGGGTGTTTTGGCCAGGGGCGGAACGACATAGTGACGGTAATCCAGCAAGTCAAAGCGCGGAATGCTTAACTCCGAGAGGTCCGGTTTTTGATCCTGGTGGTATATGCGACGCAGGGCCTTTTTTTTCGCGTCCCCCAGTATTTGTGTCCAGAGGCCCTCTGCTTCTCCGATGGCCACGGCGTTCACATGCTTCAACGCTTCTTCCGGACAGGCGGATGCGTGGATTCCGCCCATGATTGTCGGCAACCATCCACAATACTGGCATGGCAGAGACGATCAATCAGGGCGGTGTCTCCCGGTCGCAGCAATGCGCTGAGGGTTCCCACATTGGCCTGATACCCTGTGGTAAAAACCATGGCGTCTTCCCGCTGCTCAAATTCGGCCAATTTGTGCTCCAACATGGATATAAGGTCGGAGGTGCCGCTTAAAAAACGCGAACCACAAAGACCCGTGCCATAGTGGCGCAGGGCATGGGTCGCGGCCTTGATCAACTCGGGGCGGGTGTTCAGACCGAGGTAGTTGTTCGACGCCATTACAATCACATCCTTTTTAAGGCGAAGATTGGGATCGTAATAAACAGAATGGGAGGCGCAAGACATACACGCCTCACGATGATAGGCGTAGGTTCCTTTTGCGCGCCAATCGGTCAAAAACGCCGAAAAACGTTCTGTCTTCTCAAATAGGTCAGGTCCCGTGGATTCAAAAAAATCTGCTTGTGTGCAATGATCGGAATTGATCATGCGCATAGGGACCTCCTGGGGTTAGAAATGATATGTTGCCGATAATGAAAAACAGGGCGCGATCGTCCGATAGGTTCCGTCAACACTCGAAGAAGACACGTTTTCGTTGTTGTCCACGTTGTTGTCTATGGTGCGTGCGCGGTAATAGACCAGTTGAAAGGCGCCGTCAATGGTGACCTGTTGGAAGGCATAGCCGAAACCCGTGGTGAAAAAGTGCATATCGGTATCGGGCAGGCTGGGCCGCCAGGAATGATTGGGAGTGGCGTTTTCGTTGTAGATATAGCCGCCGCGCAGGGCGAGCTTGTCCGTGGCCTGGTATTCGAGGCCTATCTTATAGGCCATCGTGTTGCCGTAGTCCTGCTCAAGGGTACGCGAGGGCATGCCGGGCGTGTCAAAATCGATTTCCGGATCGTCAATGCCCTTCCAGTAGGTCCAGTCGAGATTTGCCTCGATTTTCCATTTTTCCGTCGGCTTGTAGGCATAGCCGGCCACCAGGCTCATGGGAAAATCAAAACGGGCCGTAATGTCCATTTTGTCGTCGCCGGTTTTTATGTCGCCATCATAGTCGATGCTGTAGGGATGGCGGTATGTAAGGGCCAGGCTATGCCGCGCATTGACGTCGTAAATGGCGCCGAGATTGAATCCCCAGGCGCTGCCATCACCCTTCATTTTGCTTTTGACATCCGCCGTCCCGGGCGCACCCATCATCATGCCGTAGTCGATCATGTTATCCATGCGCGCTTCCGAATAATAATAATCAATGCCGCCCCCGATTAACACATGTTCATTCACGCGCCAGCCCAGGGCGGGGGAGATATCCGCCACGGTCAAATTGGCATAGGTGGTGACGTATCGGGCGAAACTGTCCTCCGGCCATTCACTGGAAAGGCCGTTGGGAAAACTGACGCCGAAACCTGCGGTAAGGTTCTCGCGTCCGAAATCGGTGGTTGAATAAAAGGCGGGGACCAGTTGCCAGGTGTCTTTATTGTCGGTCTTCTCGCCTGAGGGGGACGTATGCTCGGTGTAGGCGTTACAAAGGGTGCCCTGCAGGTTGAGTTGTGATCCGCGTTGTCTGGCCAAACCCGCCGGATTGAGCGCTATGGCGGAGGGGTCATCCGCCTGAGTGATGTAGGCCTCGCCCATGGCCGTGGCTTTGGCGCTGCGCACACAAAGGATTTTATAGCCGTTGGCCATACTATAATGAGCGGTCAGTGAAAGCAGTGCGCCAGCGCACAGGATATTGCGGAGCCAGATGGTATTCTTCATTTAAACGTCCTTTGGTTTATCAGTGGATATCCCCTTTTGGGATGGTTTTATACCTGCCCGATTTTCAGGCAAACGGATCGTAAGACACATATGACAAACTGGACTTTTTCTGACCATTCGCTTCCTTGTCTTTGAATCGCATTTAACCGGAAACCTGCTTCATGCAATTCAATAGTCTGCCACAAGCTTAGTCAAACTATTTAGATATGCATATCAGGGAATCCCTGATATGTGTAAAAAAAATTCCTGATATCGGGGCCTGGGTTGCGTACAAGAATGATGGTCTGCTCTACGGTGTGTGCGTGCGGGTAAGGCGGGTGGTAACCATCATGCCGGCGGCGATGACGGTTTCGGTT
>RZZM01000555.1 GCA_009929845.1 Spartobacteria bacterium
GAGTTCGACTATGTTCTCAAGGGTCGGCTGACCTTCCGCATCAAGGATCAGGAGATCATACTTGAGGAAGGGGATTCGATCTACATCGATTCAAGCTATCCGCATTCGATATGCGCCATGGATCGGCGCCCCGCGCGCATTTTGGCGGTCATTATACCCTCGTGAAATTTGGCAGGACATCCCATGAATGTACTATCCCGGTTTGTAAATCGCACAACGTTTGAATCCTACCAGGATTTTCATGACCATCTGCGCATTGAGGCGCCCGAGGCGTTCAACTTTGCCTATGATGTCGTGGATGTCTATGCGGCGGAAGCGCCGGAGAAACGGGCCCTGGTCTGGTGCAACGATCAGGATGAGGAACGGGTGTTCACCTTTGCCGACATCAAGCGGCACAGCGACAAAACGGCCAACGCCCTGCGCGCGATGGGGATCGGGAAAGGTGATCGCGCGCTTCTGATCCTCAAGGGACGCTATCAGTTCTGGATCACCCTGCTGGCGCTGCACCGAATTGGCGCCGTAGCGGTCCCCGCCACCCACATGCTCACCTATGCGGATTTGGTCTACCGTATTGAGCAGGCCAACCTGAAGATGGTGGTTTGCATCCCTGACGAACGCCTGCTCACGGAACTGGACAGGGCACAGAAAAAGACGGGCGATATCCTGACGCTGAAAGCGGTGGTTGACCAGGCGGTTCCGCCGGATGGATGGATCGACTTTGACGGGGCTGTCGAGGCCGCCGCCTCCACCTTCGATCGCCCGGTCGGGGATGAGGGGCCGACTAATCACGACTTGTCGTTGCTCTATTTTTCGTCGGGTACCACCGGACTCCCGAAGATGGTCGGGCACGATTTTATCTACCCGCTGGGCCATATCCTTACAGCCGGTTTTTGGCAATGTGTGCAGGATGACGGCCTGCACTATACCGTGGCCGATACGGGCTGGGCTAAATGCGTCTGGGGGAAAATCTATGGACAGTGGATATGCGGCAGCGCGGTATTTGCCTATGATTATGAAAAATTTGACGCAGGCGTCATGCTGGATAAATGCGTCCGATACGGGGTCAGCACGTTTTGCGCGCCGCCGACGGTCTATCGATTACTTATTCGCAAGGATTTGTCGATGTATGACTTGAGTCATTTGCGGTATGCGGTAACGGCCGGGGAACCGTTGAATCCTGAGGTCTATGAACGTTTCAGGAAACAGACGGGACTGCGACTGATGGAGGGATACGGGCAGACGGAGCTGGTCGTCACGGTGGCTACATGGCCCTGGAACGAGCCCAAACCGGGGTCCATGGGGCTGCCCGCTCCCGGCTATGATGTCTGTATCCTGCATCCTGACGGGACACCTTGCGATGCGGGTGAAGAGGGCGAGATATGTGTTCGTACTGCGGGGGCGCGTCCGCCCGGCATGTTTACGGCCTACCACAATGACGCCGAATTAACGGCCCGCGCCTGGCATGACGGCATCTATCACACCGGCGACATGGCGTGGCGGGATGAGGACAATTATCTATGGTTCATTGGTCGGGATGACGACATTATAAAGAGTTCCGGCTATAAAATCGGTCCCTTTGAAGTCGAGAGCATCCTGATGAAACACCCCGCCGTCCTCGAATGCGCCGTGACGGGCACGCCTGATCCCGTGCGCGGACAGGCCGTAAAGGCCACCATTGTGCTCACGGACGGCTACGTGGCGGGGGATGAGTTGAAGCAGGAATTGCAGCATCATGTCAAGAAGATGACCGCGCCCTACAAATATCCGCGGTTCATTGAGTTTGTGGAAACACTGCCGAAAACCATCAGTGGGAAGATTCGGCGCGTTGAAATTCGGGCGCATGGATGAGGATGCATGTGTAACTCCTTGCCTCGACCGTTAGCCGCAGAACGAGAATTTCATTGATTCGCTAGTAATCGCGGTGACTACGCAGGACAAGCCCGCCCTCCAGATTTACCGAACAACATGTAATTCTGGAGGGCGAGATTCCTATCGAGCCGGCTTGTACACGTGCTCAATCTTATCCAAAGAGCCTGCGGTGCATCGGGCTCTACGGAGTAGCCGCCCTCCAGGGTTGCTGTACAAACTTAAACCCTGGAGGACGGAATGTATTCGATTTTATATAAAACAGGCTTAAAAACTGCGTTCTGACCCCACTACGCAAGTCATCCAGTTTGCGAAACCGATTAAATCAACAGGCCCTTCAGCCTGCCACGCGCGCGAGCAGGGCGGCGTAGCCTTCGGCGTAATGGGTGTGGGTGAATCTTTCCTGGATCAATTTTTTGGCGGTGCGGGCGCGTGCTTGCGCGGCGGTCGGGTCGGCCTGGGCCGCGATGAGGATGTCCGCCGCGTGTCCGGGTTGTGTGTAGTCGAACAAGAGGGCATCGCGATTGTGTGTGTAGACCTCTGTCAT
>RZZM01000556.1 GCA_009929845.1 Spartobacteria bacterium
TGCCCTGAAAGGGCTATTCATCGTAGCCCAGGGCAAACAACGTGCCGCCCTGGGGTGTATTCATTGGTATATGATTACAGGACCACGGCGGTATCCGTTTTTTCCTCCGGCACAGCATCTTCGAGGGCCACTGAAAGGTGGGTATGGTAAATTCGCCATGAGCCGTCTTTCCGGAACAGAACGGCAGATAAACGCATGGGTGTGGGAGCGGCTTCCTGCTCTTCTTCCAGGAAAACCAGGTAGGAAACAACACATACCGCGGTGTCTTCAACAATAGAAACATGATGATTGACTCGTTTAAGCCGGGCCTTCTGGAATTGCTCAAGATCACTTGCGTATTCTTCCCGGATATCACCGGCCCCTATGAGGAACTGGTCTTTATTTGTCCCAATTACGGATATGTCCGAAGCGGAATCATGCAACTGCATAACTTTATCCAGATCGCCCGTCTGATAGCATTCAAACAGACGGTCTATGACTTCGATCGGTGATAAATGAACGTGTCCAATCTCATTCATGGTCGTTCCTTTTTGTTATTATTGTGGCTTGTTTGGATACTATAGGCGCACGCGCCGGGGGCCGCAATGCGAAAATGAAGGAGAAATTCACATTTTCAGACCAAAGCGGCGATTTATTCATTCTCTGTTCCCGATATCCCTAATTATCTATGAATCTAACAGAAATCTAACATTTAAAGCGCTTAACTTCGGGGCGGGGTTGCTGTAGGTTTGCCTCCATGAGTGTTCGTTGGTTTGTGTATGTGTGTGCCGGCTTGATGGCTGCGCTGGCGTGGGCGCCAGCGGGGTACGCCCGTTCCCCGGAACGGGAGGTGGTTGCTTTTTCAACCACATGGGACGTGGGCTACGGGACCAATGTCTGCGTGGTCGGCAATCATGCAGACCTGGGCCTGTGGAGTCCGACCAGCTCGGTAAAACTGCAATGGACCTCGGGCAATGTCTGGACCGGCCAGATTGCCATCCAAAAGGGAACGGATTTCGAGTACAAGTACATTGCGAGGAACGGCGCTACCAACATCTATTGCGACCCGGACAATGTGATCTGGGAGCCTGGTGATGACCGCACCTTGAGTACCGGGGAAGCGCCGGAGGCGCCCTATGACGGTAAAACGGTCTTCTACTATTCCTCCTGGACCAGCGCGACATTGCTTATAATTGGAACTAATATCAGCAGTGCCGACATGCGCCAGGTCGGTCCCGGACGGTCGGGTGGGGAATTCCTGTATCGTGTCGACGGCGTCGGCGAGGCGGGCGAGGGCATGGAATTTGTGCCCAACGGATGGCTTAACGGAACCAACTATTGGGACAATCCGGTCTATGGGGACTGGAATAACAACTATTATACAACCCTGGACACCTTTCTGCTGCAGGATGGCGATATTTACAATTACCAGCCGGCATCGTATGTTTCCCCGCCACGCATCATCTCCAATTATGTGAATTCAACCGTGCCGGTTATCACGGGACGGCTCATCCGAATTTACCTTCCACGCGGATACGACGAGCACACCTGGAAGCGCTACCCGGTGCTGTACATGCACGACGGCACCAATGTGTTTGATCCCGGCGGGACATTCGGCTCATGGAGCGCGGACGCCACGGCCACCAAGGAAATCAGCCAGGGTCGTATGCGGGAATGCATCATCGTGGCCATTGACAATGCGGCTAATCGCCGGGCGGAATATGAACCTCCCGGAGACACCTATACCGGCGAACCGCCGGGACATGCGGACCAGTACCTGCTGTTTGTGATGAACAATGTGCGTCCGACGCTCGATTACAATTACCACACACTCACGGACCGGCGGAACACCCTGGTCGGGGGCTCCTCCATGGGCGGCCTGGTGAGTATCTATTGCGGCTATGCAACCAATGTGTTTGGTGGTGTCATGGCCATGTCGCCCTCCATTACTCGCGCACCCAACTACACCGCAGCCCTTCGGGGAAAAACAAAACAACCCATGCGCATGTATGTGGATACCGGCGCCGACGAGGGCAATGTGGGAATCGGCACGGGAAATTACTGGGAGAAACCCTGGGAGGCCTATGACATCTTTCTGGCGCAGGGCTATGCCGTAAACGAAAACCTGATCATGCGCGTCGGGTGCGGACACTATCACAATGAAGCGGCGTGGCGCAACCGTCTGCATCTGGCCTTTCGTTTTTTGCTTCCTGTGCGCGACGATCCCAACATGCTCGCGCAAGCCACCTGGCCGCCGGTTTTTTCTGGCGGCGCGCCCGGACCCGAAATAACCTTTCACACGCAACAACATTTTTCCTATGCCCTGGAAACGCGCGAAACCGGCAGCCTGATGACAGGCGGATGGTCCAACTTGTCGCCTGCTGTGACAGAAGAAAACCCCTGGAATGTCATTACCCTGACCAACACCGCC
>RZZM01000151.1 GCA_009929845.1 Spartobacteria bacterium
GCTGCTTCCGCCGCTGCTGCTTCCGCCGCTGCTGCTTCCGCCGCTGCTGCTTCCGCCGCTGCTGCTTCCGCCGCTGCTGCTTCCGCCGCTGCTGCTTCCACCGCTGCTGCTTCCACCGCTGCTGCTTCCGCCACCAACCGGGTTGCGGGATACGCTGATTTTACTTTCTGCATCTTCGAAAAGCTCCTCGCGAACGGCAGGGTCACAAAGATTTTTTCCCCAGGCTTCCTGAGGATCAACGTGCCCCCAGGAGCCATCATCACGCTGCAGGCGAACCTCGTAGTGTATGTGACACAAAAAATCTCCGCCGGATTTGCCGTTGGTCATCGTGCGGGCATTCGCATCGCAGCTTTGAAGGTGGGCGAAGAACTCCTGCACACCGTTTTCATAGGTGATGGTGGCGTAAGTGCCGTATCCGCCGGCCGATCCGCATGTCATCGTTCCTTCTGCAGGCACTGGAATCGGGTCTCCGCAGTCGGTGTCGCCTCCGCCTTTCCCATTCATGTCGATGCCCATGTGCGGCCGTGTCGCTGTGCGCATTCGAAAAGTATCGTCGATTTTGTAGTCGGGCATTGGATTGTCGATCGTGCAAACCGTCTGCGCAAGGGCGATTCCGCCGACGAGCGTCAAGGCGAATACAAACAGGGGGCTTGCCCTGCGATGACATATTTTTCCTGAATGTCCCCGGATGTCTGCCAACCCCTAACCCCCCGGCTCGTCTTTAAGCTCGTATTTTGGCACGGGAGGATTGGGGCTGAAGGTCCCGCGTCCAGTGCCGACATAGCGGTTTTTTTCCTGGCTCCAGGCAAGCTTGACGTACTTCGTCATTTCGTAATTCGTAAAGGCAAGAAGGTCGCTGACACCGTTCGTTCTGGTCGAGGCGAGCTTCAGTCCGAACGCACGGAAGCTCATAATCTCCAGGAGCGATCCGTCACGGTTAACAGAAAAAATCGAAAACACGTCGCCTTGGTAACCCTCCGGAAAAAATTCCGGATCCCTTGGTATCGTTGCGAGGAGCTCCGGCTTTCCGTCGTTGTTGAGGTCCTCGGTCGCCATTGCCATGGGTAAACGAAGGCGACCTTCTCCGCCTGTCAGTGCGTGCGCTTCTTCGTGAATATAGGACGGCATGGAGTCCCAGACTTTTTCGTAGGTCGGCCCGTCAAAGTAGAACTGCCAGCCGGGATCGGTTGCGGCCGCGGTGCTGCCCGCGCCGAAGACCGTCATTGCGCTGACGGCAAAGAGGAGAGAGATCGAACGGTAAAACATGCGCATCCTTTAACCTGCTCAGATTTATTCTACCAAAATGAACTCGTTTTGCACAAAGACGAATCCGGGAGAGGGTTAAGATATCAACTTTTCAGCGCCCGATGCGGGAATCTTGTACGTCTTTTGGGCGGTAGATTCCTTCGAGCGGATTGAAAGCCCACACTCGGCAGTCAAAATCGTCCCAAAGATTACGGCAGGCGAGGAGAGTTCGGTGGCCCGTGTCGGTTTTTTTGCCAGGTAGCATGCGGTGCGCGGGGATGCGCGCGAGTTCTCTTAACTCGTTTTCAACATCTGCAAAAACGACATTTGTACAGCCGCTGACCGGCGGGCATGAGCCATCGGGGAGGGGAAGTCTAAGAATGACCTCGGGGATCTGGTCGCTGTTCAGGTGAACAAGCGCGATTTCGATCATCTCCGGCTCGACGGCGTGGTCTGAGGCCCATGCAGCGATTTTTCGGGCGAGAAGCGGCCCCGGTCTGGCGTCGAACGTTATCCCTTGCCCTTGGGCAAAAGCGCAAGTCCCGCCCGCCGACAGGACCTCCAGAGCGACGAGCGCGAGCAGAAGTCTTCTCATGCCAACTATTATGATGCCCGCGCGAGGTCGATGTCCAGAATGGCCATGTTCAGGTCGTAGGAGGTTTCTCCTTCGTCTGTGTCCTTGTAGATCGTGGCAAGGAACTCTCCCTTGAGGAGGACTTCCACGGAATCCGGTGCATTCTTGCGGATGCGGACAGTCAAATCTGGATTTCCGAGCTTGTGGCACAGGTAGGATTGCAGCCGTGAGACTTCTTCTGCGGTAAATTGCATTACGTCGCTCTCTTTAATGTTTGAACGGCTAAGGTACCCTCGTCAGCCGTACTGTCAAGACTTTGCCCGAACGGGCGCCCATATTCGAGCCCAAAGGCCACGGCAATCTGGCAGGCGCGGGCAAGGGCCTTGCGGTCCTGAAACCCGGCAGCGCCGAGCGGCGGGTGGAAAACCAGCCGGACCGTTGCGCCCCGGCTTTTGGCGAACGCCCAGAGATGAGGCGGCATGTCCATGTCGCCGTACCATGCGTAGCGGTCGCGTTCCTCCTGATTTTCCGCATGTTCGAGGCGTACGGTCACTGGCTGGACGGCGATGTCCTGACCATTGACGCCTTCAAGCAGGACGCTGAAAAGCGAAGTTTTGAATGGAAGGATTCTTGATCCGTCAGTCGACGTGCCTTCGGGAAACAGGACGATGCTTCTTCCTGCCGCGATCACACTCTGGATGCGGGCAGCGCCCGATCTCGCGCTCCGGGGATTTCTGTCGATAAAGGCGGTTTGTTGAAGCCGGGCAAGGTAGCCAAAGAAAGGCCATGAAGCCACCTCTTTTTTCGCGACGAAAGAGACCTTCAGAGCGCTGCCGATCACAGGAATATCGAGATAGGAAAGGTGATTGGCCACGAACAGTGTTTGTCCGGACGCAACCGGAGTTCCCAAAATCTCTACCCGCAATCCAAAAATCCGGCAGACGACCCTGTGCCAGAATTTCGGGAGAATGTCGGCCAGAGGGCCTCTCGTGGCAAGAAGAAGGAGCGACTGAAGGACTCCCCCAGCCAGTGACAGGAGGAGGAAAGCAACGGTCCTGAGGACTGCCGCAAGGAAACCTGTCATTGCGCGTCCCGGACCGCCCGGATCCCGCCGTTTGCCCCGAGAGATTCGTTATCTCCCGTCCCGTCCGCGGCCTGACTTTTGCGCTCGTAATGTTTGCGGTAGCGCGATGTGATCAGTTCGGTTGGCAGGACGATACAGACGTCGGTTGTCCGGAAGACATGGTCGATGACGGCGCCGTCACCGATTGTCGCCCCAAGTCGCAGGTATCCCTTGATGAGCGGGGGCAGGGCGATGAACGCCTCTCGCGGATTGATAGTGTCTTTCGGGTGGAGATTCATGTCGACATAGCGATCGCCGAGCGCGCGCGGGCAAAGCTCTCCGGGTGCCAGATGGTGGTGGTACAGATAGGCGAGGGATTGCGATATCTGCGCGATGTCGGTTTCGTGAATACTCGCGCAGCCGAACATCAGGCCGACGTCGTGCTCCCGGACATAATCGGCAATCCCGCCCCAAAGAAGCTGCATGACGGGACGGATTCGGTATTCGGAAAGGACGCAGGAGCGACCGAGCTCAAGTAGTGAAATGCCGCTCCGCTGAAGAGGCGAAATGTCGAATTCGTCGGATGTATAAAACCGGCCATGCCGTTCGGCGCATTCCTGCCGCAGGAGGCGGTAGGTGCCGACAATTCGATCACATCCTTCGCCGCGCGAATCGTCGATGACCACGAGATGATCGGCGACATCGTCGAACTCGTCGAAATCCCGCTTCTGTGCGGCAATCTCGTCGCTCGGGGTCGCTTTAAATTCCTCATAGAAAACCCGATAACGCAGATGCTGGGCTGCGCCGACTTCGCCGACGCTTTTGGCAAGGCGGACCTTTATGGACCGGGTGTCGGTGGATATCATCACAAAGCTTCGCTTACCGATGCAACGTCATCAGGCTGCACGCCCCAAAATAGCGAAAGGCACCGTTCGAGTTTTTGCATGCGGAGTCCAGCCAAATTTTGTTGCATCGTACGGATTCCTTTGAAAGGGTCAAGAATAATTCTGATTGGTGTCCGTGCGTTGGGGGCTAACGTGTTCAAAATCCTTTTCGTCTGCCTTGGTAACATTTGCCGGTCACCGTCTGCGGAGGGCATGTTGCGCAAGAGGCTCGAAGAGGCCGGGCTTATGAATACGGTATGGGTCGAATCGGCCGGGATGCACGGATTTCATGCGGGAGCGCCACCGGACCCCCGCGCCGTTGAAGCTGCGGCACGCCGCGGCTATTCTCTTGAAGGACACGTTGCCCGGCAGATACAGCCGTCCGACTTCACTGAATTTGATATCATTATCGGGATGGATTTTTCTTATACGACGGCTATGGAGAAAATTCGACCCTACGGGTGCCGCGCAAAAATCGCGTTGCTGCTTGACTATGCCGAACACCCGCCGCAGCGCGAGGTTCCGGACCCGTATTACGGAGGGCTGGATAGCTTTGAATATGCGATCGATCTGATCGAACTCGGGGTCGACGGGCTCCTGGCGCACCTTTCGGCCAACCCGGGCGAATCCCGGCGGGACGGTTGATGGGCTTTTGAAAATGGCGTCCCCGGCGGGATTCGAACCCACGGCCCCAGGATTAGGAATCCTGTGCTCTATCCTGCTGAGCTACGGGGACCCGAGCGCTAAAGCGCTAAAATGTCATTTTTCGCGGCGAACTGTCAAAGATTTCCTTCCCCGCTTTGGAAATAGCCTTCGGGGATGGGGCAATTGGGCAGGTGTCCGTCGGCACTTGCCGATGGGGCGCGCGCGCCGCATCCGCCCGAACCTGACGCAGAGGTCTTGAGAAAACGGTCATACTGGATAACGTACGTCTGTACGCGATCATAGGGGAAATCGATGAAGTCTGCCGGGGAGACCGTCGACGCGCTTGTATGAATGTCGGGGTTAACCAGGACAAAATCCTCAGCCATAATTTCTCCGGTGACAGCAGCGGCAGAATCGCCAGTATGATGAACCTTGACCGGAACTTTCTTGAAAGTGAATGTGCCATCGGTAGAACTTGCAGGACGCGCGAGCCAAATGGCACCCCCATCCGTCAGTGATCTGAGTGGAACAGCAACGCCGTTCGTTTCCTCGTGCGTCACGACATGGACATTGTAATCGGCTCCCGGCACCAGACGGACGTTTCCTGGTATGGAGATGGAAACCCATCCGTCGGCGCTTCCAGGCGCCTTTCTGGAAACGGAAGAAACGCTTGATTCGATAGCCGGTGTGTCACCGCTCGTTGCGATGATTGCCCGGCTGCCGGGCAAAATCCAGGCAAGTTGACTGTCTGGCACGTTCGCGGTCAGGACAAGATGACTCAGATCGCCGATAGTGAAAGCTGGATGACCGATGGGTACTTCCTGACCGACAGCGACATTCACCGATGTCACGGTTCCATCCGCAGGCGCGCGAATCGTAAGTTGCTCAATCCGTGTCTCAAGGCCTTTCAGCCTTGCTTTGGCTTCCATGTGCTCCCGGCGTATGGTTTCCATACGTTCCCGGGCGTAAGATTCATAAGGTGCCATGGATTTGAGCGACAGATACTCACGATGAAGCTCACTGACCCTGTGCTGCTGCTCGCTGCGTGCAGCCTCAATTTCGCCATTCTCAAGGCGGGCGAGCGCGACCCTCGGTCCAACCCGGACCCCTTCGGAGACAAGAATCTCACGAACGATCCCGGTTCTCTCCGGGGAAACGGTCGAACTCCGAACGGGCGCAACTGTCCCCGTTAAGCGGATCGTTCGCACGACGGGCGCGGAGAATGCGCGGGTGATGCGATAGCCATCATATTCCGGAAGTTGAAAAGCGCTCTCTTCCGAATCCGTTCGATCCGCTTCCACAGTCTCAATGGCGCGAAGGTGCTGACGTGTCGGCAGAGCGTGAACCAGTGCGTAATACAGGAACCCCGCGGCTCCGGCGGCGATTAGAAAGACGGAGAAAAGCGCAAACCTGGTGCGGGACACGTTATCGAATGTAAATGTGAACTTCGTTGCTTTGGGCATCCGGGCTGGGCGTATAGGAGAGGTCAATCCGCTCAAGCGGGAGGCCCATCTGCGTGAGGGTTCGCAGAACCTTTTCGGCGTTCCTGCGTGCTTTTGTGCTCTCGATAGCGATCTGCGCGGCGTTTGCACCGGTCGGATGGACGGCGACAAGTTCGAAACGCGCCGCCGGGTAACGTTCCAGCGCTTCGCTTACGGCAATATAGACGGGTTGCTCATATTGAACAGCAGGCCGGTTGAAGCGAATTTTTACAAGCGGACGCGGCGAGGTCGGCATCGCCATGCGCAGTTCGTCCGGCGTGAAGCTGGCCGGAGAAATTCCGGAAAAGGGACGGTTCGAAAGGCTTTTCCCGTAGAGATCGCCTTCCGTGATGGCAAGGGACAGCGTGCGCAGGTTCGAGCGCTCTGTCGACAGGTAGGCCGCCGTGCGGGAAATATCGTCGTTCACATTATTGAGGACGCGATCGATAACGACGATCGTATTGTTGATGGCGTCTTCCAGTTCGGCGAGTCGGACGTGGTCTTCCTCGACGGCACCGGAAAGATTATAACTGGCGCGGACGGCTTCCAGAAGGAAGTTGGCAAGAGAAGCGAGGCGCGAGGATTCGACAGCGACTTCGTTCAGCCGCGCGAGGTTGTTTGCGAGGCCTTCAAGGCTGCTCTGGGCCTGGGCAAGGCGCTGGATCAGGCGCGGGTTTCCGGGGGTCGTGCCGGTTTGAAGCTGCGTGCTGATCGTACCTATGTCGGCATAATACTGGACCGCGGCGGCTTCGGAGCGCTGTTCGAGTGCGGCGAGGGTTTCGGAAAGGGAGGAAACGTCGCCCTGCAAACCGAACAATTCGCCGCGAAGCTGCTCGACCTTGCGCCCGACAATAGTCTCGAGATTGTCGTAGTAACCCGGCCCGGCAATCGCATCGGGCCCGATCACGGGGGCGACGCTGGGACGGTTATACACGCGACTGTGCAGGTCCGGGGGCAGGGGATCGTTGGTGATGACAAGAGCAGGTTGTCCTGGCTTCGCCTCAGCCGGTCCCCAGAAGCCGGAAAAACCAACGGCGCACAGCGCGCACGCAAGCGTGAAGCCGGGGCGAATTCGTTTGGCCGAAAGAGACATCATGGCTCAGTGTCTTCCCTTGTGGACTTGAGGATCAGTATTGACGGTCATTCTAGATCATCACACCAATGACGAAAATCCATTTTCTATTGTCGACTGTCAAGCAATAGCCTGCAATAGCCGCCAGAAATCCCCGTTTGGATTCATTGGTGGCGCGGCGCGGGTGCCATCCGGGTAGCGAATCAACGCTTGCATTGGAGATTCGATTGGCGTATGGTTCGCCATCTTTTTTCAGGCGACTGCGCCCGTAGCTCAATTGGATAGAGCATCTGACTACGGATCAGAAGGTTAGGAGTTCGAATCTTCTCGGGCGCGCCATTTCTTCTTTCATTCTCAATATGTTTAAGACTGCCGTCTGTCGGGCTAATGTGCCCGCCGGAGTTTTTGGACTGAATATGGACTCATGAGCTGGCGGGGCAGGGGGCCGGGGAATCATTACCAAGCCGCAGTTCCGGGAAAGTCCGTACCGGCTGGGGCACCCTCCCCCCAAGGGGCAAACCGCCACTCCATCACAGGTACTACGAAAGATGTTTCCGGCCAGAGTTAAGGGGCAATACCGAAAGGCTGGATTGACTATTTAACTTAAAAACACAGCAATCCCTTGATTTTCCTGTATGGTTGAGCAACTTTAACAATAGCACAGTTGCATAGGGCTGTGCCGGGGCTTTTCATCCCCTTCAAGAGCGGCATTCTAGACACTGCCGTAAAAGTGTCGCCTTCGGCTTTTCTATGGCCGGTGGCGATGTCATGTACAGGCGCAAGCTAAAAGCATCGCGCCGTCTCTCTTGAGCGGATGAAAACACCGGCCACCAGAGCTCCTATCTCTGGTGGCTTTTTCATTTAGCAAGATGGAGAGACCGATGAAAATGCAGCAGTACACTTTCTTTGTAAAACGCAAAGGCGGGAAAGGTTGGCAGGAATTCTGCTGCCTTGAGTGTGCCAGCGACAGCAAGGCATGGGATTTTATACGCTGGGAAGCACATTATTCCACAACCCAAGCCGTATATATCAGTCTAAACGGAATGCCAGAACCGGACGAACTCGGCTTGCCTCCTTACAGCGAGCAGGAAGTCAACATGATCCGGGAACTGGCAAGGCAAAACAGGGAGGATGCATACGCCTATATTGCCTATTTGAATTCAGCCCGCTTAACGGAAAGGCGGATGTTATGAAGAAAAGAGAACGAACCTACCGCAAGCGCGGCCCCGACCCTGTTGATTTAAGCGCCGGGACCGCTTTGCGGACAATTCGCTTATGTCGCGGCATGTCGCAAGCGAAGCTTGCTGAAGGGCTGGGTGTATCCTTTCAGCAGGTGCAGAAATACGAGCAGGGCAAGAATCGCATGGCGGCTTCGACCCTTTATTATGCTTCCCTTATATTTGATGTTCCCATTATAGAATTCTTTGAGGGGCTGGATGGAGTTTCGCCTAAATCAAAACATTTCCGATTGTCGAAAGACGAAATGGGGCTATTAAGTGCATACCGGGAAATACAGGACACGGCTGATAGAAAGCATATCAGGAAGATCGTCGAGTCGATTGCCGGGGGAAGGTTGGAGTGAAATTGCTCTTGAAATTAGTAATTCCAAGCTTGCCAATGGAAAATTTCCCACTTACTCTATGATGAGAACAAAACGGGTACTTTTCTTTCATGCCTCAGGATAATTATAATCTTTTTTCTTCCCTTGAAATGTGCGCGGGTGCTGGCGGGCAGGCGCTTGGCTTGGAGCAGGCCGGTTTCGGGCATGAGGCCCTTGTGGAAATTGAAGCCCCGTTTTGCGAAACCCTGCGGATGAACCGTCCGGAGTGGAGCGTTTTTGAAAGCGATCTGAACAGCTTTAGCGGACTTCCGTACAAGGGCGTTGATCTTCTAGCTGGTGGTTTGCCATGCCCGCCGTTCTCGATAGCTGGAAAGCAGCTTGGAAAAGAAGACGAGCGGGACTGTTTCCCTGCGGCATTGCGGCTGGCTGATGAAATCCGGCCTCAGGCAATTATGATCGAGAACGTCCGGGGATTGCTGGGCGGAGTGTTTGGCGATTACCGGCAATTCATTCTCAAGCGGCTGAATGCGCTGGGATATCATGCCGAATGGCGGCTATTTAACGCTTCGGATTTTGGAGTGCCTCAGCTGCGTCCGCGTTCGGTTCTGGTCGGGATTAAAAAGAGCATGGTCGAATTTTTCGATTGGCCGGAACCCGGAGAAGTCAAACCGCTAACGGTCGGGGAAACGCTGAGAGACCTTATGGCAGATCGCGGCTGGGCCGGGGCAGAAGAATGGAGCAAGCAGGCAAACAGGATCGCTCCTACGGTTGTCGGCGGCTCCAAGAAGCACGGCGGTCCGGACCTGGGACCGACAAGGGCCAAGCGGCAATGGGCGGAGCTTGGAGTAAACGGGCTTACGCTAGCGGAAGAGGCTCCGGATTGTGATTTCGAAGGAATGCCTCGCCTTACTGTCCGCATGGTTGCAAGACTCCAAGGCTTTCCGGACAGCTGGCAGTTCTCTGGCCGCAAGACGGTAGCTTACCGGCAAGTCGGCAATGCATTTCCTCCGCCGGTTGCCCGGGCTGTGGCTGAAAGGATTATGGCCTGCCTTACTGCAACTCGCTCGATAGCCGTTGCTGCCGAATAACTCTTAACCTTTTCCGTATCTTGACTCCTAATCGCTGGCCATTCATGAGAGAATCGGAGCATGAGTTCCGATTCGATTTCCGCTAGGCCGGAAGACTTAGAAATTCTAAAAGAGCTTGAGGCTGCCGTTTGGAAAAACGTAGGCGGCCAGAAAGGTTTGGAAAAAGACTTTCCGCTGCTTCTGCGCCGGGCGATTGACGAGGTTATCGATACGCCGCGAACCGGACGCCTTACGCTGGACGAAATCGAAAAGACCGAGAAAACTTATATCGGCACAAAAATAGAAATCCTGTTCCGCAGCTTCATCGGCTATCCAAAAGGTATATACGATCTTGAGATAAACGGACGCGATGTAGATATCAAGAATACGATTGGCTCGAACTGGATGATTCCGCCGGAAGCTCATGGCAAACCGTGCTTCCTGATAAAGAGCAACGAAAAGAAGGCCCTTTGCAGTCTCGGCCTGATCGTTGCCCGGTTCGAATATCTGAACAGGCCGAACCGGGACGGCAAGGGAACGATTTCCAAGGCAGGCTTCGAGCATATCCACTGGCTGCTGCACGATCATCCATATCCGCCGAATCTTTGGGAGCGAGTCGATAAGGAAAAGGTGCTGCGGATTTTCGAGCCCAAGGCCGGAACGGAGCGGCTGGTCAGACTCTTCACTGAAATGCAGGAAGTACCGATTTCCCGGAATACTATCGAAGGAATAGCCCAGCAGAAAGACTACATGAAACGCCTGCGCCGTAACGGAGGGGCAAGGGACAAACTGGCGAAGCAGGGGCTAGCCGTTCTTTCCGGCGCGTATGATAAAAATCTAATAAAAGCGTTGGGGTTGCCGCCGTGTTCCCGGCAGGAGTTCGTTTCCTATCAGGTCAAAACGCCGGAGGAAAGAAAGCTTTTAAAAGAAAAGCTGACCTGATTAACTGCGGGTTATGGCAGACACGATCAGCAAAGAACGCCGCAGCGAAATCATGAGCAACATACGCTCGAAGAATACCAAACCCGAGTTGATCGTTAGAAAGTTGCTTCATAATGCGGGATATCGATACAGGCTGCATAGAAAAGATTTACCGGGAAAACCGGATATAGTTCTGCCAAAATATAATGCCGTCATAGAAATTAGAGGTTGTTTCTGGCACGGTCATTTCTGCAAGCAGTCAAAAAATCTTCCTAAGTCCCGCGTAGATTATTGGCAAGAAAAGATTGAAAAGAATAAGCAGCGTGATATCACTAACTCACAGTTTTTAAAAACTATGGGTTGGCGCGTATGCGTAGTTTGGGAATGCGCATTAACGAGAGGCGCCAAGCTTGAATCTCACGATCTTCTGAGCAAGATTACCAGATGGTTGGAAGGCGATAGTGAGAAAATTGAAATTTCAGGCTATGCGAAGGAATGAACAATGTCCGATACAAAGAATATCGATGTAACTCCCACCAAACGTTTTTTTGTCGATATGTTTATCCGGGACATTCCTTTGGAGCAAGCCATTCTTGATTTGGTCGATAATTGTGTTGATGGGGCAAAAAGCTATTCTGATGGGAGTTTAGAGGGGTTTGAAATTGAGATAAATTTTGATGCCAATAAGTTTAGTATAATTGATAATTGCGGAGGCTTTAATCGTGAGACCGCCAGAGAATACGCTTTTAGATTTGGCAGACCGGAAGGGCATAAAACAGGCAATAATTCGATAGGCCAATTTGGCGTGGGAATGAAAAGAGCGCTATTTAAATTTGGCCACAGTACCCGACACAGTGGGATAAGGCGGTGAGATGATTCATAATTTGGGATTCTTTGTTGCGAATCAAGGAGTCCGCAAATGTATGAAAGTCTTG
>RZZM01000152.1 GCA_009929845.1 Spartobacteria bacterium
GATCAGACATCGAAATGATAGTTTCACTGCAGTTAATACCTGGCAACCCGTTCATTGAGGAGCATACGACTAAAAGCGCAACAAGAAGATGTATATAATGTATAGGTTACGTTTGTATCATACGTCAATGAATATAAAAAAAATATGAGGATTATTGATTGTATTTGACGCAATCTGCACCCGCGTCACGTTAAACAGGCAATAAATTTGATGTAGAATATACTGTTGGGCTGAAAAAGGAGAAGAATGATGAAAGAGAGAAGTATTTCTATCACACAATTCGACCGTCAACGGCTGGATGATCTACTTGCAGTAGCCGACGAATTTGACTACCGTGACAGGCCCGATCTAAAGCGCCTTGCGGAGGAGCTGGATCGCGGACATCTCGTTGACTCCAAAGCCATAGCACCAACTGTGGTCACGATGAATTCCCGAGTGTGCTTGCGTGATTTGGGCACTGACGAGGCGATGGAATACACCCTAGTGTTTCCGAAAGATGCCGATATTGAAGAAGGAAAGATTTCCGTGATGTCTCCCATCGGGACAGCCATTCTTGGTTATTCCGTTGGCACTATAATCGACTGGGAAGTTCCCAGCGGGAAACGCCGAATCAAGATCGAGGCCCTATCATATCAACCCGAAGCGGCGGGCGACTATCATCTCTGATCCAATAAGAAGTATCTGAGTGCAATCACATGAATACTCCAGAAGAATCTGAAAAGGAAAGACGAATGGCGGACGTCGAAACCGCCCTATATGAAGCACACCAAGAAATCTTAGCTCTGCGATCGCAAATTACGGAAATGAAATGGATTGAATCCGCCTTGCGTGAAGGGACACGGGAACTCAGCGAACGGGTCAAACTCAAACGTGTAATGTCATGTTTTTATTGTAACAATATGTTTTTGGGGTGTTATAGTACAGGGCATGAAAAGGAAGAAGATATTGGTTGTAGACGTGGCGGCGTTGGGCTGGGACCTGGCGCACCGGTTTGCCGACCTGGATTCCGGGTTTGCTTTCAGCAAGGTGGAGACGGTTTTCCCGGCGGTGACCTGTCCGGTGCAGGCGTCTTTTCGTACGGCGTCGCTGCCACGGAAACACGGGGTGGTCTCAAACGGGCTGTTCCAGTCGGGATTGCGCAGGGTGAGTTTCTGGGAGCAGGCGGCGCACCTGGTGGAGGGGCCGCGCATCTGGAAGGCCTACCGGGAAAAGGGGGCGAGTGTCGGGATGATGTTCTGGCAGCAAAGCCTGGGCGAGGCGCTCGACCTGGTGGTCAGCCCCAAGCCGGTCCACAAGCACCACGGGGGGATGATCCAGGATTGCTATTCGCAACCCCACGATTTTTACAGGCAGCTTTGCGACGTGTGCGGGAAGTCATTCAACCTGATGCATTATTGGGGGCCGATGGCCTCGCACCGGTCCTCGGACTGGATTGTAAAGGCCCTGCAAACCACGTTGGCGATGCGTACGGGGGCGCCGGATGTCCTTTTCGGGTACCTGCCCCACATGGATTACGTGCTCCAGCGCGAGGGGCCGGACGGAAAGCACGTGGAGCAGGACCTGGCCCGCGTATTCACGTATTTGCAGGCATTGAAGGAGACCTGTGAGGCGCATGGCTATGAGTATCTTTTCTTTGGCGATTATGCGATTGAGGCGGTGCCGCACGGGGCGGTCTATCCCAACCGGCTGTTGCGGGAGGCCGGGATGCTCAAGACGCGTATGGTCAAGGGCAAGGCGTATCTTGACCTGTTTTCGAGCATGGCCTTCGCCATGGTGGATCATCAGGCGGCGCATGTGTATGTGATGGAACCCAACGCGGGGCTGGATGTGAAGCGGGTGCTGAAGGATTTGCCGGGGGTGGATGTGATTATGGACCACAACGAACAGAAGCAGATGGGGATTGATCATTACGAATCAGGGCCACTGGTGCTGATGGCCAAGCCGGGTTACTGGTTTGCCTATCCCTGGTGGACACATCCGCACGAGGCCCCGGACTACGCCGCGCATGTGGATATCCACAACAAGCCGGGCTATGACCCCTGCGAACTTTTCTGGGGGTTTCCGCCCATGCATGTCAGCGCGAATACCCGCCGGGTAAAGGGCTCGCACGGGCGGCTGGGGCCGGGCGCGGAGGTGGCGTGGACCTCGTCGATAACCTTTAGCTCGACGCCGTTTACCGTGGTCGGTCTGGCGGCGGCCCTCCGCGAGTGGTTGGACAAGGAAACATAAGGAGGGCAACAGGGGTTGCACATGAAGAAATTCGAGTCATATGAACAGCAGATCAATGTGGGGTTTGCGTACCCGGTCATTTTTGACCGGCAGCTCTTCGCCGTCGAAAACGACACGCTGGCCCACGCGCTTTGCCGCCTGGAAAAGCAGCGGCACAAGCTGTTGGTTTTTGTGGACGAGGGCGTTGCGCGGGCCCACCCCGGATTGTGCGGGGACATCGTGGCGTATGCGCGGGCGCATACCGAAAGCATGGACCTGGTGGCCGCGCCCCGGGTCGTGCCGGGCGGCGAGGCCATCAAGAATGATTACCGCCTGATTATGGAGGTGCTGGACACGATCCTCGAGTACCAGTTGTGTCGGCATTCGTTTGTGGTGGCGGTGGGTGGCGGGGCCGTGCTGGACGCGGTGGGGTTTGCCGCGTCGATGGTACACCGCGGCCTGCGGCTTATCCGTGTGCCGACCACTGTGCTGGCGCAGGATGACGCCGGCGTGGGCGTGAAAAATGGAATGAACCTGCACGGGATGAAAAACGCCATCGGCACCTTCCATCCGCCTTTCGCGGTGCTTAACGATTTTTCGTTTCTGGCGACCCTGTCGCAGGATGATTGGCTGGCGGGGATTGCTGAGGCTTTCAAGGTAGCCATCATCAAAGACCGCGGGTTTCTGGATGACCTTTGCGCGCGTGCCGCGTTGCTTGCGCGTCGGGACCAGGCCGCCATAGAAGAGGTGGTGGCGCGCTGCGCGCGGTTGCACCTGGAGCATATCCGCACCAATAATGATCCCTTTGAAATGGGCACGGCGCGTCCGCTTGATTTCGGGCACTGGGCCGCGCACAAACTCGAACAAATGAGCGGCTATACCATAACGCACGGACTGGCCGTGGCGGTCGGGATTATGATCGATTCGTACTACGCCATGCGCAAGGGATGGATTCAGCCCGGTGAATTCGAGCAAATAAAAAAGGCCTTCACTGAGTGCGGATTCCGGTTGTGGCACGAGGTGTTGGCGCGCCGGATGGGGGATGGACGTCTTGAGCTGTTGCAGGGCATCCAGATGTTTCGCGAGCACCTGGGCGGCCGCCTGTGCGTGACCTTCCCTGATGGGCTGGGCGCGTTGCGCGAAGAACACGCATTGGAAGAGGCGCTGATCGAGGAGGCGGTGGAGTATCTGCGCGCGCGATGCGGGGCGCGTGTTTATCCGGCGGAAAGGACGAACACATCATGCTGATCCAGGAACAACCGCCAATTCATCTGACCTATTGCCTGAATGTGCATGCCGGGGAATCCTGGGCGGACGTCATGACGGCCATCCGTTACAAGACCCTGGCCATCCGCAACAAGGTGCTGGACAAGGGGCCCTTCGGGCTGGGGTTGCGCCTGAGCCACCACGCGGCGTTTGAACTGGCCCGTACCGATGTGATGCGGGCCTTCCGGGCCTTCCTGGAAGAACAGCAGATGTACGTGTTTACCATCAACGGGTTTCCCTACGGAAATTTCCATGATGAAGCCATCAAGGCCAATGTGTACGCGCCGGACTGGCGGACTGTTGAACGCCGCAACTATACGGTAGTCCTGGCTGATATCCTGGCGCAACTGCTCCCCGAACATCTCTCCGGCAGTATCAGTACCGTGCCCTGTTCCTATCGCAGTTGGCCGGACGGACTGGATGATTTGAACCTGATGCTGCAGATGCTGCTGGACACCATTGCGCACCTCGCGCTGTTGCACGACAAGACCGGGAAATTTATCCAACTGGCCCTGGAACCCGAGCCCTATGGGTACCTGGAATCGGTCCAGGAAGGCGCTATTTTCATCAACAACCAGGTGGTGGCTTACGGACGGGACTATATCGCCAACCGTCTGGGGTGTTCGACGGAGCTGGCCGACCAGGTGATCCGCAACCACCTCGGTTTGTGCCTGGACACATGCCACATGGCCGTACAATTCGAGGAGCCGGTACAGGCGCTGGGCATCTGTCAGCAGATGGGCATCCAGATACCCAAGGTCCAGTTGACCTCCTGCCTGGAAGTTGATTTACCGTTGAAGGACCCCGCGCTCCTGGATGAATTTTGTGAACCGACCTATCTGCATCAGACCTCGGCGCGCACCTCGCGCGGCGTCCGCTATTGGAAGGATTTGCCCAAGGCGTTGCACGACATCGCGCGTTTCACGGACGGACAGGTTTTGCGTTGCCATTATCATGTGCCGCTGTCCTGGCAGGGCGACGGGCCCCTGCGCTCGACCCGTAACCAGATTTCGCCCGCCTTTATCCGCCAGTTGAAAAAGGGGCACATCCCCCACCTGGAAATCGAGACATACACCTTCGACATCCTGCCCTCGGATATCAAATCGGGCGGGATCATTGACGGGGTAGCCGCCGAATACCAATGGTTCCTCCGCCAGTGGGCCGACGGATAACCGGGTCCGCTGGTTGTAAGATTAGGTGGTAGGTGGTTAGCGGTTTAGGTGGTAGGTGATTAGCGGTGGTTAGCGGTTTAGGTGGTAGGTGATTAGCGGTAGAGCCCGGGGGTACCGCGGGTTCTTTGGGGGGAGACAGGGCACGGGGACCGGCCGGCTCGATAGGAATCTCGCCTATAGGGTTACTTGCTGTGCGGTTAATGTGGAGGGCGGCTACTCCGTAGAGCCCGGAGCACCGCAGGCTTTTCGGATAAGATTGGGCGCGTGTACATGCTGGCTCGATGGGAATCTCGCCCTCCAGGGGTTATGTTTGTATAGCAAACCTGGAGGGCGGGCTTGTCCTGCTTAGTCCCCGCGAGCGGGATGAAGAAGGATATTCTGTAGAGCCCCGGCGTTTAGAGAAACAAATGATATTCGGGTATTGTATTCCATGCGTCTGAGTTCGTTCAGATCTCGCGACAGGGTCTTTTTCCGCAAATCGAGCTGAAAATTTATCCAGGAATGTGTCCTTAAAAAAACGGCTTATGACCTAAAGCGGTTTTCTTCGCCCTTGCAGAGGCGCCGGATATTGGAGCGGTGGCGCCATATGACGAGCGCCGCGAGGATACTCAGCGCAATGGGGATGGCATAGCCCGAGGAGGCATAGAAAAACCAGGCGCTCACGGCCACGGCGAGCGCGGCGGCGATCGAGGCGACGGAGACATAACGGGTGCCGGCAAACAACAGTATCCAGACGATCAGCGCGACTCCGACGGCTGCCGGGGCGATCCCTACCAGCATACCGGCGCTGGTGGCCACGCCTTTGCCGCCCTTGAATTTCAGGAAAACAGGCCAGTTATGGCCGACAATGGCCGCGCACCCGCAAAAAAGGCCCAATAACCCGGGCGTGTTCTCCGCGGATAACACATTGAATAGCAGGGGGAAGACAAAGGCGGGCACAAAACCTTTCAGAAAATCGAGCAGGAAGGTAGTGATCCCCAGGCCCTTGCCGGCCACCCGAAAAACGTTGGTCGCGCCGATATTGCCGCTCCCTTCCTTGCGGATGTCGATACCTTTCATGCGGGTCACTAGGAGTCCGAAGGGGATGGACCCCAGGAGATAGGCTGCCACAATGAATACAACCGACAGGATTACGCTCATTATTCCTCGACCCAGCGAAAGGCTTCACGCAGTAGTTGCGCGCTGCTTTCGCATTGCAGTTTCTTTTTGATGTGGGCGCGGTGCACCTCGACCGTGCGTTTGCTTAACGCGAATTTTTCCGCGATCTCCTTGCTCGATAGCCCGTGCCCCAGGCATTCAAAGATTTCCAGCTCCCGCTCAGTCAGCGCGCCGATGCCGGTGTTGGGGCCTTCTTCCTGTTCGACGGAAAACTGCTGTTGCAGCATGCGCGAGGTGATATCGGCGCTGAAAAAGACTTCGCCCCGGAGTACCTTGCGAATGGCCTCGCTGAGAATGTCGTCCGCATCCTCCTTCATGACGTAGCCCTGGGCGCCCGCGCGCAAGGCCTTTTCCGCGTGCGTGGCTTCCGCATGCATCGAGAGTACCAGGATTTTTCCGGTATAGCCCTGTGCACGCGCGTCTCGTATCAGTTCCAACCCGCTTTTGTCCTTGAGGGTGATGTCCACCAGCATGACATCGGGATGCAACGTTTGGCATGCGGAGAGCCCCTCGTCATAATCGTTGGCCTCCCCGCAGATGCAAAGGTCCTCCTCCTCCGCCAGCAGGGACGCAATGCCGTGCCGGATGATGGAGTGGTCATCGACTACCAATATCTTTGTCGGGCTCATATTCAACTCGATACCAGCAACCATTGGAAATGTCCATTCCGATTTTTCTACCACTGCCGGGCGAACAGGCGGACCGTGCCGCTCGTTGCTATCCGCGCCAACTGTTCGCGTACGGAACGGCACATGCCGGGGAGGACCCGGTCGGGGCGGATATCGGCCAGGGGGCGCACGACAAATTCCCGTTCCGCCCAGCGGGGATGCGGGAGTACAAGCGACGCACTGTCGATGCAATCATCCCCCACGTAAAGCAAGTCGATATCAATGGGCCGCGGGGCGTTCCGGTCGGAGGAACGCCTGCGCCCCATGGCGTATTCGATGCCTTGTGCGATCTCAAGCCATTGCGCCGCGGGGATGGGGGCCTCGACAATGAGTACCGCGTTCAGAAAAAGTTTATCCTGGTGCTCCGGCGCCACACCCACCGGTTCTGTTTCGTAGAGGAGCGACTGTCCGGCCGGTACGCATTGCGGTTGCGCCAGGAGGTGATCCCTCGCCTCCCGCATAAACCGTTGCCGGTCGCCCATGTTGGTCCCTAAGCTGAATGCTGTTTCCATGAAGCGCCTAGAAGGACTGGAGGGAACCTTTCATCATGGCGATGTCCAGGACCAGGGCCATGGCCCCCGTGTGGGTGTCCATATCGCCGGTGATTTCTTCGATGCTGTCGATCACGCGGGCCACCTGGTCCTCGTGGACAATGGAAAAGATGATGCGTTGGTATTCGTCTTCGCTGCCCAGGAAATTAATAAAGCTGGCAAAGAGCGGGACGGTGGTCAGGACCTTGCCCATGGCCTGCGATTCAAGCACGCTGGCGCCACGGATGCCCATTTCGACAAAAAGCTCCATGACGTCCGTCACCGTGTCTTCATCCTGGAGGACAAGCATCAGCAGTTTCTTTTTGCGGTGGCTGTTGGTGTCTTCATCGCGCAGGGAGTGACGCAGGAAGCTCTCATACAGGGCAATTTGGGACGGGGCCTTGATCATCTCCCGGCGCGCGGCTTCGGTTTTCACGGCGAGGGATATTTCGGCGAGCATTTTGACATGCCGCTGCGGTTCGTTGTCCGGTCCGACCATGACGCAGAACAGGTGCGCCTTTTTCCCATCCATGGCGTCAAAGGCCACGCCGCGTTTGGAGACGCCCAGCGCCAGGATAAACCGGTCGAGTCCGGGCAGCCGGCAATGGGGAATAGCGAGCCCGCCGCCGAAGCCGGTTGACCCGAGTTCTTCTCGCGCCATCAGTTTGTCGAGGATGGCGTCTTCCCCCACATCCCGCAGGGCGGGGTGACGTTTCAGGACGGTGGACATTTCGCGGAGGACGTCGGCTTTGTTGCGCGCGCGCAGTCCGGGTTCACACAGCTCCTTACTCAACAGATCCGTCATTTTCATGATCACACGCTCCTGCAAAGCCCCCTAAACATCCGCGCCGCGTACAATCGCAAAGCGGGAGAGCGGGGGGCCGGTCAATTCATTTACCATCACGGCAAACAAAACAATATTCGCCAGTTCCAAAAACATGTCCTTCACCTCGGGCGGGGCATGGGCGGCCAGGGGCGAGGCCTGGAGCATCAGGACCAGCCCGATGGCCACCCCGGCCTGCGGCAGCATGGAAAGGCCGAGGTAGTTGCGGACCTTGGATGGCGCCTTGGCCAGGTAGGCGCCCATCCAGACGCCGCCATATTTGCCGGCGGCGCGGGAGAGGACATACACGGCGCCGATCAGCAGCACCGGGATACTGGCGATGATGCTCAGTTTGAGTTCCGTGCCGGCAATGGCGAAAAAGGCGGCGTAGAGGGGCGGGGTCAGGGGGGCAACGACCTGGAGGACCCGGTGGCTTCGCCTGGATACATTGATGATCACGGCCCCGGCCATCATGTTGGCCAGGAGGGGGGAGAGCCGAAGGGAGATGGCGATGGCGGTGAATACAAAGATGCCGCCCAGGACGATGATGAGCAGTTCGTTGGTCCGGCGGTTGTTGCGTGTGAGCAGGTGCAGCGCCGCCCCTTCAATGAGGCCTATCAGGAGGGACAGGCCGATCTCGGAAAAGGCGTGCAGGAGGGGCATGAGCATGGACTCGGCGTGCCCGGCCACCTGGCCCGTTACGCTGCCGACCCAGGCCAGCACCACGGCAAAAAGGATCACACACCCGGCATCGTCCAGCGCGACCACCCCGTAGAGGGTATCCACAAAGTCCCCCCGCGCGCGGAGGCTCTGAATAATGACCACGGTGGCGGCCGGGGCCGTGGCGCTGGCAATGGCGCCCAGCAGCAGGGCGTACGGGAGCGTTTTGCCGCACAGCAGCAGGGCCCCGGAAACGGCAAAGAAGGTAAAAAAAAGTTGTGTGAGGGTGATGATAATAATGCCTTTGCCCAGCCGCCGGATTTTGCGGATGCTGAATTCGCTGCCGATAGTGATGGCGATGATGCCGAGGGCCACTTCAGTGACCGTGCGCAGGGAATCCGTCATTTCGGTATGAATAATCCCGGTGACGGAATCGCCGAGCATCAGGCCGGCGACTATGTACCCGGTGATGGCCGGCAGCTTGACGCGCTCGGCGAGTTTGCCGACGAAATAGCCGATAATCAGTAAAACCCCGACACCGAAGATCACATGGTGATTGAATGTGTCGCGTATCTGTATCAATATCTCGATCAACATTTGCATAAGCGACCTTTATACACGAATGCAGAGCAAAAAATAAAGTCTTTGCTTAACCGATTTTACAGGAAGACCGCGTGCCCTGATGGGATTGTTGAAAATATTGTATCGAGATGAATATATGGTGGCTATTGACAAGCCGGAGAGCCTGCTGGTGCATCGCTCCCGGTTGTCGCATGACCATGTCTTTGCCCTGCAGTTGCTGCGCGACCAGATCGGACGGCGCGTCAACCCGGTGCACCGGCTGGATCGCGCGACATCCGGGGTGCTGCTCTTTGCCCTGTCATCCGAAATCGCCGGGGCGTTGGCCAGTCTCTTTGCCACACGTAATGTCCGGAAAACATACCTGGCGGTGGTCCGAGGCCTGGTGGACGAAACCGGCGTCATTGATCATCCCCTGCGTGAAGACGGGCAGACGGAGCCGAAGGAAGCGGTAACCTCCTATACGCGGCTGGCGGATGTGGAACTTCCGTTTACTGTTGATAAGTACCCCACCGCGCGTTACTCCCTGGTGCAGGTGCGGCCGCACACCGGGCGGACACATCAGATTCGGCGTCATTTCAAACATATCTCCCATCATCTCGTGGGGGACACCACCTATGGACGGGGCGAGCATAACCGGTTCTTCCGGGAACAGTACGGCGTGTATCGCCTGCTGCTGCACGCCGGGGAACTGGCGCTGGACCATCCGGTTACTGGCCAGCCCCTCGTTATCCGTTCACCGGTACCCGGCGAGATGAGCGACCTGTTCCGGACATTCGGGTGGACCCATAGGTGAGCCTGTTCGAAAAGCCTTCCAAACAAAGGGTCAAGTGATCACTATTTTTGCGGATAACCACAGTAATTCAGCATCGCGCAAATGAATCGAAACTTGACAGATGCCGTGCGGGGCGTATGTATGGGCATCTTACAGGTTAAGAATTGAAATAGCAGAGGATTTTTCATGGACATACATACGTTATTCGCACAGCGCATTGGCGGCGAACAATTCGGAAAAGGCACGGACATCTACAAATTCGAGAAGATCAAACGGGCAAAGACCGCGGCCCGCCAGGCACGCCCGGATGTGGAAATGCTGGATTTCGGGGTGGGCGAGCCGGACCAGATGGCGCCGGCGGCCATTCGCGAGGCCATGAAACGCGCCATTGACGATCCAGAAAACCGGGGCTACGCCGATAACGGCATCGCGGCGTTCAAGCAGGCCGCCGCCGACTACATGCGCGAATTTTTTGGTGTCGATGATTTAAATCCCGAGACGGAGATCAATCACACCATCGGCTCCAAACCGGCGCTGGCCATGCTCCCGTTGTGTTTCATTGATCCGGGCGACGTGGCCCTCACCACCGTACCGGGCTACCCGGTCATGGCCACCCATACGGCCTACCTCAGCGGCGAAGTAGTCAAGCTGCCCCTGCTGCGCGGGAACGGGTTCTTCCCGGACCTGGATAGCATCGACCCCGCCCTGGCGGAACGAGCCAAGCTGTTTTATGTGAACTATCCGAACAATCCGACCGGCACCGCGCCTACCGCGGATTTTTTTGACCGTTTGATCGCGTTTGCCCGGAAATATAACATCCTGATCGTACAGGACGCGGCCTACGCCACATTGATTTATGACCGCCCGCGGATGTCCATATTCAACCGCCCCGGCGGGAAGGAAGTGGCCATCGAACTGCATTCCATGAGCAAGAGCTACAATATGACCGGCTGGCGGCTGGGCTTCGCGGCCGGCTCCGAATGGGCCATCAAAGCCGTGGCGGCCGTCAAGGACAATATTGACTCCGGCCAGTTCAAGGCCATTCAGCAGGCGGCCTGCGCGGGTATTGCGGATATGCAACTGTCCGAAACCATCAAAACGCATTACGAGGGGCGTTTGCGCAAACTGGTCGTGGCCCTGAAGGAAATCGGGTTCGATGTAGAGATGCCGGGGGGCACCTTCTACCTGTACGTGCCCATTCCAAAGGGCGCCGGCGACGAGGTGTTCACCACCGGTGAAGACGCGTCGCAATTCCTGATCCGCGAGTGCTCCATATCGACCGTGCCGTGGGATGACGCCGGCCCCTTCATCCGGTTCTCCGCCACCTTTGAATCCGCGGGGGATGACGATGACGAGCGCGTCATCGCGGAACTCAAAACCCGTTTACAAAACGCCAACCTGAAATTCTAAGGAAAACCACCACCATGAGCGACACCTATAGCATGCAGCCGGGCCAGCAGATTTCCGTATCCGTTCAGAATGAACCGGGAACCCTGGCGGAGTTAACTTCTTTTCTGGGCGACAACGATATCAATGTGTATGCCCTGACGCTGACGGGCGGCATCGACCACGGTTATGTGCGCATGGTGGTCGACGACCACCC
>RZZM01000153.1 GCA_009929845.1 Spartobacteria bacterium
AACCTATTTGCCGCCCGGTCCGCGTAACTCCGCCGGAAACGGAGGCCAGGGCGGCGTCGGCGGAGGCGGCGGCGGGGGCGGATTCGCTGGACAGTACGGAGTCGGCGGAACAGGCGGAGCCGGCGGGCTTGGCGGGGGAGCCGGTGGATCGGCAACACTATATGAGGCCGGGCGCGGAGGCGGAGGAGGCGGCCTGGGCGGGGCCATCTTCTGCACGCTGGAGTCGATTTTTCTCGCGCGCAATTGCACCTTCACGGCGAACCTCGCGCAAGGCGGGACGGGCGCCAACAACGGCGGGTCCTTCGGCGGCGCCGTTTTCTGCAACGGCGGTGTCCTGGATTTGATGGATTGCACATTGAGCGGGAACACGGCCGCTTCCGGCGGCCGCGGCGTGTACTGCGGCAACGCCTTGGATTGGTTCGGCCAATACGTGTCGCAATCACATGTTTCCCTCTGGAACGTAATCATGGGAGAGACGGACACTAATGTGACCGAATTCGCGGGCGAAAACGTGGCCTGCACGCAGGCGGTATCGAGCATCGTGCGGACGAGCGTCGGCCTGACCAACGTCATTTGCCTGACCGGCGATCCCCTGCTTCTGCCACTGGCGGACAACGGCGGATTGACGCCCACGATGGCCCTCCAGTCGGGGAGCGCCGCCTATCGCGCCGGGACGGCATCGGGTCTTGCCCATGACCAGCGGGGCGCCACACGCAACACCCCCCCGTGCATCGGCGCGTATGAATTCACCTATTTGTTGACCGGCAAGGTCGGCATGGCCATGAGCGAGCCGCTGCCCGAATTTGAGGGCGGGGGAGGCTACGGCGGATTCACGGTCGAGGATGGCGCATTGCCTCCGGGGTTGGCGGTTTCCGGCACGGGCGCGTTGACGGGAACACCGACGGCGGACGGCGTTTATCACGCCCTGATTTCCGCGACGAATGCGTCCGGCACCCGTCGGCAATTCTACGCGATGCGGATGGAACCCCCAACGCAAATGCTGACCCCCTCCATCCTGCCCGTGGCTCAGACCGGCCAGACGTATTCCCAGGACCTCACGGCGCTGGGCGGCACACCGCCCTACACATTTGAACTCGATTCCGGCGACCTGCCGCCCTTTTTTATGCTTGTGACCAATGGCACGGTCCTGGGTTTTCCGAATGCAGGCGGAAGCTACTCCTTCAACATCAAAGCCACGGACTCCAGCGGCGGCGCCGGGCCGTTCTCCGTGACCGGAAGCTGCCATTTGACGGTCCTTTCCGGCGCCCAGTGCGCCCCGGTACCCGCCGGGATCGCCGCCTGGTGGCGGGGCGAAGGCAACACCGATGACTCGGCCGCGAACCAGCACGGCACGGCCAACGCCGGCGTGTCCTACTCCACCGGCGAGGTGGGCCAGGCGTTCAGCTTCAACGGAACCGATGGCGCCGTAACCCTGTCCAACACCCTGATGGCGGCGATTTCGAACAACTTTACCATTGAGTTCTGGGTTTGGCCGACGACCGGGCGCACGGCAACGCCTGAAACGAATTCAGGCTATGCCGGCCTTGCCGGCCAACGCTATGCCCTGTTTCCCGTTCACGGCGGCGAGACCGGGGCCGGCCTCGGCGTTTCCGTCGGCGTGAACGGCATCAGTGTCTTCGAACATGGCGCGGGCTATTTGCCCTCCCTGCTGGTGTATAACGAGACCTTTTCGGGATGGACGCATGTCGCGGTTGTGTACGAGAACAAGCAACCCTGTTTGTACGTCAACGGCGCCTGGGTGCGCACCGGCCTGGTCAGTCCACGTTCCCCGGTTTCTCCGGCATTCGATTTCAGCGGGGTTCACGGCTACTACGCCGGCCTGCTGGATGAAGTGACGGTTTACGACCGCGTGCTTTCCCCGGACGAAATCGCGGCCCTCTGCAACGGCGGCCTGCATGGCAAGTGCACGGACAACCTGCCCCCGGTCTGGCTGGCCCATCCGGCGGGCCAGACGCTGACGCCGGGGGAGAGCGCCACGCTCTCCGTCGGCGTCACCGGCGCGCCGCCCGTGACGCTCCAATGGTATCGCGATGGAGAACCCCTGGCGGGCGAAACCAACGCAACCCTGCAACTCGAAAACCTGCTGATGGGCTTTGAAGACTACCACGTCGTAGCCGAAAACGCCGTTGGCGCCGTGACCGGCGTCGTTGCCCGGGTGGTGGTGGCGGACACGGCGTGCATCGGCATCCCGGCCCGCGTGGTCAACTGGTGGCGCGGCGAGAGCAACGCCCTGGATGAAATCACGGCTCAATATGGAACGCCGGTCGGCAACGTGCTGTTCACCAACGGCATGGTGGGAGAAGGGTTTCTCTTTGACGGCGCCAACAGTTCCGTGGCGCTGCCGGTCACGCCCAATGCCTCCGTCTCGAACACCTTTTCCATCGAATTCTGGGCCTGGCCGACGGCCGACATCGTCGCAACGCCGGAAACCAACACCGGCATCTCGGGGATCGGCGGCCAGCGCTACGCAATCTTTCCCGGACCGGTCGCGGGCGACGCCGCCGGCGCCGGCGTTTCGGTCGGCGCCAACGGCGTGAGTGTATTCGAACACGGCGACTCGTATCTGCCTTCCCTGCTGGTTCACGCCGCCGCGCTCACGAACTGGACGCACATCGCCGTGGTCTACGAGGAGAAACAGCCCACCCTTTTCATCAATGGGTCGCCCGTCCGCACCGGGCTGGCCAGCTTACGCGGGTCGGTTCATCCAGTCATCGGGTTCAGCGGGTCGTACGGCTATTACGCCGGGCTGCTGGATGAGATATTCGTCTACGATCGCGCCCTTGCCCGATGCGAAATCGCCGCCATCTATGTGGCCGGCCGCTACGGAAAGTGCGATGCGGACGCCCTCCCGTTTGTGTTCGACGGAGCCATCCACGGCGACCCCTGGAGCGACGCGGGGCGGCGGTTGCGGCTCGTGGGCGGGAACGGACTGCCCGTGGTTATCGACGCCTCTTCCAACCTGGTGGACTGGATCGAGCCGTTCACCAACGCCGGATCCCTGGGTCCCGTCGAATTCTGGGTCCCCTGGACCTCGCGTTCCCCCGGGTTCCATCGCGCCCGCCACTGAATATCCGCCGCCACGACCGATCGATATCGTGACAGGGAATTTTTACAACTTTCTTCGGGAGGGCGCTGTCAAAGATCATGAATTCATCGAGTAGCCCATCAAATGGCCGGCCGCCTAAGTCGATTTCCTCACCCAAAACAACGCAAAATCATTCAGCGCGAACTCCTTTTTTCTTTTTACAAGCCGCGGCCTGTTAGGGTAAATAAAGCGACTGTTTTGTAACAGGCCAATGGGCCGAGTCAATGTGCCGCCGGAAAAGGAAAAGAACGGCGGGCGCCATGAGCGAACAAAATGAAAAAGCGCGCGCAATGGAGTTCAAGAACGGGTTTCATCGTTTCCGTGGTTGGTTCCGCGGTGGGCCTGGGAAATATCTGGCGTTTTCCTTATCAAGCCTACAGCAATGGCGGTGGCGCGTTTCTGCTTCCTTACCTGGTGGCTCTGTTGACGGCGGGCCTTCCCGTTTTGCTGCTGGAATTCGGGCTGGGTCACAAGTATCGCGGGTCCGCGCCGACGGCATTCCGCCGATTATCGTCGGGCCTGGAAGGCCGCCTGGGGTCCTGGGAATGGCTGGGATGGTGGCAGGTGGGGGTCATGTTCGTCATCTCAACCTATTACATGCTGGTCCTGAGTTGGATCGTGCGGTATGCCTTTCTGTCACTCGGTTCCGGATGGAGCGCCGACACCAACCATTTCTTTTTTAATGAATTTCTGCGCGTCCCGGTCAACGGGAATCCATGCCATTTCGGCGGGCTGGACGGGTCGTCGCTGCTGCCCGTGGCCGCGCTTTGGGGTATTGTGGCGGTTATTCTCAGCCGCGGATTGCAGGGTGGGATCGAGAGGGTCAACAAAATCTGCATGCCCTTGCTGCTGGCCATGCTTCTTCTTTTGACCGGTCGCTGTGTCATGCTGGAGGGCGCGGGCGCCGGCCTGGACTGGCTATTTCGGCCGGACTTTGCCGCCATGAAAAAGCCTGCCATCTGGATCGCCGCGTATGGACAGGTCTTCTATTCGCTTGGAGTCGGATTCGCCATTATGTTCGCTTATGCCAGTTTCCTGCCGCGAAAATCAGACCTGGTCAACAATGCCTTTATCACCGGCCTTTTGGACTGCGGGTTCAGTATCCTCGCGGGAATCCTGATTTTCTCCATGCTGGGATATACCGCCGCGCAAACCGGCCGACCGTTGCCGGAGATTGTCAGCAACGGAATCGGATTGGCCTTCGTGACCATTCCCTCCTCCATCAACCTGCTGCCCTTTCCCCGCCTGATGGGATTTCTTTTTTTCGCGTCGCTGGCCATTGCCGGTTTCACGTCGTTTCTTTCCATGACGGAACCTTTGCTGGCGGCCTTCACCGAGAAATATCGGATGGCCCGGAAAAGGGTCCTGCTCGTTTATTGCCTGGCCGGCTTTCTGGCCAGCCTGCCGTATGCCACGCGCTCCGGCATTCTCGTGCTGGATATCGTGGACCATTTCATGAACCATTTCGGCATTCTGACGGCGGTTTTACTGGAAGTGGCCATCCTGGGATGGGTCTTTCATCTTGATCCGCTGCGCCGCCATTTGAATGCCCATTCCGATTTTCGCCTGGGCCGGTCCTGGAATATCTGCGTGAAATATATCACTTTTGGATTTCTGGCTTACATGGTTCTGACGAATCTGATCGAGGAATGCGGCCTGGGCCTTTCGCCCCTGTTGACGCGGCTGGGCGCATGCCTGCCGCCCGCCGCCGTTCCCGCCCGGGAACAAATCCTTCAGCCCTACGGCGGCTACCCCATCCTGGCCGTTCGGATCTTTGGCTGGGGCATCCTGGCGGTCATACTCGCATTCAGTTTCATTCTTTCGCGCCTGCGTCCGAGCCGGCCGCCAACCGGGGAGTTCAACGACGATGAGTGTTAGCGCTGTGTGCATCATGATTGCCGGCCTGCTTCTTTCGTGGGGCGGCGCCTTTTGCTGCATCGTCATCGCCTGGCGAAAACGGGCCAGAGGGCGAAAAAACGGGGACAGAGCAAGGTCTTTCCTTATTCCTTAAAACGACATTTTTTGGGGCAACATGCATGTCTAAGCATGAATAACAACAGAAAAATGACGTATCCTTATGTTAATGTGGATGTTCCATAGGTCCGCCCCGGCTTGGATGTCGCCGTTTAGGACGCTGCGAAAACCCATTCTGGGTGGGGATATTTTCATTGTTGGTTGATATGAAATTATGTATATTTTCCTTGTAATGCAGGAGTGAAGCAGGTGAACAGTAGTCACATTGAACGATTGTAAAGGAGGAGACCATGAAAGGGACCAGTGTGTTGTGGAAAGCGGTGATGATGGCCGCGTTTGCGGTGGGCCCTGTCCGGGCGCAGGAGGCTGGTGACCTGGCTCAGATTCGGGAACGCAACCAGTTGCGGCACCTGGGCATTCCCTATGCGCATTTCAATACGGGAACGGGTGAAGGGCTGTCTGTCGAACTGATGCAACGTTTTGCCGATTTTCTGGGGGTTGAGTATGTGTATGTGCCCACCGAATGGAGCACGGTCATTGGGGACTTAACGGGAACCACCGTCAAACCCACAGGCGATGATGTGGAGCGGATCGGCACATGCGAGGTTAAGGGGGATGTAATCGCGAACGGCTTCACGATCTTGCCGTGGCGGGAGAAAGTGGTCGCCTTTTCGAAGCCTACATTTCCCACCCAGGTCTGGCTGGTTGTTCCTTCGGAGTCGCCTGTGAGCCCGATTGAACCCACCGGGGATGAAGCGCTTGATATCCTTGCTACGAAACAGGTGATGGAAGGCCTGTCGGTGCTGGGCAAAGCGGGAACCTGTCTGGACCCCTCTTTATATGATGTGTCGGAATGCGGCGCCGAGGAAAGGAATTTTTCGGGGGGGCTGAATGATCTGGCGCCGGCGTTACTTCAGGGCGAGGCCGATACATTATTGCTGGATGTCCCGGACAGTTTAGTGGCCTTGGTGAAATGGCCCGGGCGAATCAAGGTGATCGGCCCCATGTCCGAGCAGCAGGAAATGGGCGTGGCGTTCCGGCAGGAATCCCAGGAATTACTGAATGCTTTTAACGGGTTCCTGCGGTCATGCATGGCCGATGGCTCCTATGTGGAGCTTGTCCGGAAGTACTATCCGGATGTGTTCAGTTATTATCCGGTGTTCTTCCAGTGAGTACACCGGGCCGAAACCGGTTGTTGGCATGAGGCGGGGCGTTCCCCGATCCGGGTGATGGCGCCTCCGGCAGGTTGAATCGCATGGGAAAAGAAAAGACAGCAGTTCGACGATGGCCGGATGTCCTGTTGACGGCGATCAACATGATACTGTTGTTGTATGTGCTGCATCTGCTTTTCATCAACTATACAACCCAGCGCGATTTGCGTGGTTATGCGGAAGGCCGCTTTATTCGCGAAACGGAGCGACTGGCGGAATCGGTCGAGTACTTCATGGCGCAGTCCCGGCGGGATATTGACCTGCTGGCGACTGATGACGAGTTGTTGGCCTATTTCAAGAACAAGGCGCTGGGTATGTCATTGCAGTATGGCTTGCGCGCCACCCTGTATCAGCTTAAGGATCACTGCGCCGATCTGCTGACCCGCCAAAGCTCGCTGGGGACCCCGTTGTTTTCAAGTATCCTTGTGGCCGAGACCAATGGGCTGGTGCTGATCGAGAACGACCAGGTGCGGGGAAACGGGGGAGAAGGCCCCCTGCCTTTCATTGATGAAAGCGGCGCAAAGGTCCGGTATCTGGATCAGCCCGGCGCGAAGGGCTTTTATGTGCTTGAGCCGGTCCGGTGGCAGGAGCGCGTGGTGGGTGTCGTGGTTGCCACCCTGTCTTTGGATGAATTCATTCGTCAGTTGGAGGGTTCATTGGAAGACCATGGGTACAAGTGGTGCGGTTTATATGAAGGTCCTGACCTCGTGTACGGGGTGAACGGTACGCACGAGCCCCCCCGGATCACCCATGCCAATGACAAGGAAGGCGCATCTTCTGTTCTGATCAGTAACGGAAAAGTTTTTTGCCGTGTGCCCGTGAAATCGACGCCCTACGCGCTGGGGTTCGCTTTGTCGGCCCGGCAGGTGTTTGGTCCGGCCAAGCCGTTACAGCAATTATTCGGACTGGGCGCGGCGGTGGCCCTTGTGCTTTTCGGTTTATTGGGCATACTGCGGCATATTGAACGAAAACGGATAGAAAAAGTTCTGCGTGAGGAGCGGCAACGGCTGGCCAATGTCATTGAGGGGACGAATGTGGGCACCTGGGTGTGGAATGTGCAGACCGGCAAGACTGTTTTCAATGATCGTTGGGCGGAGATGGCGGGGTATACCCTGGCGGAACTCGAACCGGTCAGCATAGCGACGTGGGAGAAGCTGGCGCATCCGGATGACCTGAAGAAGTCGGAAGCCGCGTTACAGGATCATTTCAGCGGACGGCAGCCCAACTATGATTGCGAGCTTCGGATGAAGCGCCGGGACGGGCATTGGGTGTGGGTGCATGACCGGGGGCGGGTGGTGACCTGGACGGACGCGGGCAAGCCATTGCTGATGTATGGCACGCACAGCGACATCACCCAACGTAAATTCACGGAAGCGCGTTTGCATGAGAGCGAGCAAAATTTCAGGACCTTTTTCAATACCGTCGACGACCTGTTTTTTGTCTCCACGCCGGAGGGGCGCATCCTGTTTTCGAACAGGGCGGTCTGCGAGAAGCTGGGGTATGAGGAAGAAGAGCTGCAAGGGATGCATCTGCTGGATGTGCATCCTCCGGCCTGTCGTCAAGAAGCGGAAAGGATTTTTGGCGCCATGCTCCGGGGCGAGGAGCATATGTGCCCGATTCCCCTTCAGCGGAAGGATGGGTCCACATTGCCCGTTGAGACGAGGGCCTGGCTGGGGACCTGGAATGGGGATACGTGCCTGTACGGGGCGTGCAAGGACCTATCCCGGCAGGAAGAGGCCCTTCAGATGTTTCACAAGCTGTTTGATAATAATCCTGCGCTGATGACGTTGAGCAGTATTCCCGACCGGGTGTTCATGAATGTCAATAACGCCTTCCTGGAGACTCTCGGATACGAACGGGATGAAGTACTCGGGAAAACGGCGGATGAGCTTCATTTGTATGAGGATGAGAATCAAAAGCGGATAGTAAATGAAATTCTGATGTTAAGGGGGGCGATAGACAGGGAGGAACTGAGGGTCCGCGGCAAGCGGGGCGCGGTCCTTTCGGGATTATTCTCCGGGGAGATCATTGAAAACCAGGGCAAAAAATTCCTCCTGACGGTCATGACGGATATTACCCTTCAAAAAAAGGCGGAGAAGCTGCTCAGGCGCTCCGTCGAACTAGAGACCCGGGTTGCGGAAATGGCGTCCCATTTCGTCAATATCGGCGCGGAGACTATAGATTCGGAGATTGAAGGCGGCCTGGGCCGGATTGGCCGGAGCATGGGGATTGACCGGGCGTATGTTTTCCTGTTTTCAAATGTGGATGAGACGATGACCAATACGCATGAATGGTGCGCGCCCGGTATTGAAGCGGCCCGGGAACATCTTCAGGGATTGCCGCTAACCACCTTTCCCTGGTGGATATGTAAACTTAAACGCCAGGAATGCATCAGCGTGCAACGGGTGGACGATCTGGGCCCGGAAGCCGTGGCGGAAAAGGACATCCTGCTCAGCCAGGGTATCCAGTCGATATTGGTGGTCCCCCTGGTGTGGAACAACCGGGTGGAGGGATTCATCGGGTTTGACGCCGTCACCGCCGCCCACGAATGGTCGCCCACGGAACGGTCCGCATTGGAATTTCTGGGGACGATTATTATCAATGCGCTGAAACGCAAAGGGATGGATGAAGAACTGGCCCGACATCGCGAGGCCCTGGAGGCCCTCAATCGAACCTTGGAAGAGAAGGTGCGTGAACGGACCCGTCAACTCGAGGAAACCCAGCAGCAGCTTTTATTGCAGGATAAAATGGCCTCGGTGGGGCAGCTTGCCGCCGGGATTGCCCATGAAATCAATAATCCGGTGGGCTTTGTTTCACTGAATTTTGCCACGATGGAAAGCAGTATGCGCGCGGTGATGGGGCTGCTGCAGGAGTACCGGGAGGCGTTGAAAGAAGCTGATTCGGCGACGTCCGGCGAAATGTATGACCGGCTACGCTGCCGCGAGGAGGAAATCAAACTCGATTTTATTACACGTGATTTCGATGCCCTGCTCGCGGAATCGCACGAGGGCTTCGAGCGAATCACCTCCATCATAAACAGCATGCGCGATTTTTCCCGGGCGGACACCTCCGGCCATCGGGAGGGCTATGATTTGAATAAGCGCGTCCGGGATACGCTGATCATTTCCCGCAATGCCTACAAGTATCATGCCGATGTTGAATTTGAGGAGGGGGATATACCCATGACGCAATGCGTGCCCAGCCAGATTAATCAGGTCCTGTTGAATTTGATTGTCAATGCCGCGCAGGCCATCGAAAGCCGGCCGGACATGGAGCGGGGCCTCATCCATATTCGTACGTGGCAAACCGACGATGCCGTATGGTGCGCGGTGCGGGACAATGGCTCCGGCATTGCCGAGGAGCAGCAACGCCGGGTGTTTGACCCGTTTTTTACAACCAAGGATGCCGGCAAGGGAACCGGCCTGGGATTGAGCATCTCGTACGATATTATTGTGAGTAAACACAAGGGAACATTTCAAGTGCAAAGCAGAAAAGGCGAAGGGGCCACCTTCCTGTTTTCGCTGCCGAAGGAGATGGAACAATGACCGAACAGAAGGTGGATTACAGTAAGGACCGGGTGCTCTTTGTGGACGATGAAGTCAACATCCTGCACTCCCTGGAGCGATTTCTTCTCCATGAACCCTACCAGCAGCGTTTTGTGGACAGCGGCCAAAAGGCCCTGGAACTGCTGCGGCAAGAGTCCTTCCAGGTCGTTGTTTCCGACTTGCGCATGCCGGTCATGGATGGATTGACACTGTTGCGGACGGTCAAGGAGGAGCACCCGGATATCCTGCGTATGGTGCTGACGGGATATACCCAGGTGCCGCAGATTCTGGCCACCATCAACAGCGGGGAGATTTACCGCTACCTGACCAAGCCGCTCAATCAGCCCGAGGAGATTATTACAACCCTCCGCCAGGCCCTGGACTATCAGCGCTTGCGCCGCGACCGGCTTGAGCTGGTGGAAAATCTGGAGAAACGGAATACTGAGCTGGAAGCCGCACTGGCGGAAATCAAACAATTGCGCGGGTTGTTGCCGATTTGCGCCTACTGTAAGCGCGTGCGTGACGACAAAGGCTATTGGGAACAGATAGAGGCGTATGTGCAGAAGAATTCGGATGCGTCTTTTTCACACGGCATTTGTCCCGATTGTATGCGAAAACACTATCCGGAGATAGCGAAAGATATGTATGGGGAGAAGAACGGGCCCGATGCGGAGCCCGGTGATGTGATGTCATAATCCATCGGCTTATTGAACCCGCAGGCGCAGGGTGGTGGGGCCGGCGCCGACGGGGACGTAGAGGTGGAGGCGGTTGCCGGTGCCGGTGGCAAAGTCCGTGGTAAGGGCGCCGCCCGCGCTCAGGGCGTAGGGATGGTCCTGCCAGTCATTTGTCATGAGGTCCTCGATGCTCTGGAGACGATATATTTTGTCGGGGACGGTGATGAAGCTGATGTCAAAATAGCCGTTTACGATGGGGGCGGCCCGGTCGATGTAAAAGTAATCATAATCCAAAAAGGCGAAGGTGCCGGCGTTGTATTCTTCGAGGTTGTCTGAGCCGTCGCCGTCGAAATCATCGCCGGGATGCACATCCGTGATGTTGGTGAGGGCGCCGCCGGAGAAGGCGACCAGTTCCCATTCCCAGAGGTCCGGCAGGCCGTCGGCGTCGGAATCAATCCCGGCGGTGACGTTGACGACGGTCACGGTGCCGGGTATGCCGACGGGTGGGATGGCGTTGCTTTGCACGATGGTCTGTTGTCCAAAGACATCATGGATGATAATCGAGACTTCCTGCCCGCTGACAACCGTTCCATTCGCGTAGCGGTTGGTGCTGCGATTGTCATCGATATTCAGGTAAAGCATAAAGTTGATGCCCGGCGCGACGGGGCCGGTGATGGTGTGGCGTGTAATTTCATTGGTTCCGCTCAGCAGGATGACATCGGCATCGCCCGTATAGGGCCAGCCATATCCGTTGAGGGCCTGCCCGCAGTAGATGACCATCGGTTGCGGGACGCCCGCGGAGGCGGATGGCAGACAAACGGCATATAGCAAACAGGCGATGCCGGTCGAAAATGCAATGATATGGGCCAATCTATTGTTCTTCATTC
>RZZM01000557.1 GCA_009929845.1 Spartobacteria bacterium
GAGACGGCCCCTTCCGGCATTGATTTGATTGTCACGCAAGTTGCCGGGCCCACATCGGTGTTGGCCGGCGCGCTGGTGGAGGTACACTGGACGGTGCAAAACATCGGTGAAGACCCCGCCGTTGGCCCCTGGCATGACGCGGTCTATCTCATCCAGGACCTGGGCGGAACGACCGGGTCCATTATGAAAGCGGGTAATGTGCTGGTGGCCCTCGGGACCAACCTGGCCAACAACCAGTCACTGGATATGACCGGACAGGTACGTGTGCCGGGCGGTGTGGATGGCGCCTATCGCTGGATGGTCGAGGCCAACGCCCTCTATGGAATCACCGAAGGCTCCAACCATAACAACAATACACGTAGCGCCGATGAAATCACCACCCTGGCCAGCGCCGAAGTGAAGGTGGATGGCGCGGCGGTAGTCGGACAGTTTACGCAGAGCGGACAAAGTCTGTGGTTCAAACTTACGCCCGGCGCCAACAGGGATATTCACATAGCCCTTGATCGCCAGGCCGCCACTGGCGTTACCGAAATGTACGTGGCCCGCGGATATGTGCCCACCCGGCAGAACTATGACTACAAACAGGATGGATGGAATCAACCCGATGCCGACTTGACCCTGCCGGATACGGCCGTCGGCGATTACTATATCCTCGTCTATGTCAATTCCCTGCCCGGCGGCGCCACCGGCTACTCGCTGAGCGCGTCCGAAGTTGTATTTTCATTGACATCCGTTTCTCCTGCATCAATGGGCAACAATGGAGCATCGACCCTGACTTTAATAGGTGGCGGATTGAATGAAGAGATGATCTGCGAGTTAATCTCTCCGGCGGGAACAACAACCACGGCGGCTTCCGTGACCTGGATGAATTCATCATGTATTCATGCGACGTTCAACCTGACAGCGGCATCGGTGGGCATGTACGATGTGCAAATCAGGCATGCCGAAAACCATCGCCTGCTTGAAAATGCAGTGCAGGTGAGTGTTGTGGAAGTGGCCGGAATCGAATTTTCCATTGTGGCGCCCGCCATTGTAAGGCCCGGTCGGCAGACCTCCATTATGGTGGAATATGTGAACAGCGGAAATGTGGATCAACAGGCCCCATTGTTCTTCCTGGAAACAAAGCGTGCCGCGGTGTCTGAAGATCACAAAGCGGATGCAACCACATACACGAACCTTGTCTATCTTGCCATCACTGAAAACGAGGGACCGGCCGGCGTGATCCCGCCCGGCGCCAAAGGACGGCTTTCCCTGGCATTGCATCCAGACCTTTCGTTGGATGATGTGGAGATAGGCATCTTTGATTTCAATGATGACGGTATTCTTGACTGGGCCTCCATGAAGGATGAAATGAAACCGCAGTATATGAGTTCCCAGGCCTGGGAAGTTGTATTTGCAAACTTCCGGCAGGAAGTGGGCACGACGGTCGCGCAATACAACCAGGTACTTGCCGAGAATGCCACTTACCTCGGAAACCTGGGTATATACACCCATGATGAAGCTCAATTAATGGCCTTCGAACTTCAGCAGGCGGATGCGTTTGGTGAGATCAGCCTGCGAAATGATCTGGGGCCCATGGGCTATGGCAATCCCATATCCTATATGGCGCAGTTGCTGACGGATACGAATGGACATGTCTCCATCGGATCTGTGCTGGGTGTTCGCTATTTCACCTTACAGGGAGATGGGTCTTACCAGTCTGGGATTGGTGATCATGGTGTATTAAAAAAGCAGGGCGGGGTATATACCTTGTATGAAAAAGATGGATCCAGGGCTGTATTCAACAGCAATGGCCAGTATAACTATATCGAGAATGCGGATGGCTATCGGGTTACCTTTCAATACACAGGCGTCCGGTTGGATGGGTTGACCGATTCCTATGGCCAGGATATCGCCTACGCATACAACGCACAGGGTCGTATTCAATACATTACGGATGAAGTCGGACGAGTGACCACATTGTCCTACGATCCAGGCGGGGAGCATCTGAGTGCGGTATCCGGTACTTGGGGCCGTATTGCTTTCACGTATATCACAGGACAGGGCGCCGCTTGCGAACATGCCGTTTCAAGCATTACCTACCCCGACAATACGCATACCTACATGGAGTATGATACAAAAGGTCGGCTGGCGACAACATATAGAGATGGCGGCGCAGAGCGAATTACCTTTACCTATGATTCCGCGGGTGGGTTAACCATCAGCAATGCCGCAGGCGGTGTCTCCAGGGCATATATCAATAACTCAGGGAGATTGGGGGCTTCGCTGTCGCAGGTTACAGATGCGCTTCAGCGTCGATGGCAGGTGAAGTATGATGATGCATTTAATGTAAGCCAAATAAGTGTGGCCGGGCAAATAATGGATTTTGATTATGATGAAAGGGGCAATCTGTC
>RZZM01000154.1 GCA_009929845.1 Spartobacteria bacterium
ACCTCCGTGGCCTCCAGCGAAGCGGGTGGTTTAATTCTGCAGAGCCTTTGTATGAATCAAGCTATTCGTGTGTCGCGAAGAATAATTTGCGCAAAAAAAACGAAATTATGGGAGTAAGGAGTTCTGAGGTTGTCAGGTTTTAGGGGGCCGCTGACTATTTCTGGTGTGTGGTCATATCGAGTGTGCGCAGGGTTTGGTCAATGTAGTCGCGGGCGCCTTTTTCAATCATGGCCCAGGGGATGAACAGGGGTTTTTGGTCCACGGTGACGCGCAAGGTGGTTCCCGAAGCGGTATAGTGTCCGGAAAAGCCGTGGCCGGAACAGGCGCCGCTTTGGGTGTCGCCGGTGAAGGTGATGCCGTGCGCATCGGCTTCCCGGCGGGCGTGGGTGAGGAGTTGTTCGACAGGGCAGGGCAGTTCAAATGTAAAGGTGCGGCTTTGCATCGGGTGTCACAGGTTGGTCGGCAGCATGGGTTTCACTTTGAAGGTGCGTTCATTCTTTATATGCACGGTGCCCGGCTTGGCTTTGGGTGGTTTGGAGACATGTTTGGCCAGTGTGCCGTGTACGGCGGCGCGTCCGCCGGCCCGCGCTTTGCTGTGGTAGGCGGCAATGGCTGCCGCCTGCTCCAGGATGTCGCGTGTGGGGGGCTCCCGGTCATGACAGCGGAGCACCACATGGCTGCCGGGCATGCCGTTGATGTGAAACCACCAGTCATTGGGCCGCGCCATGCGCAGACTGAGGATGTCATTATCCCGGTCGGTACGACCGACCAGCACTTCCCATACGCCGTCAATATAATAGGTTGTCACATCCGCATCCATAACTCACCAGTAACCCGTGTCAGGGGTGCATGTCAATCGTCGCCTTGATATGTGCCAGGGCCTGCCACCCCTCATCGGTAATGCTGTTGCCGGCAAAGTAGTCCCGGATAATCCGGTAGACTTCATGCGCCTCTTCTGTTCGCTTCATGATCCGTTTCAGGTTGAGTTTATGGAGTTGTTCCCTGTCTGTAATCTCCACCAGGTGGCGGCGTCCCAGCGCGCGATCGCCGATGTATCCGATCAGGCGTCCCAGGGTCTCAAGGATATAGCGTTCGCGCGCATCCTCAAAACACGCCAGCAGTTCATCGCAGAAAAAGGCGTAGCAGACCGGGGGACGTCCACACGTCAGGAGGCATCCGGCGCCTCCCAGCCAGCCATACCGGTCATCCATGTACTCATCTGGAGTATAGAGCGCCTGCAACAGGGAAAGAAAGGGACTGTCGCCCACCTCTTCGCAGATATCATACCGGCAGCAGATCACGGGGCAAAGGCCGCAGATATGGCTGCAACGCTCCTGGACCAGCGCGCGGATATCCTGTTCCACGCGCGCATAGCGCCGGATAACCACCCGGAATTCTTCCGGGAACTCCATTAAAACATCACATTCGTCAGCACTCATCTCGCGGGATAGTGCCGGGAGATACGTGGCAGGGAAAGTAAATTCCAGTCAAAGATAGTCAAAATTGATTCTGCCTTCCGGCCTCTTGGGTTGTGGGCGCAGCCCACCTTGGCCTCGCAATGTGCTGAAAACTGCAGTTGACGTATATGTCGATAACGCGTACTGTAAATCCATGAAAACTTTTTCGTCCATAGTGGCTGTCGAGTGCTTTCACCTCGCGTTTTTGTCGTTTTTTGGGAGAAAAGTGGACAAGAGAGATTATGCGTTGAAGGGTGGATGCAATCTTCGCTTTTTTCTTGGAAGTCCTCGCTATTCAGAAGATATGGATTTGGATGTGGTCAGTATTCCGGTTCATGTTCTTCAGGAGCGAGTCAATGGCATTCTGCATTCCGATTCCTTTCGCCATCTGCTTCAGACCCGGCAGATCAGCATTGAGCATATTACCGAGCACAAGCAGTCGGAGACTACGCAACGATGGAAGCTGGGACTCCTGATTCCGGATGAACCACGGTCTATTCCGACCAAACTTGAATTTTCGCGACGGGGCTTTGATGGCGAACCGTTATTTGAGGCGGTTGATCCCGACATTCCAAGGCAATATAACATTATGGCTTTCATGTGTCCGCATTATCCGGCGGAGGTGGCGTGCCTGCACAAAATTGGCGCATTGGCCTCCCGCAGTGTTCCGCAGGCCCGCGATGTATTCGATTTGCATTTGCTCTGGTCAAAGGAACGGATAGCATTAGTTCGTCATGCTCTCAAACAGGTAGATATCCAACAGGCGGCAGGCAATCTGGCCGCACTCGGTTATGACCATTTTATGAGCCAGGTTGTGGCTTACCTTCCTCCTGATGAACAACGCATTTATGAGCAGGAAGACGTCTGGGATCAGATTCAGATGACGCTTTTCGAACGATTGGAGGCACTGTAATGCGAATGATGGAAGCGTTACGCATATTGCGAGGACGTAGTTTGCCTTTTTTTGAAACAGGCGATGCCGCCGTTCTGTTGAAAACTAGCCGGGCCCATGCGAGCAAGATATTGAGCCGCCTTGAGGAGTCGGAGCTGGTCCTATCGCTCAAGCGGGGTCTATGGTGCTTTCCTGATCGAGTGCAGATGCTACAGTTACCGGCCGCCCTGACCGCGCCGCTGCCCTGCTATATTTCCCTGCAAAGCGCGCTCTATCGCCACGGAATGATCTCGCAGATTCCCCATGTTGTTTATGCGGTGTCCACGGCCCGAACACATCGCTGGAATACTCCGATGGGCGTGGTCTCGGTGCACCATGTGTGTCCCGAATTTTTCATGGGTTATGAAATGCTCAATGGCCATGTTCCTATGGCTGTTCCTGAGAAGGCCCTGCTGGATATTCTTTATCTGAGCCCGACCCGCACTCGCCTTTTTCAGGCACTTCCTGAACTGGAATACCTGCCTTCCTTTGACGTGGCAAAGGCCCGGGCCATGATTGAATCCATTCCGTCAGCCAGACATCGGGCTATCGTTCGCCATCGTCTGGATGCGCTGCCTGTCCCTTCATCCACCATTCGCTGACATGTAAAGCGAGGCTTCGCACTCGCGCGTAGTCGTGCCTGACAAGTGTAGAATTCCATGCTCAGCCCTATTCCTTCTCCGGCAATTTTTCATTATTGCATTATTTCGTGAAATGGCTTTACTGCGTGTGAAAATATGGAAAAAGGATCAGAGGTATGGCTAGGTGCTGGGTTGAAGTAGATTTACAGCGGTTGGACCGCAATATTCAGAGTCTGCGGGATGTGTTGCGTCCGCAGACGGACATCATTTTTGTGGTCAAGGCGAACGCGTATGGGCACGGGGCGCAGGCGGTGGCCCAGCGCGCGGCGGCGCGCGGGGTGCGCTGGTTTGCGGTGGCGTATGCGGAGGAGGCGCTGGAGCTTCGGGCGGTACTCCCGGATGTCAATATCCTGGTTATCGGCGTGGTGCAGCCTGATGAAGTGTCGGCTCTGCTGGAACATCGGATCATTCCGATCGTGGCGGACTTCGAGCACGGCTGCGCGCTTGCCGCGGAGGCGGAGAAGCTGGGCGCGACCCTGCCGGTGCATGTGAAAATCGATACAGGCATGGGGCGGATTGGCCTGCCCTGGCAGCAGGCCCCCGAGTTGATCATCCGACTGGACGCCAAAGAAGGGCTCGATATCCAGGGCCTGTGCAGTCATTTTGCCATGGTTGAAAAATCGGAACCTCAGGCGGCCAAAATGCAGGCGGACCGTTTCCTGGCGGCGGTGGACAACATTCAGACGCATCTTGGGCGTCAACTATTCAAGCACCTGTCGAGTTCGCGCGCCATTCTATATCATGCAGAGTGGGATCTGGATGGTATTCGTCCCGGTATTGTGTTGTACGGGTACGGCACCGGCGATGAATCCATGCGGGCGCATACCCGGCCCATTTTGCAGTGGAAGACGCGGGTCATTCAGGTCAAAAGCGTGCCGGAAAACTTTGCGGTTGGTTATTACAGCATCTATGTAACGTCCCGTCCGACGGATATCGCGGTGATTGCGTGCGGGTATGCCGACGGCTATCTGCGGGCCCTGCACAAGGGGGGGCAGGTGCTGATCCACGGTCGCCGTTGTCCGGTCGTCGGCGCCGTCAGCATGAACTGGATTGCCGTTGATCTGGGTCCCGGCAGCGGCGTACAACGGGGCGACGAGGCGGTCCTCATCGGCGCTCAGCAAAAAGAGCGCGTCTGGGCTAATGAACTGGCCGCGATCTGCCGGACCATTCCGTATGAAATCCTTGTGGGCATCGACGCGAAAATCGAGCGTCGGTATGTAGGTTGACAGGGGAAAGACCGATTTTTGCCATGTACAGTTGCGCAATCTTGTGTACTGTACACAGAGAGTTGGAGCAAAAACAATGCAGCCAGGTGACAAGGAACAACCGGAACATGAATCGGTACCGTCGGAGGGCGCGCCCTATGACGATATCCCGATTCATATAGATGGTTATGAACTCGTTCGCGAGATGAACGAGGGGGGCCAGGCGATTGTTTTCCAGGCCGTGAAGATTTCCACCGGGCGCAAGGTGGCCATTAAAATCCTTATTGATGAATTGCCCGGTTCCGAGGTGGAGCGTACGCGCATGGAAACCGAGGTGCGCATCCTGGCCGCCCTGGATCACTCCAATATTGTTTCCGTCATCGACCGCGGCGAGACCGAGGAAGGCTGGCCGTTTTTCGTCATGGAATATGTGCAGGGAAACATCCTGGCCGAACATATCGATGAAATGCGCGAGAACGATCCTGTTCCCGGGATTGCCGCTGATTATACCGATATGCTGCGGTTGTTTGTGCGTATCTGCGACGCCGTGAACGCGGCCCATTTGCGCGGCATTGTCCATCGTGATTTGAAGCCGTCGAATATCGTGGTTGATTCGTATGGCGAGCCGCACATCCTGGATTTCGGCGTGGCGCGCGCGCCGCTGGCCTGGCTGGCGGCCCGGGACGGGGAGGAGGACGGCGAACCGGTTTCCGGGGAATTCCTGGGTTCCCTGCAGTGGGCCAGTCCGGAGCAGATCGAGGCGGAGCCGGACCGCATCGACATTCGCAGTGATGTCTATTCGCTGGGGGTCATTCTTTACGAGATGTTGACCGGCGCCTTCCCCTATGAAGTATTCGGTTCTGTCGAGGAAGTGATGCACAGCATCACCGAAGTCAAGCCTGAACCCCCGAGTGTTGTGCTGCGGGAACGGATGCGACAATTCGAGAAGCGCCCCGGACGAAAGCGGATGGTCAATCCCATCGGCCCCGAACTGGATGCTGTTGTGCTCAAGGCCCTGGCGAAGGCCCCGGCCGACCGCTATCAGTCCGCCGGTGAACTGGCCCGGGCGGTGACCGCCTGTATGGACCGCGCGGCCAATACGCCTGCGTCGATTTCCCTGCTTCGGAAGTGGGCGCTTCCACTCATCATCATCGGCGCACTGCTTTGTATGCTTGCGCTCATGTTCTTTGTGCGCAAGCAACCGGAGGCGCCTGCGGTGGAGCCGCCGCCCGTCCCGACCCCCGTTGTGGTTCAGCAGGATAACATCTTCGGATATCGTATCGAAGGGGACCAGGTGGTATTTGAATTTGATCCGCGGGAATACCACACCGCCCGCATGGCGGATGGATCGCTGGGCCCGTTGCAGTCGGTCGAAGACATTTACACCGTGAATGTGGCCGGCCCCTTCAACGACTGGATCAAGGACGATGCCGATTGGTCGTTGGGAAAATTAAGTCGCAATCAATTTGTGTTGCGCAAGGCCGTTTCCAATTTTGCCGCGCGCGCGGAATGGCCGTTCAAGTTTGTGATCAACAACGCGATCTGGGTGGGCGCGCCGCCGAAGGCCGAGAACAAAATGGTGGTCGCGGAGGACACCGCCACCTACAACCTGATCCTCACCAACCCCTATCTGGCTTCCGACCAGGGAACCGCGCTGTTGCGCATGTACCGCGACCGTATCAACCGGGTCTGGCCCGGACAAGGATGGAACCTCACCATCAATTCCAACAATCAATACCTGTTTACGCTGACCCATGTGAAAGAAGCGCGCCGGATTGATACCCTGGACGCGCTGCGCGGCGTGCCGCTGTATCGGCTGGATTTGGGAGAGACGCGCATTCGCGATTTTTCCGCCCTTGCCGGGATGACCAACCTGACGTGTTTGACCTGCAACGACGCTGTCTATTATGCCCTGACAGGCGGCATACTGCCCGCCCTCGAACAGGATGATTTTGACCGCGCCGCCGAACGGGCCGGACAGGTCTTCGCCTCCATCGAAGAGGTTCCCGCGTGCCGGACCTTTCGCGCGTTCCTGGCCGCGGGGATCGCCAACATGCAGGCCCTCGCCGCGCACCCGGAGTCGGTCCCCGAGGGGGCGTACCGACACGAAGGTCATCGGTATGCCTACATCCTTTTGCCGATGAAATGGGCGGAAGCGGATGCGTATGCGCGCCGGTGCGGCGGGTACCTCGCCGCGATTACTTCCCCGGAGGAACAGGCGTGGATCACAAAAACCTTCGGATGGGGCAGTCTCGGGCGGACGACCTGGCTGGGCGGGACGGACGCTGACAGCGAAGGCCGCTGGACGTGGGTCAATGGCGAGCCTTGGGAATACACCAACTGGACGCCGCCGGAGCCAAACAACAACAACGACAATGAGCATTACCTGGCCATGAAACCCGATGGATGGTGGATGGATGTGAATGGCGATGCGGTAAACTATCCATTTCTGATTGAATGGGAATGAACAGGGACATGGCCGCGCAAGAGATTAAACCGTATTTATTGGACATCGTGAAACGGGATGCGGATTACGCCCTGTATTATGACGGCGCCCCATTGCTTACGCCCGCCGGCCATGAGGTGGCCCATCCTGATTTGCGGATACTCGAACACATCAACCGGGAGCTGTGCGTATCCGGGCAGTATGATGAAAGCGACATCTCGGCCTACATGCTCTTTGCCGCGCAGGAGCGCTTTGTGCGTGGCGATATCGTTGCCCTGACCTCCGCGTGGGACGTGGCGCTCGGGCCGGATCCGATGGCGCGCGGCAAGTTTGACCCTGCCGGAGCGGCGGTGGGCAACCTGGACGCCTTTCTGGATGTGCTCGGCGAACAGCAGCAGCAACTGGGCTTCTTTTTCGGGGGGATCACCGGCACGACCAAGAGTTTTAATGAATTCCTGATTCATTATACCGAGGGCCAGGTCAGCATAGCGGACATCACCCGTGACGGACTGCTTCACATCATGCGGCGGGTGTATGAACAACTCAAACAACCGCAGCAGGCCGTGGTCAGTGTGCTGCGCCATGTGCACCAGGCGGGCGTGATTCTGCCCATGCTCCTGGCGCTTAACCGCATTACGCCCTCGGAGTATGCCAATACTCTTTTCAGCGTGCACCTGCCCGTGACCGAAGACGACGGGGCCGGGCCAGAGGCGGTCGATCCGTTTGCGCTTTCGGGCGCGCGTGTTTTCCTGCCGGACTGGAAAAATCCCGAAGCCAGTTTTTTGACTTTGCGCGATCATGCCGCCCGCGCGGTCGAGTTTTTATCCTGTTTTGAATATGCCGCCGACGTCGGCGCCACCGTGCAGGACCTCATCCGCACGGGCGAGAGTTTCACGGTGGAATTCAAGTCGACCCTGCGCTGGCATATCCGGGCCGGACGCAAGGACCCGGCTATCGAACACGCCGCGCTGAAGACCCTTTCGGCCTTTCTCAATTCATCAGGCGGAATCCTGTTTCTTGGCGTGAACGACAACGGCGATGCGTTGGGCCTGGAGATAGACCAGTTTGAGAACGAGGACAAGTTCGCGCTGCATTTCTGGAACCTGGTCAAGGCCTCCATGGGGCAGGATGTCTCCCCGTTCATCCATGCCACCTTTGAACCCTATCAGGACAAACGCATCTTCGTGGTGCAGTGCGCCCGGAGTCCCCGGCCCGTCTTCCTGAACCAGAAGGGGTTTGACGAAGAATTTTACATACGCATCGGCCCTGGCAGTGCCAAGCTGACCATCGCCGAGGCCCTGAAGTACATCGCCGCGCGCTTCGCCGAACGATGAAGCCATAAATTCGCGTTTTTGGTGGTCAGTCCGTTTGTTTTTGGCGTATACTCCCGCCCATGAAAGCAAATACACAATTTGATCCCTTGTTGAGTGGATTTTCCAGTGCGCCGGGTATCGTGGCCGTTGAGCACATTGAACGGAAGGATAGTCCCGATGAAATCGCCATTTTTCAGCGAAAGAACGGCGCTACCGAACGGGTAGAAGACCGTTTTGAACCGTTTGTATGGTTGCAAGCCGCGGATTTGCTTGACGGGTGGGGCGGGGAGGCGCGGATCGAGCAGCTCGCCGGCGACGCCCCGCTGAAGAGCCTGGCGTTTTTTGAATCGTGGCATGGGCTCAAACAGGCGGTGGACCAACTGAAGAAGAAAACGAAACGGACGCCGACCGCGCCGGACGCCCCGTATTTCTTCATCAACGATCCCGTGCAGCAGTACCTGATGCTCAGCGGCAAGACCTTTTTCAAGGACATGGCCTTTTCGCAGGTCAAACGCATGCAGGTGGATATTGAAACCTATACCGAGCCGGGGTTCGAGTTCTCCAATCCTGATCGTGACGCCGACCGCATCATCGCCATCGCGATGGCGGATGAGAGCGGCTGGACCCAAGTCCTCTCCGGCGTGGAGATGGATGAAAAGACCCTGCTCGAACAGTTCGTCCAGACGGTGCAGGAGCGCGATCCGGATGTCATCGAGGGCCATAATTTCTTTCGGTTCGATATGCCCTTCATCATCACCCGCGCCAAAAAATGCAAGGTGTCTTTACGGCTGGGGCGCGACAAGAGTGTGCCGGCGACGCGGGCCAGCCGTTTTTCCGTCGCGGAACGAACCGTCTCGTATCCCCGCGCCGCCATTTTCGGTCGGCATATTGTGGACACCTATTTCCTGGTGCAGATCTATGATATTTCGCACCGCTCCCTGAATTCCTTTGGGCTCAAGGATGTCGCCATCCACTTTGGCATTGATGCGCCGGAGCGGACCTATATCGACGGATCGCGGATTGCTTCCATGTTCGACTCCGATCCCGAACAGCTCATGAAGTACGCCCGTGATGACATCCTCGAAACACGATCCCTGGGCGATTTGCTCTCGCCCATCTACTTTGCCCAGGCGCAGTTATTGCCGTTCACCTATCAGAACATTTCCGTGCGGGGAAACGCCGCAAAGATCGACGCCCTGCTGCTGCGTGAGTACCTGCGGCAAAAGCACGCCATACCGACGCCGGATGCCGCGCGTGAATTCGCCGGCGGCTATACGGATATCTTCTTTGAAGGCGTGGCGGAAAATGTGCATCACTGCGACATTCGTTCCCTGTATCCTTCTTTGATGCTCCAGCAGCGGATTGCGCCGACCAGCGATGAACTCGGCATCTTTCTTACGATGCTTGATTCCCTGCGCACGTTCCGCCTGAAGGCCAAGGAGCAGCTCAAATCAGCGTCGGAAGACGAGCGGCATTACCTGGACGCCTTGCAAAGCACGTTTAAAGTGCTGATTAACTCCTTTTACGGTTATTTGGGCTTCAGCATGGGGCGCTTCAATGATTATGCCGCCGCCGCGAAGATCGCGGAAGAAGGCCGGACGCTTCTGAAACGCATGATCGAGTGGATCAATGAGCACGGGGGGCATCCCATCGAAATTGATACCGACGGCATCTATTTTGTTCCGCCCTCGTCCGGGATCGAAGATTTTCGCCAGGCGTTCCGGGAATGGCTGCCCGCGGGCATCGAAATTGAATTCGATGGGGAATATAAGGCCATGTACAGCTACAAAATGAAAAACTATGCGCTCTTGTGCGATAACGACGAAGTGATCATAAAGGGCGCCGCTCTGAAGTCCCGCGGACTGGAGCCGTTTCAGCGCGATTTCCTGCGCGAACTGGTCACCCTGCGCCTTAAAGGGCGCGATCGGGATATACCCGCGTTGCGGCGCTCCTTCGAAGACGCGATTTCGCAGGCCCAATGGCATGTCAAGAAGCTGGCCAAAACCGAGCGCCTTCAAAATGCCCCGTCTGCCTACGAAGATAAAATCAACGAAAAGGAACGTGGGCGCAATGCCGCCTATGAACTGGCGTTGAAGTCCGACCGGGCATACAAGGCCGGGGACCAGGTTTCCTATTACGTCACGGGCAATAAAAAGAGCGTCGCGGTATACGAGGCCGCTAAACTGGTCTCGGATTGGGACCCGGAGAACCGCGATGAAAATATTCCGTATTACCTGGCCAAGCTGGATGCGCTTTGCAAGAAGTTTGACGTGGGCAACGCCCGGCAGCAGGAATTGTTTTAGTATGAAAGGTTGAATATGAAGAAGAGACGGAAAAAACAACGCCGGGCGCAGGCGGGCTTCACCATCATGGAGGTGCTGGTGGTCCTGATCATCATCACCATCCTGGCGGGGATCGTCGGCGTGAACGTGCTGCCGAAACTGGGTGAATCCAAGGTGAAGGCCGCGCATATCCAGATCAAGAACCTCAAGGCGGCGGTCAATCTCTACCGTGTCGAGCAAAACAGGGCGCCGGACCAGTCCGAGGGCCTGCAGGCGCTGGTGGAGCGCCCGGCCGGGCTCGATCCGAAGCGACTGTATCCGGAAGGGGGATACCTGGACAGTCCGCAAGTGCCCATGGACCCGTGGGGCAATGCCTATATCTACCTGGCGCCGGGACGGAAGAACGAGCGCTTCGAGATTATCAGTTACGGCGCCGACGGTGAACCGGGAGGCGAGAATGAAGATGCCGATATCTCCAGCTCGGACCCAATGCCATAATCGGCGCGCCGGGTTCACCCTGACGGAAACCATCGTGGCCCTCGCCATGGTCGCCATCCTGGCCGGTACAACCGCCGGGGCGCTGATACGTTCGTTACAAACCGAAGAGATTGGCTACCTGCTCCTTCAGCAGATGCAACTGATGCAAACACTTTGTTGCGAACAGACGCTGGGCACACCGCGGGAAGACATCATCGCCATGATCCCGGAGGACTGGACCGCCCGTTTTGAAACGGCGGAGAACCACGCGTTACCCGCGTTATCCACTTCCTGGAGCATCTGTATACTTTCCCCAAAAACCCGCGCCTCGCTTGAAATGCGCACAGCCGTTTTAAGGTGATTAGGGGGTTAGGTGATTAGGTGGTAGGGGGGTTAGGTGATTAGGGGGTAGGTTGTAGGTTCAGAACTCCTTCCCTCGTGGAAATTAATGTGACACCAAGGTGTAGTCCTGGGCGGGTTGTCCCGGGGTTCACTGTTCATAATCGCACTCTTTTGGTCCTCAATGTCCGGGTTAACCAAGTCGCCTTCTGTTGAATCTGAAACGGGTTGGATCATCCAGTCGCTGAGATTAAATCCACGTCGCGTAG
>RZZM01000155.1 GCA_009929845.1 Spartobacteria bacterium
TTACCTCGTCAAAGACGTCGTGCATGGCCTTTTTCAGCAGACGGGCCTGCCAATCCTTGCACTGGGGGCTTCCCGGAAAAATGACCCGTTTCCCGTCATAAAACGCCTTGTAGCGTTCGCAGATATTCTTTTCCGACGGAATTTCCTGCGGCGAGTGCAAAAGCAGGTGGAAATGGTTATCCATCACATGAAATGCGACCACCTTTTTCGCCAGTTTTACTCAGGCAAATACTCTATTTTCAAACCTCCAACCTGTCATATAGAAAGACGACCGCATACGTATATGACGAAAACACTTATTCAAAAAATACATAATACATTGAAATACAATGAGATACAATAATCAGAAAAATTCTACCTGTCATATAGAAAGACGACCGCATTTCTATATGACAGGTAGTTTGTGCTGTGGGGTGGGGGAGTGGGGACTGTTTTCCAGTGCGGGGGAACTCCGGGCACAGAGGAAACTTCGGGATTCTGGGGACAGAGGAATCCGGGGACAGAGAAGTGGGCAAAAAAAGGGGAGGAACGGATGGCCGTTCCTCCCCGGTGCGTTGAAACGCTGGTGTCGGGTGAATTACCCGACGAGCATGGACACCATGCCGGGCAGTGCGTTGGCCTGGGCCAACATCGCTGTGCCGATCTGTGTCAGGATTTGATATTTCGAGAAGTTCGTAGTCTCGAAGGCCACATCCACATCACGGATACGGCTTTCGGTTGCCCGAATGTTCTCTTCATAGTTACGCAGACCACTCAATGTCTGTGACATACGGTTCATTTCAGCGCCCAGCGTGGCGCGGATGGAACTGACATAGTCGATGCCGATGTTCAGTTTATCCACGGCGCCCTGCGCTATTGACTGAACAGAAACGCTCAGGTGCTGGCAACAGATGATACTGGCCCAATCGACCGAATTCATGTTGGAGCCCAGCAGCGTCATGTTCACGGAACCGTAGCTGTAGGTATTGTAGGAACCGATCACCGTGAAGGTGTCGGCTTCCAGGTTGAGGGATACTTCTTTGAACACCTGGTTACTGTCCGGTCCCACCTGGAGCTGTACCGCGCCGAAGCCCTGTACCACGCCGTCGCCGGTCATGGTGGGAACGCCGCTGCCGCCCCGGAACAGGTACAACCCGTTGAACTTCGCGGCCGCCGTGGCGCCGCTGGTAATGCGCTGAATTTCCTTCTGCATCTGCGCAAATTCAACCTGCAGGTTGTCACGGTCGATCTGACTCTTGGTGCCGTCATTGGCCATTACGGATAACTCAGCCATGCGGCCGAGGATGTCGTGGACTTTCTGCAACCACGAATCTGCTGTCTGTAGGTAGTTGATCTTGTTCTCGACGTTACTGGCGGCCGCGGCACTGTTCCTGTACTGTGTGCGCAGTCGCTCGCTGATGGCCAATCCGGCCGGATCATCACCTGCATCAACAATACGCAAACCTGAGGAGAGCTTCGACATGGATTTGCGCAGCTCGCTCACGTTGTTGGTGTAGTTCTTCCACACCGAGAAGGCGGGAACATTATTATATATTTGCATCTCTATTCCTCCGTGAATATGAGTTTACTTTTCTTTGGGTGGCCATCCTTGACCACCTTGGCCGCGTTTATTTATTTTCAACAGACCGCAACCAGTTCACCCTGTTGTCCTGTGGTCCTGCTCACTACGTTCCGGGCATCCCTCCTTTCCAGTTTGTTTTTGTTTTTTTCATGTGCTATCTCTTTCTTGGTTTTCTATTTCATCTCTTCTTCTTCATTCTTCGTCGGGATCAGGCGGTTTATTAAGTAATGCGCGACAGGTTTGTGCAGTTTTTGCCGCGGGCACAGGAGATGGACATCATTTATATGCGTAACCTGCTGACATACAGCAAGTAAGGAGATTCGTTGGCCGTTTTGCGCTTGAGGTAAAAAATTCCGCTATTCCCAGCGGGTAGCGGCGCGAAGGACGATTTTGCGGCGCAAATTGATTTCTTCCTGGGTAAGTTCCCCGGTATAGACCTCGCCGAACGAGGCGCGGTCGCGGATATTCTGGGCGGGTGCACTGAGGACCCCAACCCAATGTTTGGTTTTCAGGGATACCTGTTCGGCATCGGAAACGCTCCAGAGCGCGGGATATTCGTTAAAGGTGTACCATCCACCCGGCGGCGGGGTGCCCATGCCGACGAGGACGCTCTGTCCCCCGGCGCGCTGGTCCTCTTCGTAGGGCTCAACGGAATACTGGATGCGGTCGCCGTTGTTTTTTTCCACGACCATGCGGCTGGTTTCCGGGAAGAGTCGGTTGATGTCAATCCAGTAATCGGACCCCAGTCCCATGCCGCAGAAATAGACACTGACGAGGCCTTCCGAGGCCTGTTTTGATTTGGGGGTGATGAAGCCGCTGGGAAAGGAGACCAGGACATCGGGCAGGTCGCCCTCGTCCATATCGTCGCGCAGGGCGTTTCCATCGCGATTGGGCATGAAGCGTGTTTTGCTGACATGGCCGCTCGTGTGCTGGACGCGGATCAGGCTGACGCTCGGGGCGGCGGACTGTCTGGTTACCATGGTCTGGTTGGGGTAGAGGAGTACAAAACTGACCTCCTCGATGGGGTCGGGTTCCAGTTTCGGATCGCTGAGCAGTCGGGTTTTGACCTTGCCAGCCACTACGGGCACTGCGGCGGCAAATTCATTCATGGTCATGGGTTCCTTGCCGGCATAGCCCATCGTGCCCAGGTGAATCTGGCTGCCGCGTCCGTAGCCGTCCCGCCCTTTGCCCGATCCGCTGCCGGTACCCTCGGCATTACGCGCAAGACTGCCCCCCAAAGAGGGCAGCTTGGTCATTTTAGGGTTGATCGTTTCAATCACATCCAGTTTTTCCACAAATTTCTTAAAAAACGCGGGCCACTCTTTCGGGGGCAGGATTTGCTCGAACTCGAATTTCCGTTCGATGCGGTGCAGCATTTCATCTTCATTAAAGTCATCATAGGGTTGCAGCCGGTGCAGGCGCATGATTTCGCCTTTCCAGGAGAGAGAGATGTAGATATCCGAGGTGCGGGGATTGACACAGATGCCCCCGATATCGTTCAGTCCGCCCGCCAGTTCGCGCATGGTGCCGGCCACGGGGTCCAGTACCATCAGGCTCCACGTCCCGTCCTGCCGGGCCAGCGAGGCGAGCGCGGTGCCGTCCGGCTGCAGGGCCAGGTGACGAATCCCTTCCAGGTGGTCGGCGGAGGAAATTTCAATTTCCCGGTCGACATCATACCAACTGACATCCCCGCGCCTGCGTTCACCGACCGCCAGCCAGGAGCCGTCGGCGTTAATCGCCACATTCACGAATTCCGCGAAAGGCCCGAAATCAACCAGTTGCCAGAGGCCCTCGGGACTGCGTGTAAGGACGCTGCCCATGGTGATGGTACGGCTGGAGGCATGCTGCGCGGTGGTGAAGAGCCTGTCGTTGGTTGCCACGGCAATACTGGTGTAGCCGTAGGTCATATTGAACCACGGGGTGATGACAACACGGGCGCTGACCTTGTTGCTGTTGATGCCGGTGAATTCCAGGAGACGTCCGTATTCCGCTGATTCGGCGACATACAGGTGGCCTTTGCTGTCAAAGGCGACATCAATAGGTTTGTGGAGGTAAGCGTTTGTTATGGTCTCCTGGCCGCCGGCCAGGACCCATAACGGCAGGTTGGTGCTGATGGTCAGTGGCCCGGAAAGGATGGGGACCGCTTTTCGGTTGCGGATGACGGAGATGCGTTCGGCGGTACGTTCGGCGACAAACAGATCACCGGTTTCCGGGTGAACGGCCATGCCGCCGGGGGCGGAGAGGCCGGTGGCAATGGTCTCGATGGCCATGGGGGTGTCGCTCGATTCCAGGCGCAGCCCCGCGTCGACGCCCGCCGCGAACAGCGCCCACAGGACGATGCCGCGCGCCCAGGCGGCGCCTTTGGAATATCCTGTTCGTGCCATGTTATGCTTCCAGCATCCTGTGCGTCATCCTTTGGGGGCCCATACGTCAATTTTCCGCGGCTTTTCCCAGCAGCGCCCATGTATCCGCGCCCCGCTCCGCCAGCGCGATTACCCACAGGTCGCCACCTGCCGGGCTCTCCGGGCTGTCCAGCCGGTAATGAATGCGTGTGCCGTCCGGTTTGTACACCACCATGTAGCTGTCGTCCCGATACCGGGGATTCAAAACCAGGGAATAGTCGTCGCCCTGTCCGAGCCCCAGCAGGTGGACCGTGGCGATACCCAGTGAGGAAACGGACACCGGTCCGGCCTGCGGGACGGCGATCCGGGCCAGGTCCACGGGATCAAACTTGGCGGAATCGAAGGCCGAAAAATAGCTCTCCACCTGCATCATGCTGGTTTTGATGATCTCACCATCGTTTTTACGGGCCGCGAAGGCGGCCAGGGGGAGGCTCGCGCTGCCGTCTTTGTCGATGGCCATCTGGTTGGGGTTGAAAATCACAAACTGCACGCGCCTGATGGGGTTGAGGATTTCCTGGGCGGCCAGCACGGGGACGGCGATGGCGTCGGCGGCGACCAGCGGCACCTTGCTGGTGAAATCCCTGAAAGTGACCGGGGGGCGGATGTCGCGTGTGTAGTCCAGCCCGGCCAGGGCCAGCACGTTGGCGAGGAATTCGGGGCATTCGCGCGGCACATGACGGGGGGTGTAGGTGGGATAGAAGGGGGCATATTTCATGGCGTCGGCGTGCGGGGAGATGGCCCGGTCGGGCCAAAGGGTGAATATCTTGCCCGGGCCGTCGGCGCTGATCAGGGCGCGCTGGTTGCCGGGGTCCCACAGGACCGATTCAATGGCGCCGAGTTCATCAACGACCACCTCATGCTCATCGTTGCCGGGGTCCAGTTTCAACACACTGCCGTTTTCCTGGGCGATCAGGAACGTGCCGTCCGGCAGGACACAGATACCCTCGGGGGCCTTGGCGGTGATGGTGCTGTGGCCGCCCAGCACCTGGCGCGTGGTCAGGTCGATCCATCCGACGCCCCCCATGACTTCCTCAATGTAGATGGCGTGTTTGCCGCTTTTTGAGAAGCACACTCCCGAGAAACTGGCAAACAGCCGTTCGTAGGGAACCCACCAGTTCCCTTCCTCATCGCGGTAAAGGATAATACCGGTATAGGGGGTCAGTTCGCTGCTTCCCGCGACACTCTCGATATCCGAACCCGCCATCAGGAGGGTATCCTTTTCACCGCACGCGACGCTCTCCCAGGCGAACCGGCTCCAGTCGCCGGGCAGGGGAACCACGGTCCCTTCCGGATAGCGGCCGCTGTAATTCCTGAAACGCAGCAGGCGCCCGCCGGGTCGGTCCTCGACGACATACAGGTTGCCTTCGGCGTCAAAATCAATCCCTTCCGGCATGGAAAGTGGCGCGGCCTTTTTTTTGCGCCCTTTGTGCATGGTATAGATGGGGGTCTCCCGGTCGATGACCACCTGGAGCCCATCGCGAATGATGGAGATGCGCGATGGTGTCTCCTCAGCGATAAACAATTCGCCGGAGGATGGATGAATGGCCAGGCCGTCTGGCGCTTGAAGGCCCTGGGCCACCTGTTCGAGGCGGAATTGCAGCGGCCATTTTTCTTCGCCTTCCGCGAACAGGGCGTCCAGTTCCGAAGGAGAGAGCGCATTGTTCGGCTGCAGGGTGATTGCCGTGACCCCGTTTTCTTCCGGCGGCGCCTCCTCGGTCGGGATGACCAGCGCCACGTGCTCGAGCTTGATGTTCTCATGCGCCGGTCGAGGCAGGCGGAAATACCAGATGAGCCACCCCATGCCGCCGCCGAGCGCCAGCACGACCGCCAGCACAGCGAGCAGTATGATAACGCGGAACCCGCCGCTTGTCTTCTCCAATTTGACGCCGTCTACCATAAACTATATCTATTCTCCATGAAACCCATTCGGTTTCGCGCACACCCGCCCCGCGGTCCGCGGGACGGCAGCCTTTTGGGACAATATACGCCATCGGTTTTCCCGATAAAAGCATAATCAGGGGCATTTGAAGGGAGGAAATGCGGTGAAGTGGGAAGAGGGAAATGACCTGCAATGAATTCATCGCGCCCAGTTCTGAAAATTGTAAAATTAATATTGCAATATGCAAAAATGGAAACTCTAATGGCGCGCGAATAGTTTCTTTCACGGACTTTAATTGTTTTATTATGGAGGTGTGGACTAGTGAGTAGGTTGTTTTTGTTATTACGTTCGGGATTTGTGAAAACCGGGCTTTTGTTTCAGTTGGCCGGAATATGCTTACTTGGCAGCCTGATTCTGCACTCATATAGTGAAAATGAGGAAAAGTCTCTCAGCGACCAGAGTGAATATGAGTTGTTAATGGACTTTTCTGTAACAACGCTTGATGACCTTGTTGCATGGTGGCAAGATCAGGTGTACGACTGGTTGCCGTTACTTCCACCAGATACCTCATGCGTCTTGCGCCAGAGCGGTTATCCGAATATGCTTCCATTCGAATCATTACCATCCGGGTTTGTAAAGGGATTGGTTGGTCATTACGAAAACAGTGTAGTGGTATATCCTGTTGAAATCCAACAAGCCCGCAAGACAATCATTTTTATGAATGCTGATGGCAAGCGCTTCTACAGTATGCCGATTCCCAAAGACTTCGGTACATATTATGAAGATATGCAAAATGTCTCACGTATACATATCCGTATGAAGCTGATCCATTTAAAAGATGTTGAACACTACTTTTACGCCAAAAGCTGTATTGAGCAGAGTGTTATGCAGACGACTTCATTTGAGGAGGGCGTCAAGTTGCTGCGAACAGGCGGTGCCAGCAATGACTTGTGGCTCGCTGTTAGAGGCGCAGGGCAGGATTTTACCAATGGGATTGAACTTAATCTTTATGTCCCTGATTCCATGCGGACCAATGACTTTGAAATCTATAAATCCACCACAATATTAACACAAAAATGGAGTATTATTGCCAATAATCTCGTTGTGCCTGCCGGGAGTAACAGTCTTCAGTGGATTGATTATACCGCAAACAGTAATACAGTGCGAGAGCGTTACTATTTGGCTGCTTTTACAAATCGGGATACGGATGTTGACGGATGGTGCGATGCTCACGAGAAATTCATATACCGAACCGATTATTCCAACTCTTCATCTTATCCTGTTACCATTTCAGGAAGAATAGATTATGCAGGTAATGCAGCAGGCTTGATTTATGTTGTGGCTGCTGCTTTCTCTAATAGTTGGGAGTCGTCTTTCAGTGTGGCAATGGCGCATACAGGTGACTATGTAATGGCGCATATTCCCAATCTGCAGGATTTATGGTTCAAAGCGTATCGGGATGTGGATGCAAATGGTATACGGGAAGAGTGGGAGCCATTTTGCCTATACAGCTCCACAACGACCTATATCTGCAATGACATAACGAATGTTGATATGCTGCTGGCAGATCCGGATTCAGATGAAGACAACTTGCCGGACTGGTGGGAAATGGCTTGGTTTGATCATCTAAGCGCCGCTGCCGATGATGATATTGATGAGGACAATCTTAACAATCTGGATGAATATATACTCGGGACCAGTCCGGTAAACGCGGATACCGACAGCGATAGTGTTTACGATGGTGATGAGTTGGGACTGGGCGAAGACCCACTATATGCAGATGGTTATGTATTATACTCAGATTTTGAACAGGTCAGTGGTTATTCCGAGGGTGCCTTACTGGGTCAGGAGGGTTGGAGTGCATCATCACTGGCAGGAGTTGCTGTCGTTCCGGGTATTGTCCGAAGGGGCACCCAGTCTGTTGCCCTGCAGGCCCTTGAAGAAAGCTGTGCTAAAAGTTGTCTTGCGACAGGTCCGACAGTCAGGACCAAAGCATTTGTTTATCTTGGCAGTCAATCTGTTCCGCCCACAAATCTACCGGGAACGGCAAGTTCACTGGTCAGTTACGATTCGACCAATGGGCTCGTTGCGTTTGATGGAAATGGTTCCGGTGGAGGAGAATGGGTTTCCATAGCTGATACATGCTTGCCGGAACAGTGGATTGAGCTTGAGATTGAACAGGATTACACCACAGATACGTGGATTTTGTCGGTCAATGGCGAAGTGAAACAGACCAACCTGGGCTTTAAGGACAATTCGCTGTCACAGTTGAACACATTTCATTTGTGTAGCGGTAGTGGTGGTGCCGTGCAGTGTGATGATATTATTATAATCAACGAACCGTAAGGATTATATCAAAATGCAGTATCAGTATATGAGATTAATGAATGGGGCAGGGTACCCAGTATGGAAGAACATCCGGTTGGGTGTGGCCATACCGCTTGTCGTCTTTCTTCTGATTGGCAGTAATGAAGTTGTGGCTGGGTGGGAGCTCTTTAATAGAGATGCATCAACAATGACCAATCCTGTCAGGACGGTACAGGCAGTTCCGTCAGGCCAGCCCGGGATTATGGAAACACGAAGTTCAACGGGTACAACGGTAACGACCAATGAAACTAAAGCTACACCTGAAATTCAATCGTTAGCGGCCGGGTTGGAATATGACCCCAAATTGATTTTCGAATATGTCAGCAATCATATTGAATTCAGAAATCCCTCATTTGGTATCGCTAATGGCGCTGCGGGATGTCTGTTGAATGAAATGGGCAATGACTGGGATCAGGCCGCACTCCTTTCATCCTTGCTGCGTGTATCTGGATATTCAACAAGATTTGTACTTGGTAAAGTCGAATATACAAAAATAGATTTAGCTAACTGGTTCGGAGTAGATACGAATCAGGTAGCGGAAATGCTTGCCGATAACGGGAATGAAGCATTTATCGGTGCAGATCCTTCACTGATGGGTATGTACCGGATGTGGACAGAAGTGAGTATTGATGGAAACTGGTATGTATTTGATCCTGCTTTTCGGGAATATACCTATGTCGAAGGACTTGATCTGACGAATATCACCGGCTATTCAAGATCGGACTTTCTGAGTTATGCCACGAATGGCGCAACCATTACAGAGGATTATGTGCAATATCTTGACGGGGATGCCATAGACGCTGCTCTGCTTTGTTACAGCACAAATCTTATGGCTTGTATCAGGAGCGAATATCCATCGGCAGTTATGTCTGAAATTATTGGTGGGCGTAAACAGAACAGTGTGGTTTGTGAGAGTTTCCCCACCAATCTGCCTAAGGCCACATACAGCGAAGCAGTTGAAGTGTGGGATCATATACCCGCAACGAATTGTGCGTCCCTTGATCTGGAAATGTTCGAAAACGAATATACCCTCATGGGATACGATATAGCCGGTAAACGCGTGTCATTCACCTGTCCGGACTTTGCTTTTGACATGTATATATGGCTGGATGGTGAATTGTGGACGGTTATTACAAATGAAGATTTATCATCGTACCCTCTTTTGACAGTAGAGATTAAACGTCCCTACTATCCAGAGAATCACTATATGTCTTCCTTTCAGATGCATGTGTTTGGTAGTTACGTCCTGGTGCATGAATTCGATGGAACGGCAGGTGATTGTACAGAAAAAATAGCGGAGCAACTGGCGCGCGATGTGGAAGCAGGTTATGCCGAAGAAAGTGAACCTGTCCTGTGTGGCGCCTTGCATCTGGCGGCGGTTAATGGATTGCAGCAGGCCTACCTTTCCCGGCAGCTTTTGTCGAAACTGGGTAATGTTGCCGGGTACAGCAAACATATCATAGGTGTCATTGGAGAGGAAAGTCATCTCTATCCGGATGAACAACGGGGTGGTGGGTTTATTATGCAGCGACACGGTTATTTTGTAGATTTACAGAATTGTATTTTTGCCGTAACCCCTAAGGATGGCGAGATTGAAGATGCACTGGCCTGGACCCGCTCTGCTATGTTCATGCTCAGCGGGTTGGAGCATGTCATGCTTGAACAAAGCCAGGGTGTGGAGCATGAGGCCGTTTCTACCATTAAGTTACTTCATTTAAATAATGAGCTGGGTAACCGCACATATTACGCTGATACTAATAATTGGAATCTCGTACAGCAGGGGGTAACCAATTATGACGAATTTAAAGTGGCTGAAATTGATGCATATATTGCATATGGGTATGTCTATCTGCTTCCGCAGGATGCTCAAATGACCGCCGCAGGTTGGGATCGTAGTTGTATGGGTTATACCTACTATTATAATCTTGAAACCAACTTTGCATTAGCCATGTTGATATCGGGTGATTATACAAATTTTTACGGTGGGCAGAGTGTTGAATCACATTATCCATTCGGGCCTGTTCAATTGGATCAATATCAAAATCTCTCCCCGGCCAACTGGCCAAAAGTGGAGAGCGAAGAACCTGTAGACTTGTATACCGGCCATTATATGCTTGAAAACACCGACCTGACTGTGGGCGGCGGAACGCCGCAGGGCCTACAGTTGACCCGTTCATACAACAGCGGATTGGCAACAACAATGGGGCCCTTAGGATATGGATGGACGCATGGATATGGCGCCAAAATTCTGGAAGGACATCAATCGGCCCCCCTGTTCGGAACCCGGAAACCCATTGATGCCACCGCGATGATTGCTGAAGGTATGGTCCTGCTGGACTTGCTGCGTTGTCATCCGGACCTTACTAGATGGCCAACTGCTTATATCGTTGCAAAATGGGGTATGGATCAGTTACTCGGGTGCAGCGCCTCTCTTCGTATAGATGCGGATTCGCTGGAATTTGTCCGACTTGCAGATGGCTCCTATGCAGGTCCGGCAGATTTGAATGCGACCTTAACAAAAAGTAATGGCCTGTTCACCCTGCAGGAACGTATGGGTAACACGATGCTCTTTAATACCAATGGTCAGCTTGCGGCCCGCATCGATATTGACGGCAACGCGGTAAACTACCATTATGATGGGGATGGCTTGCTGACGGAATTAACCAATACCTTTGGCCGAAAGCTGACGTTTACCTACACAAATAACCTGGTTTCCTCGGTGAATGATTCGTGTGGCCGAACTATCATCTATCAATATTCAACCAACGGAAATCTTGTTTCCTATACTGATCCAGAAGGAAATGCCTGGACCTATGAATATGATAGTGAAGGACATCACCGCATTGCTGTACTGCGCGACCCCCTCAATCAGATTACTGCAAGCAATACCTACGGCTCTGCCGGTCGTGTTGTCAGCCAGAAGAATGGTCTGGGCGAAACCTGGAACTTTTACTACACCGGCCAAAGCAGCATTGAAGAAGACCCGCTTGGTGGACAGATGACATATGACTTCAATGACCAAGGTCAACTCACCGGCGCGGAAGATGCCCTCAGTAATCGTGCAGATGCCGTGTATAACTCTGATGGACTCCTTGTGCAGGAAACCGATGCGCGGGGCTTTGTGAC
>RZZM01000156.1 GCA_009929845.1 Spartobacteria bacterium
ATGGGAGCTGGACGGCCCCGGGCGAAGCCGCCAAGGAGGCGCATGGCAAGGAGACCAACTATGGTCCGGTTTATGCCACCACGTTTGGTGCCCTTACCCTACAGGTGTACTACCGTTTTCTGCCCACGTACAAACCCATCGCGGTGGAACCGATTGATGAGACCGATGATGACGATGTCATCATTGAGATTATTTAACCAAATGGTTCCGATGGCGTAGGCCGGATGCGGGGGATATCTTGTTGCATCGCGGGAAGCCGCCGTGTTATGGTGTCGGGTATGTCAGTATCCGGCCATATCCAAGTATTGCCAGACCATGTAATCAACAAAATCGCCGCCGGCGAGGTTGTTGACCGCCCGGCGTCCGTCGTGAAGGAACTGGTGGAAAATGCCTTGGATGCCGGCGCGTCGGCACTGGATGTTGCGGTTGTTTCCGGGGGGCGAAAACTGATCAGTATTGCGGACAATGGTCGGGGCATGGGGCGCGATGACGCGCTATTGGCTATAGAGCGCCATGCCACCAGTAAAATCAGGGAGGTGGATGATATTGAAGATATCCGGACCATGGGCTTCCGGGGCGAGGCCCTGGCCGCCATCGCGTCCGTGTCGCGGTTTACTCTCGTCACGCGCCTTCACGATGAAGTGTCCGGCACCGAAATCAGCATGAGCGGGGGGCGCATTAATGATGTACGAGATATCGGCTGCCCCGCGGGAACAAGTGTGGCCGTCCGTAACCTTTTTTTCAATATCCCGGCCCGCCGGAAGTTCATGCGCTCGGAACAGACGGAGACGGCTTATATCCGCCAGATATTCCTGACATACGCCTTTGCGCGCCCGGATGTTTCGTTGCGTTTGGCGGTTGATGACCGTGAAATGTACAGCCTGCCCGGTGACATGACCCTGAAGGAGCGTCTTCGCTGCATGTTTGACACCGCCCTGATTGACGCCCTGAAGCCGATCACGTATGAATCCGGCCCGATAAAGATCAGCGGGTTTGCGGCCGATCCGCGTGTGCATCGTAATGACCGGACCGCCCAGTATTTCTTTATCAATCAGCGCCCGGCATCCGCCCCCTTGTTGGGGTATGCCCTGAATGAGGCCTACGAAAATGTGCTTCCAGCCAGGCGCTGTCCGGTGGTGTTTGTGTTTATTGATATCGAGCCGTCGCTGGTGGATGTGAATGTGCACCCGGCCAAAAGAGAAGTCAGGTTCCGTCAGCCGACGCTGGTCCGGGATGCCTGTATCACGGCCATTCGCTCCGCGCTGGGTACGAAAGCGCGCCCCCGGGAGGCGAGTCCCGTTATCCAGGAGCAGATACGGCAGATGAATATGCGCGGCATGCCATTCGTAACCCCCATCCCCGTGGCGGATGTGCCGGCGCGCCCCTTTGACTATCCGTCCCTGCCGATGGATGTGTCCGCCCCCGCCGCGGACCCGGCTGGAAGGAGTGCCGGGGAAACGACCTTTGAAAGCCCATGGGGGCGCTGCCGGGTGCTGGGCCGACTGGGGGGGCTGTACATTGTTATCGAGGTGGATGACGGCATGATCCTGATGGATCCGCAAGCCGCGCATGAACGTGTGTTGTACGAGCGCATGTTGCGTGCCACGGAAGAACGAAACACCGCAGGGCAGGGGTTGCTCTCTCCGGAAACCGTGGAGCTGCCCCCGAAGGAAGCCGTATGTGTGCGAAAAAATCTGGAGGTGCTGCGCGAGATGGGCTTCGGCATATCCGAGTTCGGGGGCGATGCCTTCATGCTGGAAGCGCTTCCGTCCGGCGTTAGGAATGTCTCTTCTTCGCAGATTCTCCTGGATGTTGCCCTGGGCATGGAGCAAATCGGCACCCACGCGGCCAAAGGAAAATGGACACGCGAGCTGGTCGCCCAGGCCGCGTGCCGCGCCGCGGTGAACCAGCAGGATGCCTTGAGTATGGCGGAGATAGATCGGCTCATTGCAGACTTGGCGGCATGCGAAATGCCCTATACCTGTCCGCATGGCCGCCCCACGGTGATATTCACAAGCCTGCAGGAACTGGCCCGAAAATTCGGACGCGCGTGAGCGTAGTCGTACATAAAAATGGCCCTTACGCGCGGCTCGCTAAATAGTAACGGGAACAGGGGGCGCGTTCGGACGTTCGGATAATTCATTCCGGGTGCTGGCGGAGGCGCGCTCATAGCGCGAGCGTTCCCCTTCATTCAGGTTTTCCATGTTTTCGAGCTGAAGCGTCCGGTAGGGCGCCAAAGCCAAATGCAGTACATGCCAGAGGCCCTGCAGAATATCTTCCGCGCGGCGTCCATAGGCCATGGCCGGCAATGCGCTCTCTTCATGGTTGGTGTTTAAAAACTGGCACAGGAAACTTTCTTCTTTTCCCAGATGGGACTGATTAAGCATCATGGCATGCAGGGATTGCACGTTTTGTGAAATCAGATGCAGGAAATGGATAAAATCACGTTCGCGTTCAGAGCATAAAGGAGAGCGAGCCGCAAAAGTTCCGTGACGTGTTGCCGTTTGAAGATACGCCAGCACATTCTCAATATGGTGCAGGGCATTGGTGGTGGACATTTCGTGGAAGGGGGCGCAGAGCAGCTCAACCGCCATCTCAAAGAATATATCCCGCCTGGCCAGATGCACGGGCCTGTTTAGATTAAAATGTGACTTTTCAATTGTCATATCGTATACGTGGTGTTTATCACAGGTATAAAAAAAAATCAACAACTCTTATCTCATTGAATCCCAAGTTATTTTGCAAGATAATTGCGATAGTTTCATGTGAAATGTTGCATTAATGAGAATATTGTCGTATTTATGTGGTTGGACAGGACAGATAGGTTAGTTTGAGCATTCATTATTATTAGAAATAGAATAAGGAGCATACGAATGAGTTTATATCGGGGATTGTTTTTATCAGTCATTTTGGGTGTGATGGCGGGCGCGCATGCGGAGGAGGCCCTCGAGAGTGACACGGGAACAGTTGGCGTGACCTTGGTGGTAGCCGGGCAGATGGATCAGGCCCTGCTGGACCGTGTTACAGGGTTTACGATGGACAATACGGGCGTGCCCATCCATGTGGTGAAGACGGATGATTTTGATGATACATCGTTTGATACGGTTGAGGCCTCGGTGATGCATATGAAGTTGCCCGACGATCTGTTTGTGGTTGTGTTGGTCAACCCGGTGTCTGAGACCATTACCTCCCATGGGGTCATTCATCCGGAAAAGAAGATTGCCGTGGTGAACATCAAAGCGCTGGAGCGCGCTGATCAAGATCAGGAAATGTATGGACGCCGTCTGGAGAAGCAGACCATACGCAGTATGGCCATGTTGTTCGGACTTGGCTTGTGCCCCAATCCCCATTGTGCGCTCTGGTCCTATCAGAACGATGAGCAGTTGGATGCTATGGGACGAAATTTGTGCCCGCCCTGCCATCGGAGGCTGCATGGCCTGGCGGAGGAAGAAGGCGTTGTTTTAATACAACGGTAATGAATGGCGCGTAAATTTTTTAAAGCGATAGTAGAAATGGGAATTTGAGAGTGCCCTATGTTTGATATACGATTGTTACGTGAACGTGAACCGGAAGTCAGGGCGGCGATGAAGGCGCGGTGTGTCGAGGTGGATGTGGACGCGTTGATGGCGCTGGACGGGAAACGTCGCTCCCTTATCAGTGAAGTTGAGCAGTTGAAAAATGAACGGAACACAGCTTCGCGTGACATTGGCATAGCAAAGAAAGCGGGGCAGGATGCGAGCGCGCGGCAGCAGGCGGTCCGTTCACTGGGTGAGCGTATCAAGGCGCTGGATGAAGAAGTCAGGGACGTGGACGAAGCGTTGCACACGGGGTTGTTATCCATCCCCAATATGCCGCACGCATCAGTGCCGGTCGGCCAGGACGAATCCGCGAACCGGGAAGTGCGCTCCTGGGGAGAGAAAAAGAGCTTTGATTTTGATCCGAAACCACACTGGGAGATCGGCGAGGCGCTGGGGATCCTGGATTTTGACCGCGCGGCCCGCATGAGTGGCGCGGGCTTCCCTTTGTACCGGGGCGCGGGCGCTCGCCTGGAACGCGCCTTGATCCAGTTCATGCTTGATATGCACGTCAATGAACACGGGTACGAAGAGGTTTCCACCCCGTTTGTGTGCCATTCGGATGCCACCCGGGGAACCGGCCAGTTGCCGAAAATGGCAGAAGACATGTACTACATTCCGGCGGACGACCTGTATCTGATTCCAACGGCGGAGGTGCCGGTCACCAATATCTACCGTGAGGAGATCATCGACGAGCCATTGCCGATATACCTGACCGCCTACTCGCCCTGTTTCAGGCGCGAAGCCGGCGCGGCGGGCAAGGATAACCGCGGGCTGAACCGGGTACATCAGTTTGATAAAGTGGAAATGGTCAAATTCGTCGAACCCAAAACATCGTATGAGGAACTTGAAAAATTGCTCAAAAACGCGGAAGATGTTTTACAGCGGCTCGGTTTGATGTATCGTGTACTGGAGTTGTGTACCGGAGATTTGAGTTTTGCGGCAGCTAAATGTTATGACATTGAATTGTGGGCCCCCGGTCAAAAGGCCTGGCTGGAGGTTTCTTCATGCAGTTGTTTTGAGGATTTTCAGGCCCGTCGCGCAAATATCCGGTATCGAAACAAGAAAGGGAAGCCTGTGCATGTACATACCCTGAACGGGTCCGGGGTGGCCCTGGCACGACTGGTCGTGGCTATTATAGAGAACGGGCAGGGGGCGGATGGGTCCGTTTCGCTGCCGGAAGCCCTATGGCCCTACATGGACGGATGTAAGCGAATTGAGCGAAAGGCAGAATAGCTTGGTAAAGCCATGTCAGCATAAGTATTCACGAAGTCTGTCCGATGGCGCATGGCGTTGTTTGCTGCTCCTGCTGCTGCTTGCATGTGTGGGATGGGCGTTGTCCCTGTCGGATGCCCAGGCCTATCCGACCAACATGGTCGAAGATACCTTTGTGACGACCTCTGGAATCATCCGTGTGCTTACCCCCAAGGTGCCCATCGGTATTACAAGCCCTGTGGTAACAAAGAATGTTGGGGATAAACTGCGTTTGCTGCAACGGAATGATGAATACTTTATTGCCATCGTGGAGCAGGAATATGAAAAAGAACAGGAGAAGGTATGCGCGTTTCCCCTGATGTCGCGTAAGGCCCGCCAGAAGTCCGCCTGGACCACCAAAAGCGGGTTGATGTTCTTTGGTTATAAAACCGATTCGTGCGATGGGACCCTGTATCTGCGGGAGGGTGAAGAATTGCCGGTTTTTGGAATGAACGAGCATGCCTATCAGGCTGAGATCGAGCGGTATGGACATACGGCCCTGTTGTGGATACCCAAATCGACGCCGAATATTCAATTTGCCGGCGGACCACCGCCAACCCCCGATCCGGGACCCGAGCCCAATCGGACCATTATCCGCGGCACGGCCGGGACGACCACGGTGGCGCTTGTCCGGGGGGGCAGCAAACCTGTCCTGAGTGACGCGGAACAGGGGCTGAGTCAACGTACGCATACCAAGTTGTCCGAACTGTTCGCCACACAACAAAAGCTGAAGACCACCACGCCGGCGCGTGTGACCACAATCCTTTCCAATGAATTTGATGAACCCTGGTTTGAAATTGAGGAAGAGACCCCGGAGCCGGAACCTGAGCCGCCGCCGGTGGTGGAGGAAGAGCCCGAAGTGGTGGAAGAGCCAGTCCCGGAGGTTGAGGAAGTGGTCGAGGTTGTTGAAGTAACACCGGCAACGGATGAGGCGGTCGACACCAATGTGGTCGAACAAGCCGAAAAGTCGGAGGCGGAGAAGCCCGCCGCCGGTGGTGGCTTTGATATGCAGGCCATCCTTGTGCCGGTATTCGCGGGGTTCCTTGGTGTCCTCGTTCTTGTCGTTGTAGTCAAGAAACTGAAGGCGCGCCGTGGGGCTGGAGGGGATGCCGGTGCGGAAGATGGATTCGCCCGCTCGCGCGTGGCCGGGGCCGGGGGGGATGCGGATGACAAGGATGTGGACATGTCCGGGCATATTGCGTCTTCCTCGCTGGGCGACGTGGCTCAATTCCTCAACGCAGGCAAGGAAACGGGCATGCTGAGTATAAAGGACGAACAGGGCGAGCCATTGGGGCGTATGGTTTTTGACAAGGGTGAGTTGGTGGATGCGGAGTCTCAGGGCCATCGCGGTGTGGAAGCGGTCTATGACCTCCTTCGGCATAAGGACGGGTTCTTCTCGTTTGTGCGGCAGGCCGAAGACAGTGCCGAGGAACGTACGATCACCCAAGGGACCATTTCTCTCCTGCTGGATGTCTATCGCGTTATCGATGAAGAAAATTCCGAAATGTAGTCGGAACCGATGCTGATCAACGATTCCAGTACCACGGCTTTCTGCATGACCGGGAGGGGCGCGCGTATGTTTAATCGCTTTCCGCTCTTGCGATCATACAGGCCCAGACGCATTGTGTAGGTCCCGTCCGGCATTTCACGGGGCACGGTCACGATCCGGGTTTCCATGAAAATATCCGGCGCCGGTTGATAGGTCAGTATGCGCGGATCGAGGAACTCCATGAAAACACGATCATCCTGAAAGCGATGACCATCGCGTTCAAAGTGAACAAACACCGCATACCGGGACGGGTCCACATCCGGGGGGCATTGCCAGAAATAGGTGATCTGAAAGGAGCGCTTGACGGGCGGCGTGTTTGTGCTGAGTGTTATGCCCGCCAGTATGATGCCCCGGGGGAATGAGGCGTTGACAGGTATTGCCGGGCTAAGGGTTTCATAAGCTTTCCGCAAGGCCTGTGACGCGACACCGGAGGTTTCTGTATAGGGCGTAAGCGCTTTCTTTGCCTCCGGATACGCAGGCCAATGATCCAACGCTTCGGTCCATGCTGTAATGGCATCCGCCTCATGGCCGGTGTCCAGGGCTTTCCGGCCGGCCCTGAAGAGTGCCTCGGCCCTGGCCTTTGCGAAAATATGTTGCCCCGCTTTAAAACAACCGGCTTCGGTCCAGTAGAGAAAGGAGGGTTCTTCTGATACGTTTGTTTCCGCGCCGCCAGTGTCCATGAGCGTCCAGGGTCCCATGGGGATCAGGCCAACCCCCACACCCGCCTCAAGCAGGTTGCTCAGGGTGTTTTGCGCGTAGGCATGTTCAACGAGGAAGGCCGGACGGCCGCTTAGGTCAATCGTCAGGCCGACGGGTTCGTCCGGGCATGGGAGGTCATTTATGGCCCGGTGATAATACGAGGGAATAAACAGTTGGCAGCGAATGCCTGCATCCTGATGGAGGACTTCGGAGACAAAGCGGTGCGCGTAGAGGCGATCGATGGCATTTGTTTTCAGCCAGGATTTCAATACGGCGATAGCAGGCCGTATAGTGTCGGGGGCTCTGGATGATGCCGGGGTTTCGGCAGAGGGGCCAAGCAGCAGAATCTCGGAACATGCCACGTCGTTGGGCCGTTTGCTGGAGGCGGTGAATATAAAGCGAAGGCCGGACACGCTCCGCGCGGGAAAATCGAACGGTTTGATGGATTGCAGTCCGTCACAGTAGGCTTTCGGGCCGGACCAGAACCAGCGGCTGCATGGCTCGACCGGCGCCAGCGGGATGTACGTTCCGTTTTCATCCAGGATGTCGATTCCAATCATGTCGGGGAGGCGTTTTTCCCGGAAGAGCAGTCGCAAACCGTGCAGGGTGACCGGCGTTTTGAATGCCCAGTCAAGTCTCGTGGTTTCCCCCGGCGCAATGTGGCGCGTCCATTCGGAATCCAGGATGCCGTCGGATAAAATGTGCAGGGCCGCGTCTTTCGGCTCCGGACGAATAAGTATACCGGGAGGCGCCTCCGGGGGGATGATGTCATGGATGATATATATGCCGTGTTGCGCCCATTCTTTGTAGGTGGCGCCCGTGTCGTGGAGAAATGTGCGGATATGCTGGGGGTTGTGCAGGTAGGCCGTATGAGCGGATTGTGCCCCGCGGAGGGTGTAGGGAGCGTAGCGATCCGTGGGCGCCGTGACGACCGTGACCTCTTCCCCTGAAGCGAAATTCATCCAGTTCCAGAGAAAGTCGGCATAGACCACATCCCAACCCTGCGCCGCGGCTTCAGCCGCCAGTCGCGGTCCCTGGGCCCAGGTCGAGGCACTCTCCCTGACCTGCTTGTACTTGATCGAAAGCGGAAAGGGAATATGAAGCAGCGCGACAAGAACAATGGGAATCCATCCGGTCTGGCGGGGGAGGAGTGCGGACAATTGGCAGGTGAATACCCCCAGCATGACGGCACAGGCAGGGTAGAGGGGCAGCAGGTAACGTGTCGCATTGAGCAGCGCGAAGTGTGACCGGCAGAAGAAAAGGACCATGAAAGCAACAACCGCCCAGACCAGCAGGGTGGGGGCCAGCAGGCGTTGCCGTCCCTTAACCAGGACGAAAACGGTGTGAAACGCGAACCCGATACATCCCAGCGCGCACATGCCCCATGTGAAGATGATTGCGGGACGGAAGTCCGTCGCCGGTTCCAGTGTACGTCCCAGCACCCGGAGGAAACCGGCCCAGCCTTCCGTAAAAGGAATCGCCCCCCAGGACCCGCCCAAGGCGAAGGTGGCCCATCCGTGTGTGGCATTCCAGTACCACCAGGGCAGGCTTCCGAGTATAAAAAACGCGAAGCTGATCAGGAATCCCTTGTGCAGGACGCGTTTTCGCAGGCAGATCGTCAGGGTCAGGGCGGAGGCCGATAAAAAGACAATGGCAAGCTGCAAGGTCCACCATGCGATCCCCGCGCTGAGGCCAAGCAGCGCAAATAGTGTTGCGTGCACCGGTTTGTCCATACGCAGTTTTGTCGTGATGACGCCACTAAGCCATAGGATGGCCACGCCGCATAACATCATGAGCGCGTACCCCCCGCGCGATGAGGCGTTGTAATGGTACCAGGTGTCCGTGCCGTACAGGCAGAAAAGCATGGCGGCCCAGCCGGCCCTGCGGGCGCCAGCCGCGTCGCGGGCCCAGGCGTAGATGAACGGAAGGCATAGCCAGCCCAGCAGTGCGGTGCCCAGCGATACAACAAAGGAGGATATCCCGAACACCTTGCAGAGCATGGCGCTGAAAAAAGGTTCCAGACTGCCCATGTAGGCTTGCCCGTAGAAAAAGACGGGCCAGGCATCCCCTTGCGCCATATGCCGGCTCATGAGCGCGGCAATGCCGTAATCCGGATTCGGCATGTAGCGGTTCATCCAGGCGCCCCAGATGCGTAATGCCAACCCCGTGAACAGTAATCCTGCCCATATGATATTTTCACGTTTCCATGTTTGTCTTTGCATTGCCCGGAAAGATTATGATGAACAACGCCATTCGTCAAATCACTCCGGCACAGGAGTGCGGAAAGAAAAAAACTCCATTGCGGTGCAATAACTCACAGGCTTGTTCGTTTTATGGAATGTCAGGCAATAAGGCCGACGGAAGAAAGGAGCAAAAGATGAAGAAGAGACTGTATATAGCAATGATAAGCATACTGGCGGTAAGTTCTGTGTTTGTGTTTGCCCAGCCCCGGGGGGCGCATGCCGGTCGCGGCGGCGAAGGCCGGGGAAAAGGCGCGGGGATTGCTGTAAAGTGGATTCTGGCGTGTCCCGAGGTGGCCAAAAAGGCCGGGGTGACGGATGAAGATATCAGCGCATTAACGGCGCTGGACTACGAACACCAGAAGGTCATGATCCCTATGCAGGCCCAGCGGCGCCTGGCACAGCTTGAGCTGGACCATCTGCTGGATCAGGATGCACCGGACAAAACGGCGGTCGGCAAGGCCGTTGAGGACCTGGGCGCTATTGATACTTCACTGAAAAAGGCGAAAATTGACTATCTGTTGCAGGTAAAAGACGCATTGGGCCCGGAAAAGATTGAAAAATTGAGGGAAGCGCGTCGTAATTTTGCCAGGAAACACCGGAATCAGGATGATGGTCCCCGTGGAAAAGGGAACAGAAAGGGTGGAAAGGACGGACGTGGTTCAAAAGGCCGTGGCCAGGGTGGCGGAGGCCCTGAAATGTCGGGGTTCGACCCGGAGTTCGAGGATGAATATATGGAAGATGACATCCCCGTGTTTCAAACTTTTGAGGGGTAGACTGCGCTAATAAATAGAACAAGATTGAGCCGAAGAGTCCACTCTTCGGCTCATTTTTTTGTTAAAAAAATATCTAAAAAACATTTGACGGTAACTAATATATAGATACTATGTAGGCATACGTTGGATGGTGGTTTAGCCATTAAGGCAGATTTTTTTAATAATGACCCCAATACCGGCCCGGATAAATGGACTTAATTGTCACATCCAGCGAATGAGAGCGCTAGTACAATCCGGGCCGGTTCCTTTTTTTCCGCAACCAAACAATAGGGCCCACAGATTGCACAGATTTTCACGATGACAAAGAGGGAAACGCCACCCATACCTCAAATCTTGTCATATGGAAAGACGACCGCATTCCTATTCCGGGTTCCAGGCGCTTTTATACATGAAATAAGCCTCTCGCAGGCGGCGTTGACGCGGACTGTCGGCGCCGCTGCCCTGACCGGTTATGCCCAGCCATTCTTCATGCATGTGACCGTCGGGCAATGGACCCTGCCATTGTGATTTGGTTTGATGGTGTCGGGGTCCTTTGGCTTTCCACCACTCATCCACATATTCAAAAATAATGCCGCCGATGCTGTTTCCGGCCCACCCGCCGCCTGCCTGGTTGAGGACAATGTCCTTGAGACAGTTTTCATGGTAGTGCGCCTGTGCCGCTTCGTCCGGACCGACCCCTTCCGCGTAAGCATCGCACCCGTATTCGATAATCATCACAGGCCGGTCGAATTTTGCCCGGGCCTCGTTGAAGAGTCCGCCAAAGCCGCCTGCGCCGCGATAGGAATTAATGCCGAATATATCCACCGCCGGCGCCAGCCGGGCGTAGTATTCGCCCAGGCCGGTTTCCAGGTTCCCGATGGCCACTGGATGGTTCGGGTCCAGTTCGTGAATCATTTCCGCCAGCTCATTGATAAAGGAAGCATATGCGTCAGGATGCGACGAGGCATTGGTTCGTGTGGCATTAATGCCAGAATAGTCGCCGGGCATGTTATTTTCGTTGCCCAACAGCCAGATCAATAGCCAGGGTTCGTCTTTGAGGGCCTTTACTTTCTGCCGGACCACCTCTTTCATGCGCATGCGTTGTACGGGATCGGTGTAGTCAGTACCATCTTTCCATGAGGCGCCGGAGCCGATGGTGTAGGCCCCGACCATATCGCCGGCAATAACCCCGATCCCGTAACGATCAAACATGTC
>RZZM01000558.1 GCA_009929845.1 Spartobacteria bacterium
TACATCGCATCCGGCCGTTTGATAATCTTTCCCATTACAATGACCCCATTTTTACACGCTAATTCCTCGTAAATGCTCCATGACACGGTCCAGCGTAATCAGACTGCCGCCCATACGGTTGATCAGGTCCACAGGCCGACTGCACGCAATGGCCAGCCGGATATCCGCCTGCATCTGTCCGTTGCTCAGTTCAACCGAAACAAACCGGCACGCCTTTTTTTCGGCGTGGGCGCGCAGGGCCGCATCGGGGAACGGGAACAAGGAAATCGGCCTGAACAACCCCGCCTTGATGCCCTCGGCGCGCGCGCAATCCACTGCGGAACGGGCGATCCGCGCGGAAATCCCGTACGCAACCATGATAATATCGGCGTCGTCGGTCCGGTACTCTTCATACGTGACTTCATGGGCCGAAATCCGCTCATATTTTTCCTGAAGGAAAATGTTATAGTCTTCCAACTGTTGAAAATCGAGGATGATGGAGGTGATGACATTCTGCCGGGTTTCGGCCGTGCCGGCGACGGCCCAGTCGTTATCAATGACCGGGGTCACCGGGTTTTCAGGGAACTGCAACGGCTCGACCATTTGCCCGAGCACGCCATCGGCCAGGACATATACCGGGTTACGGTACTTCCAGGCCAGGTTGAACGCCCGCGTGGTCAGGTCGCACATTTCCTGGACGGAATTGGGCGCCAGCACGATGGCCTTGTAGTTGCCGTGGCCGCCGCCCTTCACAATCTGGTTGTAGTCGCCCTGTTCCGGACCGATATTCCCGAGGCCGGGACCCGCGCGCATGATATTGACGATCACACAGGGCAGTTGAGCGCCCGCCATATAGGAGACACCTTCCTGCATCAGGCTGATACCCGGGCCGGAGGAGGCAGACATGGCCCGGTGGCCGGCCGCGGACGCGCCGTAGACCATGTTGATAGCGGCCTCTTCGGACTCCGCCTGCACAAATTTACGGCCAAGTTTCGGGAAATAACAGGAGGCATCCTGAAGCACCTCGCTCGCCGGGGTGATTGGATAGCCGAAGAAACAGTCACACCCCGCGTACAGGGCCCCGATGATGACCGCAGAATTTCCCTTTACCAACTGTGTTGCCATCTTCTCAACTCCGCCAGACTAGTCTTGTTGCCCGTCCGGGCCCTTTTTCCCGGGGATATGCACTTCCAACGCCGAGGGCTCCGGGCAGGTATAATAACAATTGCCGCAGCCGATACATCCTTCGCCCTTATACTTCACATAATGATAGCCCCGGTCGTTGAAATCGGTCCCCATATACAGCACATCCTTCGGACACGCCGCTACGCAGCGACCACACGCCTTGCACTCCAGTTCATGTATGACCGGAAACGGGACCTGTTTATCAGTATCTGTTGTCATCTCAATGTTATGCTTTCGTTCACGCACCTTCACAAAATATGGATTTATCTAAAAAAAGCAATATCCCATTCCACGTATTTTTTACCCGGATAGTTTCCGCGGCGTTGACAGCGGCGGCGGCTCGGGCGATAAAGAAGCCGCGCCGCAATCAGGCGGCACACACACCGGAGACCGATGTGAAGACGTATGATGTAATTGTAATCGGGTCGGGCGGCGGCATGAAGATCGCCGCGCCGGCCGCCAGGCGCGGAATGTCCGTGGCCTTCATCGAAGAGCGCGATCTGGGCGGGACCTGCCTCAATCGCGGATGCATTCCGTCCAAAATGCTGATCTATCCGGCGGACCTGCTGGCGCTGATCGACCGGACCCGGACCCTGGAGATGGAGTCGATGGAGCGACCCGCGGTTGATTTTGAACGATTGGTGACCCGTATTCAGCGCAGCATCACCCAGGTCTCCGACCACATCTCGGAAACCCTGACTTCACTGGACGGGCTGGACCTCTACCGGGAACACGCCACGTTTACAGACAACCACACCCTGCGCGTGGGCGAAGAGGAACTGCGCGGCGAAAAAATCTTTATTGCGACCGGCTCGCGTCCGTCCCTGCCCATCGCCCCCTGCCTGACCGACCTGCCCTTCATGACCAGCGAGGACACGTTGAGGAATACCTCGCTGCCCGAAAGCATGATCATTATTGGCGCCGGGTACATCGCCTGTGAACTGGGGCATGCCTACAACGCTTTCGGTACGGAGACCCATTTTGTCGTGCGCAGTGAAATGCTGCGCCCCGAGGACAACGATATCAAGCGCATTTTCAAGACGGAATTCGCAAAGCGCCATCACCTGCATGAGCGCTATGTCCCGGTTCATGCCTCGCATGAGGAAGGTCTGTTTACCGTGACGCTCAGACACATGGAATCCGGCGAGGAAAAACGCATCACCGCCGAGGCCCTTCTGGTGGCCACCGGCATCACCCCG
>RZZM01000559.1 GCA_009929845.1 Spartobacteria bacterium
GAATTGAACCGTGTCAGCCTTTACAACGGGTACCAGATGCGCTTTCAGATAGCGGCGCCCTGGGCGGAGCTGGATGTCGTGGCCGGCCAGGCGGGTGATGACAACTGGTATGCGCAGGCCGTTACCAACGCCTTTCAGGTGACGGCCATCGAAAGCTTCACGTCCTGGGCCGAGGACATTACCGATCCGGAGCAGCGCGGACTGACCGACTGTCCGGCCGGTGACGGCATACCCAACCTGCTTAAATACGCGCTCGGACTCAATCCGGAGCAGGTCTATACATCGGAGGATGTTTATACCTATGAACTGTCCACCAATGTCCTGGGTAACCTTTGCCCGATCATGTCCTATCAGCTATCGACCAAAACAGAAAACATTTCGGTCGGACCAGAGAAAACCCTGTCGATTCTGGACCAGCCCTGGAACACAAACGGGATCGTCAACACGAATATCGCCGTCATCGAAGCCTATGAATTCTGGCAATCCTTCTTGTCGACGACAGGCACGAACACCGCCTACATGCGCCTGAAAGTGGAGCTAAACGAGTAGCGCTTGCAAGCGGTGGAAATGGTTTGTTGTACAGGTGTCAGCCTTCCCGTTCGTTGTACAGGCTTAAGGCTGCGGCGTCCGCAGGGTGGCACGCGCAAAGGAAAAGTCGTCGGCAAGCAACATCGATCATCCGTGGCTCGTATAAAGAAAATGGGTTATTGAGAAGTTCCCTTCCATGAGGTAAGGAGCGCTGTCCCCGGACTGGTATCCATCTCCGATTCTACTTTTCAATTGTTCAGAAAGCGCTATAACGGGTGTATTCATATACGTAATGCTATGAAAACGTTTTGTCTGTCAAACAGGAGTGCATCATGACCATTGCCACGCCGTTTCAATGGGCGATCGTTGGGTGTTCGCTCGCGGTTTCCGCCGCCTGCGCGCAGCACACGGCGGTAATCGAGCGGATCAGCGTTTCCGACCCGTTTGCCGTTATCGAGTGGAACGCCCGGACCAATATCCGGTACGCCCTCGAAACAACGCCCCATATCGCCGAAGGCGCGCCGTGGGACAACGAGGTCATGCTGTACACAACCGGGACGGTCGGGTCGGTCCGCGATATCCTCCCGACGGCCGCCGCCAAACAGTTCTACCGGATCGCCGCCCCCACCGGAAAGGTGGCCGCCGGCGAAGGATTTATCACATACGTGAATTCCATTATTTCCGGCCCCATTGCCGTCGAAGTCCTTACGCCCCGACTGCCACGCTACGCCGTGGCGGGCGCGGGGATCGTCCTGGTGGTCTCCGGGTTCGTAGGCGGCAACAACGGCTTTTCGCACAGCACCGATTTTTCGGATATCGGCCTGGTTCATGTCTCCTGCATGTATCCTGGCAGCACCGACCGGGTGGGGGTGGCCAGTTCCGGGGTCTATGACTATGGCGGCCCTGACTGCATCGACGCCCTGCGGGCCGCCGCGCGCTTCGCGTCGGGCGCGGACCCGGACAGCAACGGCAACTACCTGCACGACCTGATCGAAATCCCCCCCATCTATAATAATTTCGGTCTCTATGCCGCCTCCCATCCGGGTATTGCCGCAGTCAACCTGATGTATTTTTACGGCAGCGAAATCAGCAACCTGGCCTGGTTTGCCGGTTGGGAGAACCCCACCATCGACGCCCTTGTCTCCTGGGACGCCGGCAACCTCAACAACGCATTTCCCGTCGAAACCAACAGCACCTATGTCTATCCCGCCGGATACTCACCCACCAATATCACCGTCCGCTACGACCTCGCGCGCTGGGCCACCAATTATATGGGCGTGGACGCGCCTTACTTTGACCTCAACACCAACGGACTGCCCGACGCGGGCGATTACATCGTCAATCCCGAAGGCAGTTCCATGTTCGGCAAGCGCTATTACTCCAGGGCGTTGACGTTCGCCATCAGCAACCTGGGCGTTTTCGCGGAAGGCGAATGGCCCGCCGACCTCGCCACCGCGCCCGAGGCGCAAGAGGTGTGGGACTACCGGAACGCCACCGTCCGCTATCCGGGGCTCGCCACCAGCGCGCCCAACCTCAAGGTCATCCTGTTTTTCCGCGATGTTGACCACATGCAGCCAGCTATCGACAAGCCGCACATCCATCACGCCTATGACGGGTTCCGGCATGTCGCGGGAGCCTGGACCCGCCTGAATCCCGATCGCGCCTATGCCCTCTGGGTCAATGGCCCCGCCGCGCTCACCGCCCCCGATAACCTCGCCAACACCGAACCCCTTGACTGGACCAATATCGCCAACTGGGCCTACACCTCCGCGCAGTTGATGCCCGACCAGGCCGCCTTCGCCAGTGTCGCCGAACTCGCCGACCGGACCTTT
>RZZM01000560.1 GCA_009929845.1 Spartobacteria bacterium
CCATTCGGCCATTGTCTTCTCCTGTTTATGTCCCCCACCTTCGCGGCCAGATCAGGGGGCTATCTGTAACAATATACTCTCGTCTGGAGCCGCTACCCCATCCCGCGCTTAATAAACCTGCCATCTTACATTCAGGCGGCGGGACGGGGGATTGGGTTATTCTTCGTCGCTTTTGTTAATTAACTCTTGGACCTGTCGTGCAGAGGGCTTTACCCAGTTTTTAACCAGGCCCGTGTCGATATCGATTTCCAAGATCAGGTAATCCCCGTAGTGTTCACCGGGCATAATGCTCCAAACGTAACCGTCTTCCTGTTCAAAGATCGTTTCACCGTCCTGATCCAAGATGCTGGCGCAAAACTCGTCGCGCACCTTGCAGTAGATGCTGATCGTCTTTGCCTCGACCTTCACATCCTTCTTGATTGTCAACTCCATTCTCTACTCCTTCATTTTCTCAAAAGTTTAGCTTGCTTTTTTATCCACAGTGTTATGCACGACCGTTTGTTAACTAATTTATGGTAATCTAAGAAAGCGTGGCATCCGGTCGCGGCAATAGCCTATGGAATTACTCAGTTACTCAAAGCAGAAGAAACCCCGCCGCGGTAACAGCGAGGCTTCGTTATTGCTTAATAACTCGTTTGATTTTTCCGCCGGATATGCGGTCGAATGCGTCCCATACGTCAATGGAGCCGCGTTTCTTACCATTTATAACGTCGCAAAGATACCCTTCCCGAAAGCCTGTCATTTCTGACAATTGCTTGTAGGAGATCCCCTGCTCGTCCTTCCACTCTCTTGGTGATTTGGTCATCATGCCAAAGATATTCTCATATGGAGAATTGTAAGGCAAGAGAAAAAATCTCGCCCGCCTCCCTTTCCCGGCCTATTATAAAGCAACAAACTTTTTTCTCAAATTGAGAATTTCGTGCTTGACTGACTGTTCTCTATTTGAGAATATTACCCTGTAACGACAACACAGGGGTAACGAAATGAACAACATCGCACAAGCCATCCTGGACGACATCGAAGGCAGGTTTCCAGAAACAGCCGAAGAGTCACAGCAATACGCCGCTCGCCTAGTCGATGCCGCATGGGAACTGGAAAAGCTTCTCAAGTTGCTTCCAGACAACAAGGTCGCCAACGTCGTACATGACGAGATTTCAGACGCTATTTTCGACCTGAAGCAGGACGCTGTTTACTACGGCGCCACCCTTCCCGCCAGCATGGCAACCGAGCGCGAATACCAGCGCACGGCCTCTGATATGGAGAGGCGCATCTAATGACCCACATCAACCGCATTCCAGTCGAGGAGCTGTCCAGCCCTTACCTGACTGAGAGGATTTAAAATGAAATACGCAATTAAAAATAGATGGAACGGCTCAGTTATCTTTGAGGACGAAATCGAGTGTGCAGCAGACGAAAGCGAAGGCGTCAAGCTTGGGCTTGCCGTAAGGCGTGCCGTTAAGGCAGGCGTTAATCTGGCAGAATCTAATCTGACGGGCGTTAATCTGGCACGCGCTTGTCTGACGGGCGTTAATCTGACGGGCGTAAAAGCCTACGGCTATACGTTCAACCGCGCCCCGATCCAGCTCTATGACCGTTACAGCATTGAGATTTGGGACGGCTTCATGAAGGTCGGTTGCGAAGTACATTTGCTCTCGGAATGGCATGGCTTTGACGACCGCCGCATTCTCGAAATGGACGGCAAGGGCGCGTTGGAATGGTGGCAAAAGTGGAAACCCGCCCTGTTCGCTCTTGCCGAGGCTGGCGACCGCATGGAGTTGCCCGAGCAGCCAGCGCAGGAGCAAGCGGCATGACCCGCATCAACCGCATTCAATCACACATACAGGAAAGGCTGGAATTATGACTATCAACGAAAACATCCTTTTGGAAGCACTCGAAGAAAATCGAGAAAACATCAAAGCCCACGTTCGGCAGGTAATCCTTGATGGCATTACCAGGCAGTTTCAATGGGAGTTGCCAGACGTGATTAAAAAAGAAGTCGCCGCATTCATGGCCGAGGAAATCGCGCCGGAAATTCGAAAGCAGCTTATCGAAGACAAGGAGGCAATTGTCGATGCCGCCGCGCAAGCCGTACAGGGTATTGCCGTTGAAGTTGGCAAGTCTCTACAGAAAACGGCGTCAGAGTCCCTGACATCTTCGTATAAGTCACGCGACATAGTTAAGGCGCTTTTTGGTTATTAGGAGCAAGCAGCATGATACGCGACCAAACAGAATACGAGTTTAAGCCTGACGCCGCACTCATCAGTGAGCTTTGCTTTAGAATTTACCGCGACAGGCTTGAAACGCAGCCCCCACGCATGGAAGAGGACAAAATGCGGAAGAACAGCGCGATATATGAG
>RZZM01000157.1 GCA_009929845.1 Spartobacteria bacterium
ACCTCGCTGACGCGCAAGGCCATCCCGATCATCCGCTTCAGAACCGGCGACCTGTCCCATGTGATCAGCCGGGCGCCCTGCGCCTGCGGACGCACAAGCATCCGCCTCGACCGCATCACCGGTCGCGTGGATGACATGCTCATCGTCAAAGGCGTCAACTTCTTCCCCAAACAGGTCGAACAGGCCCTCATGGAAATCCCCGGCGTCCTTTCACACTACCAGATCATCGTCGAAGAAATTGACGGCGTCCGGGACGTACGCGTGAACGTCGAAGCCGAGGAAGGCGTCACCGGATTTACCGTCGAAAAACACCTCAAGGAACGGCTCGGATTCAGCCCGAAAGGCGATGTCTACAAGCCGGGCGAACTGCCCCGCAACGAAGGAAAAGCCATCCGCGTGGTCGATAAAACCGCCCCATGACCGCCCCCCTTGCCATTTTTTTACAAAACTTCCGAGTGCAGGCTTGATATTCGGCCCGGAAAGTAGTTTTTTAGGGTGCATGGTCGCCCATTCAACAGATGGTGACGCGTTTTTTTGGTGCCCGGGTGGCGAAATGGCAGACGCAACGGACTTAAAATCCGTTTTCCGCAAGGAAGTGCGGGTTCGAGTCCCGCCCCGGGTACCAGCTTTTTTTCTAACAATACCAGCCATTTCACCCTTTATTTACAGGCTTTTCTGAACATTACCCATTTTTGGCGTATGCGTTTAGTTGCGCTTACCCGCTTTTTTTGGATTCTCCAAGTGGTGACATATATTGTAACCATATTGTAACCACCCCCCCCGGCGGGGTTCCCCCTCATCTACCGGAAAAATGCCCTGAAGCGTCCGGCCTCCCCGGTCGGGTCAGCATACCCCCGGCAACCGGTCGGCCCCCTGTGCGCCGATCCTGGCCATGTCCCGGCCATGAAAAATGAATATCCTGCTGGCTGGTCGGGGTCAAGGTGGTCCCGGTCGGGGTCGGTCTGGTGGATGCCCCCGGCGGGGTCAAGGCGGCGTCCGGGTCCGGTCTACTGGTTCGCCCGGTGCGCTCGCTTCCGGCAGGCGTCGCTGCAATACCGTTGCCGTGCGTTGGTCGGCGTGAAGTAATCCAAACACCCCGGACACTTTCTTTCAACCATGCCCCTCATCTGGTCATCCTCGACGCAAACTTTCCCGTTTACCTTGTGGCTTCGTAGTGTGCCACGGCTGATCTGTGTGCGAATGGTTGAAGCGTTTACGTTGTACCTGCTGGCGGCTTCATCTATTGTCAAAATGAGAATTTCCATACCGGCCACTTTGCACTTCGTGCAAAGCATTGTCAACACATTTCACGGCTCTATTGTCTCACAACGTCGCATAATAACTGTTATGTCTACTATTGTAAATGACTGCCATTGTGCGCTTTAACCACGTTTTAGGCTTTTTCGTTTGTCTCATTAGCGCCCGGCGTGCGTACTGACTGACCCCGGCCACAGATTTTCCGATAGAGGAAAAATCACGGTGCGCGGCGTCCCCCCTTTTCCGTCTGGCCCTGAAAGAACCTAAAAGCCCTCCGCCCCACCATTAAAACGGCCACGGCAACCCGGCGCGAAGGACTTCAGCTTTTGCGCGGCTGTAAACATCCTGATCGGTTCTTATGCGGTGCATCCAGATTTTTTCATAGTGCGCGTTTGCAGGGTCCGACAGTATGAATGCTATGAAGTCGGAATGTGTCCGGGTCGGCGGCATCGGCGGGAGTGTCTGGCCCTGCTCTACAAGTCCCCGGCTCAAACGCTCGACTTCCATTTGAAGCGCGTCCGTGTCTTTGACATCAAACGCAACTGCGCCGATCTTTGTTTCCTGTGCCTCGATCAACTGGTCAAGGTCGTCATCCGTCATGGCTTCATGGTATGCCGTGTGCAGCGCCTCCTGCGTGCTGGTGGCCTGTGTGTGGTTCGCCCGTTCAAGTCTGCATAGGCGGTCGATTTTTGTATTCATAGCAATTTCCTTTCGAGTGCCTGAATGCGGTCTAAAATTTCTGTGCGCTCACTTGCTTTGAAAGCCAACTCGATCAAATCTTTTGCAGCGGCCCGGCGGACGCCCTCATGTTCTGCATGGAGCAGGTCGGCGAGCGCCTGAACGGCGGCGGCGATATGGATGCGAAGCGCATTCACGGCGGCATCCATCAATATGCGGCGGCGGGTGTTTAACTCGGCTGTAAAGACCGGGTCGGCCATCCACCTGTAAAACGTTCGTTCACTGGTCCCCGTTGCCCGTGCTGCATCCCGGATGGTCGGCGACGTTAAAAGCGATTCAACACCGCTTTTCTGTTTCACTGTCAATCTGTCATTATCTGCCATTTTCTGCCTCCTATTTTTTATTCCTTGCGTGCTGGCTCAAAGCGTTGTCGCCTAAAATTTCTTTCCAGCCTGATCTGACCGGTGGCCCCGTCGCGATTTTTTGCAATCTGCAAGACGCTCGGCCCGTCCGGGTGTTCCGGGTCATGCGACAACAGCAGGATCGTGTGCCCGTCTTGCTCAATCGCGCCGGAATCGCGAAGGTCTGAAAGTCGCGGCAATCGGTTTTCTTTCTCGCATTCGCGGCTAAGCTGCGACAAGACCACGACCGGAATACCAAGCCGTTTGCGAAGGTATAACAGCCTACTGCTAAAATCCTGCACCTTGTCATTCCCGTTGCCATAGCGGTGAGTGCCCCGAATCAGTTGTAGGTAGTCGATAAAAATAATATCCAGCCGATTGCGCAAATGGGTCATCCGGCACCATGAGCAAACGTCCTCGATGGTGCTGGCCCGGTCTGTAACATGGAGATTCAGCCCGGCCAAATATCGCGCTTTTTCCTTGGCCCTGTTTCGTTGGTCTGGTGTCGCATATCCCTGCTGAACGGCGAAAAAGTTCACGTCGGCCTGTTCAGACGCCATACGGCCTAGGCATTGTCTTGTCGTCATCTCGACGCTGACCACGCCCACACTGTACCCCTGCGCCAACATGGCGGCCACTTCGTTCAGCATCAAAGTTGATTTCCCCTGCGCCGGTCGAGCGGCTAGAATCGTGTATTCCGAATAGCCGCCTAAAAACCCGTTAATCTCATCGAAGCGCGAAGGAATCCCCGGCAACTGCTCCCCGGCGGCCACGGCGTCCCAAGCGGTGCCCAAGGCATCGGCGGCGTCCGGCAAGGTTTCGATGCGGGTGGAGGGTTCCGATAAAGCCACAAGCGCGGTTACGGCAGATTGTGCGGCCTCATTTACATCCTCGGCATCGGTGGCGGTGGCCTGCAAGCGCTTTCCGATCCGGTGGAGGTTCCGGCGGCGTTCGCATTCTTTAACCCGATCGGCGTAGTGTGGCGCGAAGGCGACAGTACTGAATCCGTCCAGCATGCGTTCGAGCAACCCGGCATCCGCGCCGGAAGCGCTTTGCAAAGTCACAACATCGACCGCGCCGGATTCATGCCACAGCGCCAGCGCGGCGGAAAAAACAGCGCGGTGGTCTGGCTTGTGGAATGAATCATCGGTGATACCGTGCTGCAAGGCGGCGTCCAGCCCGACACCCGGATCATAAAGGATGCATCCCAGCAATGCGGCCTCGGCGTCACGGCTGTACAGTGTGGCCTCGGCGGTCATAACCTGGCCTCCTCGGGGGTCATGTCCGATATGCCCCGGCATGGTGCTGGCGTGCGCTTTGCGTCGGCCTTGTCCCGGTGTTCCCACGTCCTGACGGTCGCCTTCCAATCACGCATTGGATTCTTGCCGCACCTCCACCCGGTGGCCTCGTACCAATCCCAGAACCGTACAGGGTTCACGGAATAGCCTTTCTCGACCACATACTCGCCGATCTCATCAATGGTCGGTTTGACAAATTTTTTGCGCTTGCGACTTTGTCTCTTCTTTCTCTCTTCAGTTGTTTCTTCGGTAGCCCCTTCAGCATCCTGAAGGGGTCCCCTACAGTATCCTGAAGGGGTATGCTCATTATCCTGAAGGGGTTCAGTATCCTGAAGGGGTTCAGTATCCTGAAGGGGTATATAGGTGTTTCTTTGGCCTGGCCTGTACTCGACTTTGAGCAATCCCGAATCTGACAACTCGTGCAGATACACCCGACACTGCCCGGACCTCAATCCCACATCTTGCGCCAAGGTTGAAACCTTCGGAAATGCCCGGCCATCTTTTCCGGCATAGCGACTTATCCGCGCCCACAGCAACTTAGCGCCACCTGACAACCCGGCCCGGCTCATCAACCAATCCGGCAGCATTGTAAATGTCGTTTCCGATTTCATACCCGCGCCCTCCTCCTGGCCCACGCCCGCGCCCACGGCGCACATATCGCAATGGTTTCGTATACGTCGCTTTCGTGCACTGCCAGCGCGGCGGCGGCCTGATCTGGTCGGACGTGGCCCCGGTACAGCAACGGCATGTAGCCGAATGCGGCCCGGAAGTCGTCGGCGGCAATGAATCCCCCCCGGCGTATCTGTGTTTTTACGTCACGCAGGAATTGACAATCGACCGCGCCCGGCGTACCTTGTGGGTGTTCGATTGATTCCCGCTTTGCCTGACCGGCGGCGGGTTTTTCTTCGGTGGCGGCCTGCATTAGCTGGCCTCGCCGATCAGTGAATACACCTCCGCTTTCCTGAACCCGCAAGACCGCGTGCGGCCCGGCAATTTCACGCGGGTCAAGATACCTTCAACGGCCAGTTGATCGACCGCCCGCAAGGACCGGTGCAGCATCCTCGCCACGTCGGCCCGGCGAAATATTTCCGGTGCGCTTGGCTCTGTTTGAGGGTGATCGACTTCGCGCAGCTTCGACATAATCCGCGCCCTGTCTTTTGCCGTCAGCGTAGGGTCCGCCTTCAGCGTTGCCTTGATAACCTCTCGTGCTGTATCCAACATTTTTCTGCTCCTTCCGCGCTCTGTGCGCTTTTGTTTAGGCGCATTAAAACCCCTATAACTGAAAGCTGTAAATGTAAGGTTTTGTAAGGTTTTATAAGGTTTGCGCGAAGGCACAAAAGGCCCGTGTCTATTGGTCGTAACGGGCATGAACCAGAACAATGTAAGGGCAGTTTAAGGGCAAAAAATATCCGGACTATGACAAGTTAAGCCAGACTTTTCCGGACGCATGTTTCACAATACGATTATAAAGAGCATGGGATTCTTCTCCGGCTGGCAGAAAGTCAACTGATATGTATGTGTTACTTTCCCTGCAATTACCAGTGACACTGTTTACATGATTGTTAATGTCTACAGATGGTATGCCTTTTTCCTCGGTCAGCGCATTGCGTTGGATTAAATACTTCAAGTCTTCCACGGCCCGGCGCTTCCCGCCAAAATAATACGGCTTCCCATCAAACCGCACCGTGTGCTTTCCGTTTTTCGTCTCGAATTGCAAGGGCGCGTTGGCTTGCGCTTCGCCATGTTCCTCTTTCGGCAACTCGACAATGACACGGCCCCCGCCACGAAAGGCCTGCTCATAGCCATTGCCCCTGACCTTTGCGCGGAAATGGCCCCGGCGTCCGGGTTTTGGCTTCCAGAATAAATACTCACTGCGTGCATCCGGCAATGGCTCAATGCCATACATCCCGTCTGTGGATTCGTTGGTTTCTATTTCACTTGGCAACCCGTCAACACTGCATCCAGTCAATGGGTGTCCTGCTGGCGAAATTGTAAATGTTGCGGCTTCGGTTTTGATTTCAACGGCATACTTTGGCGTGATCTCCCATTCAGTGACCGATAATTCCTTGCCGTTCCATAAAATCGTATCCATCAATTTTCTGTGAGTAACACAACACTGGCAATCGTGACCTCCTTCATATCTTGCATACCAATCGTAAGGGGCAAGATTTGCTAAGGCTTCCATCTGTAAAAGCTCTATTGGCTTTCGGCCTAGCTCGTAATCGAGTTCAGAATGAAGCGGCGTTATCGTATAGTGTGCCTTTGGCGTTGTTATGCGTACGACTTCTATCAATTCCGGCACAAGTGTTTCAGGCTTTTTTACGCCATGCCATACAGGTGTTTTTGTACTCTCGTATGTTATTTCCAGAACCTCGTGAACAACCCCGTTTATTTTAATTGTATCCATTTCATGCACTCCTTATCAGTGCCAAGGCGGTGCCGGATAAGGCGGCCCCGCCCTGGTCTTTTCCCCGGTCGATCAAACCGGGTGTTTTTCATTATGCGGGTTCATGTTTCATGTTCAAGATTTCAAATAGTTCAGATTTAATTTTCTTCCAGTTTCGACCGTTCAACTGTTCGACCAGTTCCCGGACGTGCGCAAGGTCTACCGGTTCGGGTTCTGGCAATGCCTTTGCTACATCCCCTATGAGTGACGGCAAGCCATTCACGGCAAGCCCGGCGGCCTGTTCGCTGGTGTGGGTGTAGTGGCGGGTCATGGCAGGGTTGCTGTGTCCGACAATGGCCTCCACAACGGCAAGCGGCGCGTTTGCATCCCGGCACAGTGAAACAAAATTATGCCGCAAGGAATGAAAACCAACAATGGTAACAGCCTTTTGGTCTTTGCGTTTTTCCTGTGTCTTTATTCCGTTATGTTCAAAGTGCGCCTGTATCTGTCTTGTGAGCGTTGGCGGTGCCCGGTGATACTGTTCAGCCATTTTTGGCAATACATATTCGCCGCGTTCGCCCGGTGGCGTCTCTGAAAGTATGTCATGCAAGACCGGGTGTATGGGTATCAATACCACCTTGCCCGGCTTCTTTCGTGCGGTCTTGTTCGGTACCCGTGTAATCCGGCCCCGGGTCATATCGACTTCATGCCATTTCAATGTTGCCACGTCGCCAAGCCTTAACCCGGTATAAATGCCGATTGCAAACAATGTCCTCAATTCGCCTGCCGCGGCCTGACACACTTTCCTGATTTCATCCGTTGTCAATTCCCGGCGTGAATGCTGGTTGTCGGTCCGGCGTGTGATTCCGTCAAACGGATTTACCGTCATCTTGGCTTCTTTGCGTAAGGTGCTGAACATGCCTTTCAGAAAATCACGGTGCTTATTATACGTCCCGGCTGAACGTCCCGCGTCTGTGATACTGTTCATGTACGCGGCGGCTATTTCCTCGGTTACATCCCTCATGGCCAGTTTTTTCGGGTGGTGGTTCGTCATCCACTTTTCAAACCGGGTGAAGTATCCGGCATAATCATCTAAGGTTCGTTCGCTGCAATCATTGCGCCGTTGCGACCGGACAAAGGCCCCCCATGCCTTGGCAATGGTTAGCGGCGGGTTTTCCTGTTCATCCAGTGCGGCAAGTTCGGCGCGGCGGCCCTCGATACCGGCGGCCACATTCGACAGGATTTCAACCTCTGTTTGACCCTGCATTTTTTGCATGAGTTTATCCCGGAAGTTTTCGGCATCCCTTTTGTTATGCGCCCCGGTCGATCGGTTGTAAACCTGTCCATCTACCATCCATCGAAGGTAGTAAACTTGCCCGCGTTTGTATAGGTGCCCGCTTGTTCGTTTCATGGCCTGCCCTCATATTCTTTTGTTTGCGCTTTCATGCCGTAAATATGATGCATGGTGACATATATTGCAACCTAATTATACACATTAAATTATTACCCCCCGTTATTTTCGTTTTGTTACGGACTTAAAATCCGTTTTCCGCAAGGAAGTGCGGGTTCGAGTCCCGCCCCGGGTACCACTAGGCTGCCGCGCACTTCATTGTATTTTTTTCTGATGAATAAATCTTGATTTCTGATTTAAAACCGATGAATGTCATGTCATGAGACGTTTGTTTTGGAATACCTTGACTCAATGGAAGCATGCCACCCGGCGAAAGCCGTTGCTGCTTCAGGGGGCGCGTCAGGTTGGCAAGACTTGGATTCTTAAGCACTTCGGTGAAACAGAGTTCAAGCACTGCATCCTGCTCGATTTTGCCGAAAACAGGGAACTTAACGGGTTTTTTGTGCCAAACCTGAAACCGGATCGGATATTGACGGATTTGGGACTTTACCTCGGCATGGACATCAATCTGGCGGATACGCTGTTAATTTTTGATGAAATTCAGCTTTGCCCGGAAGCCTTGACTGCATTGAAATATTTTTACGAAAAATACCCCGATGCCTACATCTGCGCATCCGGGTCACTTTTAGGAATCGGGCTCTCTGAACAGAACTTCCCTGTCGGAAAGGTACAACGGGAGTGGCTTTTGCCCATGTCGTTTTTTGAATTTATCGATGCGCTGGGAGAAGAGGCGCTACGCAAGGCGTTACAGTCGGCGGCGCAGACCCGAACAGCCATTTCCCAGCCAATTCATCAAAAGGCGTTCGGGCTTTTTCGTGAATACCTGGTTTGTGGCGGGCTGCCGGAAGTGGTTCAAACCTACATCGGGCTGCGCGAAACAAGGGTGGCCGCATTTCAGGCCGCTCGCGCGCTGCAAAAGGATTTGATCGAATCCTATCTGGACGACGTCGCCAAACATTCAGGAAAGCTGAAAGCTGTTCGTATTGCCAGTGTATTCCGTACTATTCCTGAACAATTGGCGCGTGAAACCACCGGCATCCGCAAGTTCATCTTCAAGGATGTGCTGCATGGAAAATCCACCTACGACGAACTGGAAGCCCCGATTGAATGGCTGTCACAGGCCGGACTGATCCGTCGTGTTCCGATCTGTCGCACCGTGCGCCAGCCGCTGGCTGCCTACGTGGAAAAGAACGCCTTCATGCTCTATCTCTTCGATGTCGGCATTCTTGGAGCCATGCTGAATCTGGACTCATCCGTTCTGTACCAATATGACTTTGGTCAGTTCAAAGGATTTTTAGCCGAAAACACAGTACTCAACGAGTTACTCTGCGGAGGAGTTGACCCCGTTTATACATGGAGGGAGGGCGCGTCCGAGGTCGAGTTTCTTGTGTCCCACCATGGATCTCCTGTTCCCCTGGAGGTGAAGGCGGGCGTTAACACAAAGGCAAAAAGCATGCGTGTATTCCGTCAGAAATATTCGCCGGAACTTGCTATTTTGCTGACTGCGCAAGGCGCTAACCAGCAGGATAACGGACTGCTTCACGCCCCGCTTTATCTTGCGTCGTGCATCTTCAACTGATCCCGGACACTGACGCTACCGAGGAAAATTCACCTATCTTTGGCTGGCTTTAAGGCAAGCATTACTTTAAGTATACCCATGTATGACCGAACCACTGAAATATAAAATGGAATACGGCATCCTTCGCGGTGTCGCGGCGTTGGTCTGTGCCCTGCCCTACCGGGCGGCCCTGCTGTTTGGCTGGTTGCTGGCCCGGATCAGTTATCCCCTGGCCAAGAAGAAAATTGTGACTGCCGAACAGCGGGTCCGACAGGTATTCGGGGACACAAAGAGCGACCGGGAAGTTAAACGGATTGTATGGATTGCGTGGCGCAATCTTGCCTTCAGCGCCGTGGAAATGATCCGTACACCGCGACATGATCTCAACTGGGTCAAGCGCGTAACGATCAATTACCAGGCGTTCGACAAATTGGTTGAACCCGCCCGCAAGGGCGGCAATGTCATCCTCTGCCTCCCGCATATGGGAAGCTGGGATGTCGGCGGTGTCTCCTGCGCCCGCTTCGGGATTCCCTTCATGGCGATTGTCAAAAACCAGAAGAACAAACGCACCAGCGAGTACCTCAACCGGATGCGCAGCTATACCGGCCAGACCGTCCTGGACCGGGATGACCCCAAATTGATGCGAACGGTCCTCAAGGGTATGAGCGAGGGCAAGGTGCTTGTCGTGCTGCCGGATATCCGCGCGCGTAATGGCGGTATTCGCGTTCCTTTTCTCAACGGCACGGCCGTGGTCAATACGGGCGCGGCCATGTTCGCGCGTCATAGCGGTTACCCGATTCTGCCCGGCATCACCCTTCGAGAAGGATGGCGCCAACACCGGTGGCTCACGTTCGATTACGTCTATCCCGACGCCAGCCTCTCCAAGGAAGAGGATGTGGAACGTATGACGAAACATATCATGGGACTTTTCAGCGAGGTCATCCTTCAACATCCGGAACAATATTTCTGGTTCAATAAAAAATGGCTGCTGGAAGAAGAATAACGAAAGGACCTGTCATGCGTATGTCTGTCTGCTGTATGTCGCTCTGCCTCCTGGCCTCCCTCCTGGCCTCCGGATTCACCGTGCCCAACAAGGAGGATCCCAAAAGGAACCCCCTGATCGATCCGAAAAAAAGCGATCTGATCAACCCCTCCAAAAACCGGCTGCTCTCCCCGGAAAGCAACCGGCTCCTTGACCCGAAGGAAAACAAATCAATCAATCCGTCCATCAATTCGCTGATCAACCCGGCCGTCAACACCACCCTGAATCCGTCCACCAACGAACGGCTCAACCCGGAAACCAACGGACAACTGAATCCGGCGGAACAACGCCGGTCGGATATCTTTCTCTTTGATCTTGAAAACAACCCCATCGCCAAACTCGTGGCGGCGGAGCGTGGGATTTACATCCAGTTTGACCTGGAGGACACCTGGACGGGCTATGCGGTCCCTAACGGCGAAAAGGGCTTCAACCTCTTTGACAAGGACGCCCGCTGGCAGGCGGTTCTGCTCCCCAACCTGCAAGGCGGGTACAACCGGTTCGACCTGGAGAATGCCTGGACCGGATTCACCAGCAAGTCCGACCGCCACCCGCCCATCGAAGAGCAATAACCCGTGCGAACGACAGAAACAGCCTGTCACGGCGCGACCGTGACGACAATCCCCATCATGGAGGACAACTACGCCTACATCATCGCCAGGCAACGACAATGCGTGGTGGTCGATCCCGGACTCGCCCCGCCGGTGGCCGAATACCTGACCCGGCGAGAACTCACCCTCTGCGCCATCCTCAACACCCATCAGCACGGCGACCACACCGGCGGAAACCGCGCATTGATCAAGGCCTTTGGCGGCAAACTGATCGGCGGCACACGCCAACACGGCGTAGACCGACACATGGCCGACGGCGAAACATTAATCATCGCCGACCTTTCTATTCAATGCATCGACACCCCCGGCCATACCGCCGACAGCGTCTGCTTCCACCTGCCTGAACATGACGCCCTCTTCAGCGGCGACACCCTCTTTTGCTGCGGTTGCGGACGCCCCTTCGGCGGCGCCCCCGAAACCCTGTGGCACTCGCTCCTCCGCCTTCGCCACCTGCCCGGGAACACGCAGATTTTCTGTGGGCACGAATACACCCTGGAAAACATCGCCTTCGCGCTGACCATTGAACCCGGCCAAATCCTTGGACTGTTAGGTGAAAATGGCGCGGGAAAAAGTACCCTG
>RZZM01000561.1 GCA_009929845.1 Spartobacteria bacterium
CTGGTCAGGATCGTATAACTGCCCGAACTCATAGCCCCGTCATCATCAATCGTCAACGTCCCGGCAATTACAATATCATCTTCCACCGCAATGGTACTGAGCTGACTGGAGACAAAGGACACCTTCAGCGTGGAATTGCCGTTGTTTATCCGAAAATCATTCCCTACTGATAGTGTGGCACTGTCACCTATAACATGGAAGGTGCCGTTACCGGTTCCACCGGAACCCACCTGAAGATGACCATCCAGAATATCCAGCGTGCCACCTGAAATATTGTATTGTCCATAACCACTTGATCCAATATACAGGGAAGAATTGGGGTCTGTTCCTGCCGCATCAACCGTGACTGTACCATTGGTTTGATTCACGATACCCACGCCCGTTGCGCCGACCCCAAGGCTGAAGTCTGTCTCCCCGATGCCATCTCCAAGATTCAATTCCGCAGTGCCATCAATATTCATAATGCCTGAGCCATTGACGCCAAGTTGCATAAGCGTGCCGAGTACATCCATCGACCCGTCGGACATGGATATAACGCCGTTTGCTCCATCCAGCACCCCCACCTGTACGCCCTCCGCCACAAACGTGACGCCATCCAAATCAAGATAGCCCTCACTGGCATCATTATAGGCGATGAACATGGTGTTGCTTACATTCACCGTACCGCCGACCGCATTCATGCGACCTGTTGACGTGCCCTGATAACTGATATACAGATTATCCGCGACATTAAGCACGCCGCCATGCAGGTTGTACGTGCCGTAACCCGAAGCGCCGATATATAAATGCGATGCGGAGGAAGCGATAATGCTCACCGTGCCGTTGGTCTGATTGACCAAGCCGTCCGACCCCGCCACAACGCCCACTTTCATATCAGATTCGCCCGATCCATCGCCCACACGAATCAGCGCCGTACCATCGATGTTCAATGTACCCGCCCCGTTATTGCCGATGACCAGACCACCGGACTCCGTCACATCCAGGGTGGCGTCGCTCACGCCCATGACGCCCACGCCGGCGGCCGCCGCGCCGAGTTCCACGGCCTGATTGGTCAGCGTGCCGTCGGTAATGAGATAGCTTCCATCCCCGTTATAGCCCACGTAGACCAGATCAGCATCCAACGTGCCTCCCGCCACGGTCAGAATACCCGTCGAGCCGGCCTGGTCCGCTAGGTAGATGTTCTCGACGACACCCAGCACGCCGCCTGACAGGTTGTACTCCCCATGTGACGTAGCGGCGACACCCAGCCGCAACGCGGAAGCGCCATCCGCCGCGGTGACAATCACTGTTCCATTGGATTGATTAACAATCCCGCGCGCGGCGCCCGCGTTACCAACATAAAACTCTGTATTGCCGGACGTATCCCCGATGGTCACCGCCGCCGTGCCGTCAATGTTCAGGGTGCCTGTCCCGGCGTTACCCACGAAGAAATTGCCCGACTCAATGACATCCAGGGATCCGCCACTGATAGCGAGCAGACCGATGGACCCGGCCGCGGACCCAACTTCAGACACGCCCGCGGTTACCGCGCCGCCGCTCATGGTCATTTCTCCGTATCCGCTGGCGCCCACATACAGGGTATCGCCGCCGCCCGGCATATTGATAATGCCGCCCACCATGGTCACTACACCCGTCGAAGAGGAGTCATCGCCTATGAAAATATCGTTATCCACCTGGACCAGGCCGCCACTGACCACAAGCGTCCCCCAAGTCCGGGGCCCGTCGCCAATCTCAATATTTCCGCCAATATTCAGTACACCGTCATCATCCACCTGTACCCGGTTGTTCTTGTTGTTGTCAGACAGGTCTCCAATATACAGGTGCGTCGAGGACCCACTCAGGGTCGCCGTCGACGTGCCGGACACCACCATCAGGCCCTCGCCATTACGCCCCACATAGATATCATCCGAAAACGTGGCTATGCCGCCCGTGATGTTCAGGATACCGACGGACAAAGTACTGCCGTTCGCCAAAAAGGTCTGGTCGCCTACCGACAGGCTCCCGCCAACCAAATCGTACCGACCTTCCGTACTGGCGTTGCCGCCAATATACAGGTCATCGGTTATCGCCAAGGCTCCACCACTCTGTTCAAGCGAGCCTTCATCGGCGTCGCCAATGTTGAGGATGTTGGCCGCTTCACCAACAACCGTAACCTCCGCGGTATAGCCGCCGTTAATATACGCATTGTTTCCCGAACCCGGCTCCACATTCCCCGTCCAGTTTTCCGCATTGCTCCAGTCGTGATCGGGGCTGGCGCTGTCATCCCAGTTATACGTCGGGTTTTGCAGCAGGTCCTCCCAGGAATTGGCGATGCGGATTTCATCGTAATACATATTGCCCGGGTCCGCG
>RZZM01000006.1 GCA_009929845.1 Spartobacteria bacterium
TATTCGAGGTTGCAAACGCGTATTCACAAAACAAAATCTGTGTAAATCTGCGAAATCTGTGGGCAAAAAAGAATTTGGTTGCGGCTATGCTGCTCCAGGGTTTTTGTGCCTTATGTGGCCATAAATCTGCTCTCCTCCGCCACCCGATCAGCGTGCTTGCCATTTTCGGTTTTTTTGTGATAGGCTCGTCCTCAGATTGGATAAAGAAAATTGACAGGAGTAGACGTATGAAGGTCCGGTTGTTCGCAGGGTTCGTGTTGTTGATGTCCTTTCAAGTGTTTGCGCAGACCACCAATGAGGCGGGCAAGCTGTTATTGGGCGAGGGCGGCGAGGTGGGCTACACGATTTATACCACCAAGCCCACGCAGGAGATTCAGCTTAACGGATTGTTTCTGTATCCGAACCAGGATGAGTTCTGGGGGAACGCGACGGCCATCGAGTCGCAATGGCGGTTCTGGGCCGACTATCTGGGGATTTCCTTCATGATCGGGCTCAGCCGGTGGGAGGTGGATGTGAACGGACCGAGTGATCTTATTGATCCCGACGAAGTGCGCGATGTTATGCTGATCGAGCTGAACAAGGACATTGACGCGCTCAACGCGCAGGCGGAGGCCGCGGCGGCCGCCGCATCCGAGACTTCGGAAACGCCGGTCACCCCCAGTCTGATTCCCACGATGACCGATGTCACCATAACCCGGTTTTCCATTGACGGGGACGCCTACTACCTGCCGATGGGCATCTCCATCTTGTTTAAGCCGACCATGTACTCCCTTCCCTTCGAGGTGGCGGTCGAAGCGGGGGTGCGTTATTACTTTGTCCTGCAGGATGACGTTACTGTGGAAGCCGCCTATACGGACCCCGCCGGAAACTATCCGGGCACCACCCGGAAGAGCGTCAACATGCGGGAGGGCGCGGTGGCGCTGCTGGCGGTGGATATGGGGTATGCGCTCTCCGACAGTATCGATGTATTTCTGGGCGCCGGGTATCAGTACGATATCCTGAAGGGCACCGCGTCCTAGGACCAGGGCAGCGACCTGCTGGATGTGGAGCTGGGCGGCTCGTTTGTGCGCGTCGGGCTGCAATTCAACTATTGAGCGAGGATCAAATGGGACTAATAAAGGCAAAAATAGAACTTTCAAATCCACGATCACCAGATATTCAACCGATGGGTGTAAACGCATTGGTAGATACTGAAGCGTTACGTAGATGGAGTTGCAAGTATTCAAGATGATTCTTCCGATGGCATCCAACTACAAAAAGATGCTGTCTCCGGCTTGATCGGCGATTGATGAGTGCGATTAAGAGCACCGGGACTGAACCTTGAATGCTGAACTTACCAATGATCTGAAGCTCGTAATATGGGCTTCATTTAACTTTACAAACCACCGTCGATTCAATATACGGAAGTACGAATATAAGGCGGATGAGTAGACACAGGAAGGAGATGCTTAAGAATGATCAAAAGACACTTTTTGAAGTCAATGTTGGCTTTGTCTGTTGGTGTGCCGATGTTAGTGTTGTTGGGGGGTTGTATTGCACCCCGGGTCAGCCCCGATGTATCAGAAAGCAAGGCGCAGCCCTGGAGGTGTGAACACTGTGGGCATCTGACTCGTTCGGATGCTGATTTGACAGATGCGCGCTGTCCACGTTGCATGCGCAAAAAGGTTATGAAAAAAATAACAGAAGCGCAACTTCAGGAATACCTTAAAGCGGAAAGCTAGAAGACGAAGGTTAGGCCGCTGAATGCCTTGACAGAATTGAGCGGAACGTTGGGTTCTTTGAGTCCGAGGTTCGAAATATGATGATAACGCAGTTCGGCGTTAAGCGTGATGCGGTCAGTGAGGGGAATGCGTAATCCGCCACCGGCCTGATAGTTTCCGCATACACTTGAACCCATTCCGGGAATATCGGCCTGGGTATAGACGGGGCCGCCGCCCGCCATCACATAAGGTTGAAGGGTCGGCGATGAGGTGAAAACCCAGCTTACCAGGAAATTAGCGGCCAAGATGGGAGAGGTGTCTGGTTCGATAACGAATGACAGCGGCAGTTCGATCCAGAACTCATGATTGCCTCGATACCAGGAATGCCCCCAATCATTGTCCAGCACATGACTGTAACGAAATACGGTATCGATGGTTTTAACGCGTTCTTCTGTCAGGCCCCAGCCGGGAATGGACATGCCGTAGCCGCCCAGTATGCCCCAGTAATCTTTGGCATTGGCCAGCGATGTTTCTGCGCCATCCACAACCGTTGCAAACGTGATGATGCACAAGCTAAATCCCAGCAAACATGTGGTGTGTGCAATGCCATTTTTCATATTTCTGATACCGTATTTCTCCGGGAGATCGTTAATATATCGGCTGAAGTTTCTGCATATTCAACGTTTAGCTTCAATTCCGCAATGCGTTTGCCATGCGAGGTCAATTTCGCCTTTATTGTAGCGGTTGCAGGGGTGTCGGGGGTGTCTTGGCAATCGAAATCAATGGAATCACCTGGTTGTACGCCATTGTAATACTTGGCCAGCAGAATTTCCCGCAGATGCACCGGTTTGTTTTTGCAGGATTTCAGCATGTGTAAAATGGCCTGAATCATGCAGATGCCGGGTAGTATCGGGTGTCCCGGGAAGTGTCCATTGAATGCGGCAAATGTTGACGGAAAACGAAAGCATGCTTGTATACGATGATCCGATTCCATGCGTACTTGCGTCATACACGCATCAATTTCTGTTTGTATCTGATTCATGTTGTCCTGATCATGTGGACGGAGGTATGGACGCCGTCCGGTTTGCTTGTGTCGGGTTTCATTACTCAGCAAAAATTGCATATTGCCTTGTCGATTGGAAGGATGTTATTGTCCCGATCAACTGAATTTTCAATATAGCAGGAGTAGACTGGATGAGTGATCAGGATATGGACAAAGCAAAAAGGCTGTCGGAAATCCGGCAGGAGTTAAAGAAATACCTGATAGAGCATTTATCGTTGGAGGATATTGAACCAGAGGATATCAAGGATGATGAACCTCTTTTTGATGAAGGGCTGGCGCTGGACTCTCTGGATGCCGTCGAGATTGTCGTTATTTTGCAGCGGTATTATGGGATTTCTGTGAAAGATGCCGACATGGGCCGTGAGGTGTTTGAAACGATAAATACGTTGACTGAGTATATCTACAACCACACGAGTGAAAGCATCTGATGAGTCTGTTGGTTTCACTATCGGATGCTTGGCGGAACTAGGGGCATGCGGCACGTACGAATAACCGGTCTGGGGGTTGTTTCGGCAGCCGGAGGGAGCATGGAGGAAACACGGGTTAACCTGGCCGGGGGGCGACGTTGCGCGGGCCGCGCTTCGGTTATTGAAACCTGTCTGCCACAGCCCGTGTTTGAAGTGCCGTGTATTCGCCTGGCGAGTAATGCGCCCATGATGCGTACATTTTATCTGGCCATGCATGCGGTGCGCGAGGCGCTGGCTTGTGCGAAATTGGATTTCGCGTGTCGCGATATGCGGGTAGGGGTTTGCCTGGGCACCACGGTGGCCTGTCAGCTTAACGATGTGGATTTTTTGGCGGCGTTTCGGGAGACGGGAGAGGCCCCGATGGGGCCTGTTGATCGTTTTCTGAAGGGCAACCTGGCGGCGGCAATCGCCAGGGAACTCGGGGTGGATGGTCCCTGTGTGACGGTAACCAATGCCTGTGCATCAGGGACGGATGCAATTGGTTTGGCCGCTTCATGGATTAAGGCGGGAATCTGCGATGTGGCGATAGCCGGCGGAGCCGATGAATTGAACCGGGTGCCGCTGGCCGGGTTTAATTCGCTGGGAATTCTGAGTGAAGAGCTGTGCCGTCCGTTTGATGCGAATCGCAAGGGGTTGAACCTGGGCGAAGGCGCGGGCGTTGTGGTGCTTGAGGCCTCATCAGCGGCGGAAAGACGCGGGGTACACAGTGATTTGTTTGTGGCGGGATTTGGAACGGCATGTGATGCCTATCATCTGACCACGCCGCGTCCGGATGGCGCATTTTTGAAAGAGGCCATTACGCGGGCGTTGTCTGAGGCTGAACTTGTGCCTGCGGATATAACCTTTGTAAATGCACATGGCACGGCCACACCGGATAATGACCGGGTAGAGGGGGCCACCCTGGCGGATGTGTTTGGCCGGGACGTGATGATGTTGTCGACAAAGGGATATACGGGACATACCCTGGGCGCGGCCGGGGGCATAGAAGCGGTCTTCTCGGCACTGGCTTTGCGGTCAGGCTGGATCCCGGCGTGTGCGGGGTTTTGCGATAGAGACCCCGGCATTCCCGTTGTTCCTGTTCGGGAACAGACCGCGATTCATGGGACATTCGCCTTGTCCACATCGCTGGCATTCGGGGGTGGCAATTCGGCGGTGCTTATCGGATGTGACAGGGAGGGAAACTGATCGTATGTATGTGCATGGATTAGGCACTGTTTTTGCGGGCGGTCGCGGGAGCGATATCTTCGGCCAGGCGGTGGAATGTAATGCCCCGCCGCCTGTATCGATGCTGGATGTGCCGTTTTATGAGAAGCCGTTTCCGGTTTACCGGATTCCGGATGACGCATTAAGGGATAAGGTGCTTGCCCGTAAACTTCGGCGGGCAGACCGGTTCAGTCGCATGGCGGTCCTGGGAGCGGCTGATGCCCTGGTGGATGCGGGGGGGGCAGGCGGTGATGGCATCAAAACGGGCATTATTATTGCGACGGCGCTGGGTCCGCATCGCACCACGTTTAAGTTTCTTGATGACATGCGCGAATATGGGGATGCCCAGGTTTCGCCAACCATTTTTTCGCATACGGTACATAATGCCGCTGCGTTTTATGTGGCAAACAATTTGGCCCTGGAAGGCCCTGTCTTTACGGTGACCGATTTCTTTTTCAGTTTTCAGCAGGCCCTTCTGCTGGGGCAGTTATGGCTGAATGAAGGGCGCTGTGAACGGGTTTTGGTGGGGGCGGTTGATGAGCTGGGAACGATCATGGAGTATGTCTGCAGCCGCAAACTCCGATTGGCGGACGACGGGAAAATTGATCCGTTTTCATTTTCTGCGGAGAGTGTGGCTGTGCCGGGGGAGGGGGCGCTGTTTATGCTGCTGAGCAATGACGCGCAGGGTGCCCGGGCTGAAATCCGCTCGATTGAGTTTGGGCGGGCCAGGCCGCCTTCGCTGCGAACGGCGGGGTATGCTATTGAGGCGGATGGGCTGATCGGCGACGAGACTCCGTATGGAAAGGCTCCGGTGTGTGCCCACATCATCAATGGCTATGCGCCTGTTTTCGGGAGCATCATGAGCGGCAGTGGGTTCCATTGTGCTGCCGCGTTTCAGCACTCTGCTGAAGCCGTACAAACGCTGCGGTATGACTGTGGCAAAAAATGGGCGATGATTGAATTGTGGCGAATATAATGTTAACTAGCCGGGATACGGAATGCCAGAACAGATAAAAAGAGAACCTGTTGCGCTTGTCGGCATGGGGTGTTATCTGCCGGGCGGGGCGCGTGGTCCGGCGGCATTCTGGAAACTGCTTTGCGATGAAGTGGATACGATTACCCCCATTCCCGAATCCCGCTGGAATATCGAACGTTTTCAAGATGATATGCGGGTAAGAGGCGGCGCTTTTCTGGATGATATTGAGGGGTTTGATGCCGCCTTTTTCGGCATCTCGCCGCGGGAGGCGAGCGTGATGGACCCGATGCAGCGTATCCTGCTGGAGGTGGCGTGGGAAGCGCTGGAAGATGCGGGAGTGCTTCCTGAACGGTTGGCCGGGGAGTCCGTATGTGTGTATGCCGGGGCCTTTGCACTGGATTATAAATTGCTGCAGTTAAACAGCACGGAAGATGATCATATTGGTATTCACACCAGTACCGGTATTGCCGCGACACTGGTGGCCAACAGAATTTCGCACTGGTTTGATCTGCGCGGGGCCAGTGTGACGCTGGATACGGCCTGTTCATCCTCGATGACGGCGCTTCATCTGGCGTGCCGTGACATTTGGGACGGGCGGTCCAGAATGGCGTTGGCGGCGGGTGTCAATGTGATCTGCTATCCAGAGTGGACGCTCGCTGCTGATCGGGGGGGCTTTCTCTCGCCCGATGGTCGAAGCAAGGCTTTTTCTGAACGGGCGGACGGGTATGGTCGCGGAGAAGGGGCCGGGGTGTTGGTTCTAAAGCCGTTGTCACAGGCCATAGCTGACAACGACCGGGTGTACGCGCTGATACGCGGAACGGCGATCAATCAGGATGGGCACACCGATGGGATCACGGTTCCCCGGGCCGAGGCGCAGGAATCTGTTATGCGCGCGGCCTGCGCGGATGCCGGGATTGCCCCGCAGGACGTCAGGTATGTGGAGGCGCATGGCACCGGCACGCCGGTGGGGGATCCGATCGAGGTGGCGGCGATCGGGCGTGTGTATGGTAGACCCGCGTTGAAAGAACCCTGCTGCATCGGATCGGTGAAAACTAATATTGCGCACCTGGAAGCCGCGGCCGGTGTGGCGGGTGTGATCAAGGCCGCCCTGAGTTTGTACCACCGGAAAATTCCGGCGACATTACGCTTCGGAGCATTAAACGGGGCTATTGATTTCGATGGGTTGGGGCTGCGCGTTGTTGAGCGCCTCGAAGATTTTCCGGAAACGGACCACGGGGCTTTTGCCGGGGTGAATTCATTCGGATTTGGCGGGGCAAATGGTCATGCTGTTTTGCAGCGGGCCGAATTTGACGCTGAACGAAAGGGGGTGGCGCCGTCTTCTTTGCTGCTGCCGGTTTCCGCTAAAACGCCGGAGGCCTTAATGGCGATGGTCGCCAGGTACAGCGCCTGTTTTGATGCGGAAGATGACCCGGATTTTTCACTGACAGACCTTTGCTATTCTGCTGCGGTCAGGCGTCAGCACCTTGCCGTGCGTGCGGTCTTTGTGGCCAACGATAAGGACGGTTTCAGGCGTCAACTGCATTCGTTTGATGGCACCGCACTGCCGAAACGGGATGTACAGGGTAAAACAGCCTTTGTTTTTTCCGGCATGGGAACGCAGTGGGTTGGAATGGCGGACGAATGCTTTTCTCAGGAGGGCGTGTTGGCTGATGTTGCCCGACGCTATGATGCCTGTTTCATGGATCTGTCCGGTTGGTCGCTGCTGGAAGCCATGAGGGATGAAGCGCGTATTCATGATACTGCGGTGGCCCAACCTGCGATTGTTCTGGTACAGGTCCTGCTGCATGAACTGTGGCGTGCGCGCGGTGTATTGCCGGATATGATTACGGGGCACAGCCTTGGCGAATTGACGGCTGCGTATGCGGCGGGGGGACTGACCCTGGAAGGCCTGGTGACCCTCGTGTTTCATCGCAGCCGTTTACAGGCGCTGCTGGAGGGGCGGGGCGGCATGCTGGCTGCGGCGCTTCCGGTAACGGAGCTGTCGCCATTTTTGGATGGTTTGAAAGGGGTTGAAGTGGCCGCCGTCAACAGCCCGTGCAGTGTGACCCTGGCCGGCCCGGTAGATGCCCTGAAAAAGTTGAGTGATCGCTTGGCCGGGCGGCAACAGTTCAACCGGCTGCTCAAGGTGAGCGTGCCGTACCACACAGGCATCATGGATGGGATTAAGGCAGACTTTCTTGAGGCGATTCGGGATGTGAATTATGCACCTGTGCAGGTGCCGCTGTATTCATCACAAACAGGTCGTCTGGTGTCTCTGCACGACGCGGAGTACTGGTACAGCAATTTGCGAAACAAGGTGCATTTCGAGCAGGCGGTGTGCGCCATGCAGCGTGCGGGCGCCGCGACTTTTCTTGAGATGGGTCCGCACGCCGTTCTGCTGCAATCCATCAGGGAATGCTGCGGGGCAAAGGCTGTGGCGGCGATTCCCTCCCTGCTGCGTGGAGCGAATGCGGGTGAAAGCATCACGGCGGCTACGGCGGAGCTGTGCCGTCGAAACGTTAACATTGATTGGTCCGGAGTATATTCCACTGGCCGTTTGGTTTCATTGCCGTTGTACGCCTGGCAGCATCGTCCGTACTGGAATGAATCAGCGGTTTCGCGTAATCGTCGTATCGCGAAGGGCGTTTGTTCGGATGCTTCAGGCGCATCCTCAGGCTTGGTGCCGGGCGGTTCCGCAGCGCAGGAGCAGGAGGAGGTTGTGCGCCTCGACCGCATGTCATATCTGGCGGGACACCGCATTGACGATGCGGTCGTCTTTCCGGCAACCGGCTATTTAGACCTGTGTTTCCAACGGGCCGAAAGGCAAAATAACGCGGTGCCATGCCGGTTGAATCATGTTCGTCTTCATAAGGCGCTGTTTCTTGAGGGGCCATCGGAGTTGCAGATGGTATCCGGCGCAGGCACCTTTGAAATCAAAAGCCGCTCGAACTCTTCCCCCGAATGGCAGGTGAATGTTACGGGGGAAACAGCGGCGCTGTCGGACCGGGAACCGCGCTCCGTATCGCGGGCTGAAATTTTAGCGCGTTGTCCTGCGCATCATGCCGGGTCATTCTTTTATGAAACATTGAGGCGAGTCGGCTATGACTATGAGGGGGCATTCTGTTCGGTCGAGGACGTATGGGTCGGACCGCGCGAAGCCGTTTCACGCATTCCCAATGTGGACAGACATGCTTCGAGCCATCCGGCCATTGTGGATGGCGCGTTGCAGACGTTGCTGGCGGCGCTGTTGAGCCGGGAGGGACCGGATGGTCTTGCCCATCTGTATTTGCCGGTCGAGATGGAGTCGGTCTGCCTGCATCGGGAGGTGAAAACAGCGGTTTATGCGCATGCCGTTTTGCGGGAAGTCAGCGCTCAACACATTGTGGGTGACGTGGCGCTGTATGACGAAGCCGGTTCTGTGCTGGTGCGCCTTGAGGGGGTCGCCTGCAAAGGAATGCCCGGCCTGATGGCGTTGCCGGGGGCATCCGGCGATGTGATGTATCGTCTGGTGTGGGAAGAACAGCCTTTGCCGAAAGACGCGGGCGACGCCAACGGGGTGTGGTTGATCTACAGGGAGGCGCCGGGGTGTACGCCTGTCATGCAGGGGCTGCGCGAAAACGGAGGGACCGTTGAGGTGGTTGAAGGGGCCGCTGCCGTGGATGCCGCATGTCATGCGCCCGGGGTTGTTCGTGACGACTTGCGCGGCGTGATTTTCAGTGGCACTGCGGCGGAGCTGTTGAATCTTGTGCACAGGCTGGTGGCCGGCAACCTGTCGCTCCCGCTGATCATTTTGACGTGCGGGGTGGTGAGCGGCAAGGGCTATTCCCGGTCGCCGCTTTGGGGACTGGGACGTGTCGCCGCGAATGAGCATCCTGACCTGGAGGTGCGTCTGATTGACCTTAATTGCGATCCCGAAGACACGCATGGCGAGAAAGATATGTTCCCCCTGTTGCTTGAGGAATTGTGCCAACAGCAAGCGGAAGGTGAGGTGTATCTGAGCGAAGGCAAACGACATGTGTGCCGGATTCTGCCCTATGCATCCCGTCCGCTTGATGACACGGCGTCAAGTTTGCTGACCTGTGAAGACCCTTACCGCTTGGTATGTGATGAATCGGGGCGGAGTGCGGATGTGGTGGCGGTGAGTACGCAACGGGAAGATCCCCGGGCCGGCGAGGTGGAGATACAGGTCTGCGCGTCCGGGATTAATTTCAAAGACGTCCTGAAAGCCAGGGGGCTGTTGGATCCGTCGAATCTTCAGGGGTATTATAGAGGCCTGTCGTTGGGCCTGGAGTGTGCCGGACGGATTACCGCAGTCGGGGACGATGTGAAGGGATACCGCGTGGGCGATGAGGTGTTCGGTTTTGCATCAGGTGCATTCGGGTCGTATGTCGTTGCCCGCGCAGAACTGATCCTGCCGAAGCCGCAGACCTGGTCTTTTGAAGAGGCGGCGTCGTTTCCCATTGCCTATATGACAGCCTGGTATGGGTTGAATGAGCTGGCTCATCTTCGTCCGGGCGAAACGGTGCTGATCCATGTGGCGGCGGGCGGCGTTGGCCAGGCTGCTGTGCATCTGGCCCGTATGCTGGGGGCAGAAATCATCGCCACGGCAGGCAGTGATCCAAAGCGCCGGTTCTTGCGGCAGCAGGGCATCGAGCATGTGTTTGACTCACGCCGGGATTCGTTTGTTGAGGACATTCTGGCTGTTACAGGCGGGAAGGGGGTGGATGTTGTTCTGAATTCGCTGTCCGGCGAACTGCTGGAAGCGGGATTGCGTGCGTTGAGTCCGTTCGGCAGATTTGTTGAGATTGGCAAACGCGATATTGATGCCAATGGGGTTATCCATCTGCAGCCCTTTCGTAAAAATATTTCCTTCTTTGCCGTGGATCTTGATGCGCTTCTTTTTGAACGTGCGGACTTTGGGCGGCAGATGCTGGAGGCAATGACAAAACGTGTTTGCGAACGAGACGAACCCTTTCCGCTGCCGATCCGGGCATACAGCATATCCAAATTCCTGGAGGCTTTTCAGTGTATGGCGGATGCCAGGCAAATCGGGAAGCTGGTTCTGTCGGTGGAAGGGGAAACCGTGGGGGCGCGGCCTTTATCCTGTGAAACCCTTTCGCGTGATGCGGCCTATCTCATTACCGGCGGGCTGAGCGGCCTGGGGTTGGCCACCGCCGTTGATATGGCACGGCGCGGCGCACAGCATCTGATTCTTGTGAGCCGCAGCGGGAAGCCCCGTTCAGATGCGAATGCAGCTATTCAGCAACTGCGTGACATGGGCGTGACGGTGCAGATGGAGACCACCGACATCGGAAATGAGCAGCAGGTTGCTGCGCTCTTCACGCGCCTGTCAGAAAACGGCGCCGCGTCGCTCAAAGGAATTATTCATTCCGCCACGGTGTATGATGATGGCTATATTTCGCAACTGACCGATGAGCGGTTGCAGCGGGTGTTGCATCCAAAAGCGCAGGGGGCGTGGCTGCTTCATAAATATTCCCGGTCGCTGCCGCTGGACTTTTTTGTCATGTACTCCTCCATTTCATCCACCATCGGCAATCCCGGCCAGGCGAACTATGCGGCAGCCAATTCATGGCTGGAATCACTGGCGGCCTTTCGGCATGAACAGGGACTGCCCGCGTTGACCGTCAACTGGGGCGCCATTCAGGGGGCCGGATATGTGGAGCAGCATGATAACGTGGCGCAGCACCTCGACCGCGCAGGGATACACGCGCTGCCGCTCAGTCGCGTTTTTGAAACGCTGTGGCGCCTGTTGCGTGATAACGCGACACAGGCGGTGGTTGCCGATGTGAACTGGCATACCGTGCAGCAGCGCAGTTCACCGCGCACCGCAAAAAAATTCGACTACCTGGCGCGGGAAGAGGGGGAGTCCCCGGTCCGAACGAAGGGAAATTCATCGCTGACGGTTTTGTTGGAAGGCATCGAGGCCACGCAGCGGGCGGCGTGGGTTGAACAGTATCTGCGTAATATCCTGGCCGGGATACTCGGATATGCCGAAGGCCAAGACATTGATGCATTCAGTGGTTTTTTTGATTTGGGGGTAGACTCTATGATGGCCATGGAATTCAATGCGCGCCTCGAAGAAGAATTGAACCGGTCCCTGCCGGCCACCCTGGTATTCAGGTATCCGACCCTGCAGGCCCTGAGCGAATTTGTGCTGCGCGAGATAGCCCCGTCATCACCTGCCGCCGACCCCGATGAGCTGTCGCAGGACGATGTGCGCAGCCTGCTTGAACAGGAATTGCTCGCAGAAACCGTCCCATCTGTTAGTCTGCCGCATCATGAAGTTTAACACAGAGAGGAGAATGAGAGTTGAAATGTCACGGCTGAAGAGCTGTTTTCGAGTGGGCATACTGCTGTTGTTAAGTCTGGCTTCAGGATGCATGATGTGGCGACCGCAGTGGCCTGATACGCAGGCGGGTATCTCCACAAATGATGTTCCGGACCTGCTTGATTTGGCGGACCGGAAATGCCGGAACGCGGTATCCGCCGAGAGCCTGGAATCGGCCATCGCTGCGTATCAGGATGTTTTGGCTCTGGAGCCGCTCAACCTTGATGCCAACGTTGCGTTATCCCATTTGAATTTGCTGCTTGGCGATGGGTATGTCGAAAAACGATCACAGAAGCGTAAAAACTTTCTTGAGGCTATGCGGTATGCCGAAGCGGCCATGTTCAGCAATCCTGCGTTTCGGAATCGCGTCGGGCAAGGCGAGCCGACCTGGGTAGCCTGCGATGTTCTTGGAGAGCGGGAGATGGATGCGATGTTTTTCTGGGTCAATGCTGTTTTCTATCAATTTAAAGAGGCCCGGTGGCCGCCTTTCCAGGCGCTGAATTATCGTTGGATAAAAAGAGCCAGGCGCGTTATGGAGCACATGACATCGCTCAGGCCGGAGGGTAAAAACCCCTTGCTGGATTTTGTGTGGGGGACGTACTATCTGTCGATCCCGGTCAGCGTCGGGGGTGACCGCGAGAAGGCGGCGGACTATTTTGGCGCGGCGGTTGACAACGCGCCGGACCAACTCTTGCCCCGTTGGGGGCGGGCAAAGTATTACCATGTTAAAATGAAGAATCAGCAGGCGTTTCAGGAAGATATGGAGTGGGTGCTGGCACATGAGGGAGAGGACACGGCCGATCATCCTGCATGGCGCGCTTTCTTTATTCAGGACGCGAGAAGAATGCTTTTGCAGATGGACCGCCCGTTTGACTATCACACCGGCAAGTACCGTCGTTATGCGGTCGAGCATATCCCCTCAAGTTACGACGCGACGCAGCCGATGCCGCTCGTACTCGTGCTGCACGGCGCGTTCAGCACGGCCAAACAAATGGACCACTGGGCCGAATGGTCCGTGCTTGGCGAGCGGGAGGGGTTTATCGTGGTTTACCCGGAGGGAATAGGACTCTGGGGCTTTTGGCAGCACTGGAACGCCGGGCATTGTTGCGGAAAAGCCGTTCGCGACGGGTGGGATGATGTGGCATTCATTGACGCACTCATTGACTATCTGCTGGAACGGTATGCCGTGGATGAACGGCGCATCTACATGGTCGGTTTTTCCAATGGCGGCATGATGACGTACCGATATGCAGCAGAGCGGCCATCCCGTTTGGCGGATGCTGCCGTGGTGTCGGGGGCGTTTGGAAGCCGCGAAACGCCAGATACTCCGGCCTGGCATCTGCCCGAGCCGGACGAACCCGTTCCGATGCTTGTTATGCATGGGACGGCAGATACATCAATTCCCTATGAAGGTGGCCTGGTGGACGAAAAGCGCAATGGGCGCACCTACCTCCCGGTCAGCGATGCGGTCGATTTTTGGGCGCGCGCTAATCGGGCTGAAGGCCCTGTCGAGACCCGCTTGCTATGGCAGGGAGCCTTGATGGAAGAGACCAGAATGAACAAGGCCGGAGAGCCGGCTGTTCGGCTGTGCCAGCTTGATGGCTGGGGGCATCAGTGGCCAGGCGGGTCGGTAACACGCGCTTTGCCTGAGGAGCAGGCGATAAAAGGCTTTGATGCCGCCTCGTACATTTGGGAGTTTTTCTGCCGGCAGGAATGATGGAACCCGGGAATTTTGAAGGCATGAAGCAGAAATTGTCAGATAAAGAAGTGATGGTAAGGGCGTTGAATGAGATTAAGCGTCTGAAGCATCGTGTTGCGGCGTTGGAACACGGTGGAGCGGAGGCTGTGGCGGTCATAGGCATGGGGTGTCGCTTTCCGGGGGGTAGTTCCTCTCCTGAAAAATTCTGGCAGTTGCTGATGGCGGGGCGTGACGGGGTGTGTGAGATACCTGCTGACCGTTGGGATGTGGATGCGTGGTATGATCCGGCGGATTTCTGTGTGGATAAGATGTATACGCGGCATGGCGGATTTCTGGAGGATGTGTTGTCGTTTGATCATGAGGCGTTTGGTATCAGCGCGCGCGAGGCGGCAGGAATGGATCCGCAGCAGCGTATGGTGCTCGAAGTATGCAGGGATGCGCTTGGGGACGCCGGGGTGCATGATTACAGCCTGCTTGCGGGGGGGGCCACCGGCGTCTTTATCGGGGCGATTGCGAACGATTATTTTCAGCGCTTTGTGGATAATCCCGTGCTGATGGACAGTCGCACGGGGACCGGCAACAGTAACAGTGTGCTGGCCGGTCGTTTGTCGTTTCATTACGGGTTTACGGGGCCATCCTGGGTGGTGGATACTTCGTGTTCTTCGTCGCTGGTGGCCCTGCATCAGGCGTGTCAGAGTTTGCGGGCCGGTGAGTGTTCCATGGCGATTGCGGGCGGGGTTAATCTGATTATGCATCCAACGCGGATGGTTGCTTTGTGCCGGGCGCGCATTCTTTCACCGGATGGACGGTGCAAGACATTCGATGCGGCGGCGGATGGGTATGGCCGCGGGGAAGGATGCGGGGTGGTCGTCCTGAAGCGGTTATCCGACGCGCAGCGTGCGGGGGATGTTATTCAAGCGGTGGTTCCTGGATCTGCTGTGAATCATAACGGGCACGGCAGTGGGTTAACCGTTCCGGGGGTTGCTGCGCAGCAGGCTGTTATTGAAGCCGCCTTGCGGATGGCGGGGTTGAAATCGGAAGAGGTGGGGTATGTGGAAGCGCATGGAACGGGAACCGCTTTGGGGGATCCGCTGGAGATGGAGGCTCTTTGTCATGTATATCGAAAAACGTCCAATCAGAAACTTGTGGTTGGATCTGTGAAAACGAATATCGGTCATTTAGAGGCTGCGGCAGGTGTTGCCGCATTCATCAAGGCCGTAATGATGGTCCGAAACGGGGAGATTCCGGCGCATTTACATGTAAAAACTCCGAATCCGCACATCCCCTGGGATGGGATGCCAGTAATTATCCCAAGGAACGCTCAAATGTGGCCAGACTATGCTGAAAAACGCATAGCGGGTGTCAGCTCATTCGGATTCAGCGGCACCAACGCGCACATGCTGGTGCAGGAATCCTGATTATGCCGAAAAACTATACACCTTGATATATATCTTCTAATTTGGGTTTGCTGACGCAACTTAAAATACGTATCGTGCGCGCAGTATAAAGCCACCAAAATCTTCGCTGCGTTCTTTTCTGCCTCCTTTGACTTTAACCGGCAACTGCTCATAGCCGAATTCCACATCGATACGCTTAATAAATGTCATGCCAAAAACACCTTCAAGACCGATGCCATCATTCTCATAGTCATAGATATCACTGCCTGTACCTGGTATTGGAATATTTAATCCCCCTTCAAGATACAAGCTGAAAGAATCTTTGACAGGAAAAGTAACTCTGGGGGTTATCGCGGGGACGATCAAATAGTTGAAGTGATCAGTTTCATTCTATTTACCGTGGCCTTCCACCTGTACATAGTTAAAAAGGAATCCCAAATTTGCATCAATCAAAAACATTTCATTGAAACGATAGCGCAAAAGAAATTGTGGCCCGATCCAGCCTCCGCCACCCTCTATTTTATTATAGCCATATTCTTCTTTGTAGTTATCAAGATGATCTTTGAAGCCGGGACTGTAACAGAATTGCATTCCAACGCCAAAGCCAAATGGTTTTACCTGCGCCTGAGATGTGGAACACATCCCCAGTATAATGATGGTTAAACTGAAAAGTAGCAATTTTGTATATGCTTTCATTTGTAATCATCTCTCCATTTTTGTGAGCAATTGCTCATCTACTTTGTAGGCCTGCATATGTGTGATTATGCAAGACTGTTTTTGTGAAAATCGTTGAACTAGCCATTGCCGAGCACAGCGCCATCCTTGGGGGCTTTGAGCCAATTTGCAATATCTTTTGCCACCGCTTTTAATGATCGGCGTAAAACGCTGCATGTGTTTTTATAGTTACCAGCGAATCCGCCTTTGGAATTGCGTCCGGCAATAAATGATGCTTTCACCATGCCGTTTTCGTATAATTGCCCCTTAACCTGGGTGTATTTTTGGTGTCCACTCCAAGCACTCCATCCACTGTCGGCAGCGGTTATTTCAAGTTTCAGAATCAATCCTTTATCTGCTTTAAAGGCCGCTTCATCAACAGCAACCGGCACATTATATGATTGTGCATATTCGAGGATATAGTCGGGCAACAGCGTGGTTAGCTGGCATTCGTTTTTAACTGCATCGGTAATAGTATTTCCATCAGAAAATGCAATTTCCGGAGATATGTAAATGGGCTGAGTTCCAATTTCTACCGAAGGTGCTTGATGGGTTCCAGATTTTGCGACATCCGATGTCTGGCAGCCAGAAGCAATAAGCAACATGGCAACTAATGCTAAATAAACGTTTCTCATTTCCTTTACTCCTTTTTATTTGTGTATATCCAGCTACGTTTTAATCAGTCGATTATGTGTCTCAGAAACTACTTAATACCCTTGTTAATTTCAATAAGTGGAATGGTCAATCAATTTTTTTAACTTCATCAGCCATGTAGGCGATGCCGAAGCCGAAAGTAGCCGGTTGAAGATGGAATGTGATGACGGCTTTTTCTCCGGGGGATGGAACCCAACCTGTGGGTATCATTTTAGTGCCGCGATGGCGGGTGAATTTTTGGTCTTTGTTGTCGTAATCAGTGAGTGTGGTTATAAAGCCGCTACGACCTGACTCTGTGATGGTTACTGTTGTCGGGCTGTCTATTGTGACGGTATTCGGTCCGGCTGCCACCAGTGATATTTGCTTGGCGACAAGCATGGCGCCATCGCGCCCTTTTTTTTCATAATAGGTGGCGTTGATTTTGTCGTCGTTGGTCGGACGCCATAGTGCGGGATCGTATTTAGTTTCGCGCTTTGATACGTTTAGCAGTAATTCTGTGCCGTTGTTGTCGATGATCGAATATTTCCCGAATCCCTCTTCTTTGATCGTTCCCTCCATCTGTTCGTCGGCCCGGATGGTATGGGCCAAAAGGGTGATCAGAATGGCAGAGACGATGAGTATGGGTTGTACTATTTTCATTGTCCTTGGTCCTTTTGGGTTGCGCTGTTATCCGAATGATATTGTGAAAAGCGCCATTACCAACTAATCCGATAACATTACTGCGACGATAAAGAGCATACTGGGGCATCACAGGTCAACTACAAATTTCAGTTAAATAAATACATTGCATAAATGAGGCTATTGAAGCAGGTGATTAACACTGATTCTTGTGTGAAGAATCCCCTGTCATTATGGAGCAAGAAATGCGTTGAACCGCGACAGGACATCAACTATATTCACGGCAATTTTAATGGTGAAAGCAGGATAAAATAGCAGGAGAACATATCGTGATCGGTCCAGGTGAAGTTGCTTTGGTAGTTGGTGGAAGTCGGGGCATCGGGCGCGCAACAGCTCTGCGTCTGGCGGAATCAGGATATGATATCTGGTTAACGTATAACAGCAATCACGCGGCGGCCGGGGAGGTGCGGTCGTTGATTGAGGCGAAGGGGCGTGCCTGCGAGCTGTTTTCCTTTGATGTGGGTAACTATGAGGCTGTGCAGGCGGCGCTGGCTGAGCGTGTTCAGGTTACGGCTCCCTATGCGGTGGTGTTCAGCGCCGGCATTGCGCGGGACAACCTGCTGGTCTGGATGTCACGCGAAGAATGGGAGACCGTGATTAATACAAACCTTAATGGCTTCTATAACGTAGTCCATACCGTGTTGTTTTCGATGCTCAGTCAAAAACGCGGGCGTATTGTGCTGATTTCTTCTGTGTCGGGCCAGACGGGGCATGCCGGGCAGGTGAACTACTCGGCATCCAAGGCGGGCTTGATTGGCGCGGCGAAGGCGTTGGCCCGCGAAGTTGGCCGTAAAAATATTCTGGTGAATGTTGTTTCGCCGGGTGTGATTGAAACGGAAATGACGGAGGATGTGCCGCGCGACAAGGTGCTGCCTTTGATTCCTCAGCGCAGGTTTGGCGCTCCGGAAGAGGTGGCTTCGGTGGTGAATTTTCTTTGTACGGATGACCCGTCCTATATTCACGGCCAGGTGATCGGTGTTAACGGCGGATTGGCAATCTAGTCTATGACGGCGCGATACGATGATATAGTAGTCGGCAGTGGCATGGGCGGTTTGAGTGCGGCGCTGTTGCTGGGCATGATCGGACGCAAGGTGCTGCTGCTTGAAAAGGCGCCCCGCATCGGAGGGTGTATGCAATCCTTCCAGCGCCGGGGCGTTACCTTTGATGTCGGTTTTCATTTCACGGGCGGGCTTGCCGCAGGCGGCCTGCTTGACCAGGCTTTCCGCCTGTTTGGTGTACGGGATGCTCTTTGTCCTGAATTTACGCAATCAAGAAGCGCCAGCCGGCTGGTGTTTAAATCCGATGGTCGGGTGTATGACCTGCCGGCGGGCGAGGCGGCCTATCGGTCGGGGTGTAAACACTATTTACCGGAAGAGGCCCGGGCCATTGATCACTATTTTGAAATGGTCCATTGTGTGTGCGACCACAGCCCTGGGATGGCGTTTGACAGGCTGGACACATTCGGACACGGGCTGGCTGAAGATTTTATCAGTCTGCGGGATGTGCTGGACGGGCTGAGCGACAATGTCAGGCTCAAAACGCTGTTGAGTGCGTATGGTCTCTGTTATGGGGTACGTCCGTCGCAAATCAGCTTTGCTAATCACGCCCGGATTACCCTCGGACTGTATGAATCGTTGGCCCGCATTGACCGCGGCGGGCAGGCGATTGTCGAGGCGTTCTGTCAACAGCTTGAACAGTACGACGTGGAAATTCGATGCAACACGCATATCGAAGAGCTGGCGGATGTTTCGCGTGAACGGGCCAACCGTTTTGTGCTGAACAGTGGGGACGAACTTGAAGCGGAACGCTGTATATTCACGATTCATCCTGAAGAAATCATGAAGCTGCTGCCGGCGCAGAGGGTTTCCAAAGCGTTTCGCAACCGGGTTAATGCCTATGAGCCTTCGATTGGTTTTTTTACCGTGTATGCGTGCAGCCAGCCCTGTGCCGATCTTTCGCTGAATGGCGCGGTGATCGAACTGCTTTGCACCGATGATGACCTGGAAAAGTCATTCGATGCCGACTCTTCATCAGACCGGACGCTGATGTTGCTGCATCACAGCGATAACGGGCGGCAGATTATGAATGTCTCGGAAATCGCATTCCGGGAGGATGTTGCGGCCTGGCAGCATTCCTCAATCGGACGGCGTCCGTCCGGATACTATGACTACAAGATGAAAAAGACCGATGCGATACGTGCCCGGATTCTTGAGCGCTATCCTGCCTGCCGGGCCAGCCTGGAGATTATGGAATCGGCATCAATGTTGACGTATCGGGATTACTTGTCTACACCGTATGGTGCGGTGTATGGTGTGAAACAAAAAATCGGGCAGTTCAGCCTTTTTGGAAAACTGCCGGTCCGGAATCTTTACGCAGCCGGTCAGAGCGCCGGTTTGCCCGGGGTTCTGGGGGTGATTATGACATCGGTTCTGGTTGTTCGTGGCATTATCGGCCCACCCGCTTTTGCCGCCTTGGTTAAGGAGCGATTATGAAATTAAACAGAGCAGTTATCACGGGAATCGGATGCGTTTCTCCGCTGGGGCGCGATGTGCCCGCGCTGATAGATGGTCTGACCGCCGGCAGGAGCGCCGCCCGGTATATGGCGGCGTTCGAACAGTATACCGGCCTGCGCAGTCTGATTGCGGCGCCTGCCGAACTGGTCGATGAAAAATTGATTCCCCGCAAGGACCGGCGTTCAATGAGCCGCATGAGCATCTTCTCGGTGCAGGCGGCAGAACAGGCCCTGGCCGATGCCTGCCTTGCCCCGGCCGATATGGTGCCGGGGGACATCGGCTGCGTGATCGGGTCAACCATCGGCAGCATGAATACAATGGCCGAAACATTTGACGCGATGCTCCCGGAGTATGACCTGAACCAGATGACATCCATGCAGTTCTTTCAGGTTATTTCGCACACAGCGGTTATGAATGTTGCCCAGTATCTGGGGATTACCGGAGCTGTGCTGGCCCCTTCGGCGGCCTGTGCTTCGGGCCTGCAAGCGGTTGGAATTGCCTATGATCTGGTCAGACTGGGGCGTCAGAAAGCGGTGTTGTGCGGCGGAACCGAGGAGTTACATCCCACCGTGACGGGTTCTTTTGATGTGCTGTACGCGGCGTCAACCGGCTATAATGACAATCCAGCGAAGGCTTCGCGCCCGTTTGATCGTGATCGCGACGGGTTGGTGTGCGGGGATGGCAGTGGCATCCTGCTGGTGGAGGAATATGAACACGCAAAAGCCAGAAATGCCAGGATATATGCGGAAATTGCCGGCTTTGAAACCTGCGGCAGCGGGGAGCATATCAGTCAGTCCAGCCGGGGAGCTATGATTCAATGTATGGGGCGGGCCCTGCAGCAGGCCGGCCTGCAAACCGATGACATAGACTATATCAATGCACACGCCACCTCGACCGTTCATGGGGACAAGGAGGAAGCGGCGGCCATTCGGGATATCTTTGCCGATACGGTGCCGGTCAGCAGCATGAAGGGCAACATTGGACACACCCTGGGAGCATCCGGCGCCATTGAATTGATCATTTCGCTTGTCATGATGAAACAGTCCGCTATTTTCCCTACCTTGAATCTGGAACATATTGATCCGGAATGCGGCGCCATTGATCATGTGGTCGAAACCAGGGAACAGCCGATACGGAATTTCCTGAAGAACGCTTTTGCATTTGGCGGGATCAACACGACACTTATTTGCAGCCGTTCAGGCGATGGAGTATGAAGATGACAAATGAAGAAGTAGTGGCCATGACCAACCGTGTTTTTGTTGAGTCTTTTGAGCTGGACGAAAAGGACCTGACCCCGGAAGCGCATGTGTTTGAAGACCTTGGGCTGGACAGCCTGGATACGGTTGATCTGGTTGTAGCGCTGCAGCAGAAATTCAATGTCAGGATTCGCGATGATGAGCGGGTTCGCTCGATTCGCACCTTGAATGACGTATATGAGTTTATCCTGACGATTCAGCGGGAAATGGCGGCATCCAACTGATGCCGTCCTGTTCGGTAAGGCGGGATGCGTCTGCTCAGCCTGAAGTGTTTGCCGGTATGATTAATTTTCTCACATGTGCATATCTGAACATTGTTTTCTACACCGGATTCATCCTGTTTACTGTTTTGGGAACTCCGTTGATGGTTCTTTGTGTGCTGCCGTTTGCACTGAGTCGGCCCCGTCGTGACGCCATGGCGCTTTTCCGGCGAGCGATCTGCTGGTACGGCAATGTCATTACCTTTATGGCGCGCCCCTTTGTTCGGGTCAGGTGTAAAAACCTCGAGACGGAAAACCTGTCGCCCCCCTATATTATTGTCTGCAATCACCGGTCGGCTTCGGACGGCTTTATGATGGCCAGTCTGCCTTCTGCCGGGATAGATACCAACGCGGTCCAGGTTGTCAATGCCTGGCCCTTTCGCATTCCGGTTCTGGGGTGGTTTGCCCGTGGCGCCGGGTATCTGAGCATAACCGAAATGAGCTTTGACGATTTTACGGCGCGTGCCACTCAATTGCTTGAGGAGGGCGTTAACATCATATCCTTTCCAGAGGGAACCCGCTCGGGAACCGGGGGGATGGGACCGTTTCACAGCGGCATTTTTCGGCTGGCCCTGCAGACTGGGGTGCCCATTGTCATGTGTTGTATATCCGGGAATGAACATATCCCGCGCAAGGGGTCACTGACTCTTCACCCCGGAAACATTACGATCCTCAGATTGCCGGCGTTGCTCCCGCAGCACTATCAGAACCTGTCGGTAATGAAGCTGAAGAACCGGGTCTGGGAAACCATGAACCAAACACTGGCCCGGTTGGACAAGGGGGGACTATGAGCTGTAGCAGTTGTCTTGGAGAATTTGAGTTCAGCCCGGAGGATATCGAGCAGACGGCCTCCGCCGGCGGGCTGCTGTCCATGGAAATTGAATGCAGTCTGCTTTGTAATTTCCGTTGTCGCTACTGCTATGTGCATGAAGACCCCATACACCGGGAAACGGAGCTGACACCCGCAGAAATGCGTGATGTGATTGGACAGGCCAAGGCGCTGGGGGCACGCAAGATCATTATTCTGGGCGGGGAACCGATGATATATCCCGGCATCATGGACCTGGTCCGGTTTGTCGGCGCGCAGGGCCTGCAGGCAGAAATCTTCACGAACGGGACCTGTGTATCTGAAGAATCGGCCCGGCAACTGGCGGACGAGGATGTGCGGGTTGTGCTCAAAATGAATTCATTTGATCCCGAGGTGCAGAACTACCTGGCCGGCAATGATGGCGCGTTCGATACGATACAGTCGGCTTTAGCTAACCTCAAGAAAGCGGGGTATCTTTCGGCAGAGCGGTTTCTGGCCATCAGTACCGTGATTTGCCGACAGAACATCGAGGAACTGCCGCGTATATGGGCGTGGGCCAGGGAGCAACAGATTGAACCCTATATTGAAATGATGACGCCGCAGGGCCACGCCTGGCAAAACAAGGAACTGGATGTCTCATCCGAACGCATCCGGCAGTTGTTTGAGCAGCTTGCCGAAATGGACCGCACAACGTACGGACGGACCTGGACGCCGCAACCCCCGTTGACAGGCAACAAATGTTTGCGTCACCAGTATTCCTGCCTGGTCAGTTCTACCGGGGATGTGATGCCCTGTGTCGGCGTTACCATACCGGTTGGCAACATCCGTGAAAATAAACTGGCCGACATCATTCAGGACAGCGAGGTCATTCAGGACTTGCGCCGGTACAGGCAGTCGATAAAGGGACCTTGCGCGGCCTGCGAAAAGGCTTCGCACTGCTATGGCTGCCGAGGCGCGGCCTATCAGCTCACCGGGGACTACCTGGCCTCCGATCCCCTGTGCTGGCACAACCAGGACCGGCAGGACCAGATTTCCTGTCTGCCCGTGCCGGTTGAAAAACTGGTGCCGCAGCGCGGCCCGATGTGCTTGATTAAAGAATTGCTGTCCGTTGGTGAGCGCGGCGGGGTGGTTCGCGCTGAGGTGCCCGCAGACAGCCTGTTTGTGGACGGGCAGGGGCGTCTGGACGAGGTGGCCTTCTTTGAAATGGTGGCGCAGGCCGCTGCCGCCTATGAAGGATTTCGTACCAACCGTTTTGATGGCCGGCGTATCCAGGGCTATCTGCTGGGTGCCCGGAAATTTAAGATACACGGATCGGCGTATGTGGGGGATGTGTTGACGATTAACGCCACCAAACAGGCTCAACTCGGTGAGTTCGCCATAATCCGGGGTGAAGTTCATCGTGATACGGAACTGCTGGCCGAAGGAGAAATCAAACTATGGCACACATGACCATAAAAAATAGATCCAGCCTGATACTGCTTGTGCTGCTCTGCTGCCCGGGCACTTTGTGCAGCCGGGCCGACGACCTGTCCACCTTACCGCAACAGGACCGAGCCGTGCTTAACCGCCTGGAAAATCAATTTGGCGGAATCAACACGATTAAGACCCGCTTTACTCAGGAAAAAGAACTGGCGGTCTTTAATAAGCCCATGGTGCTTAATGGCTGGATTGCATTGGACAACAACGGACATTTTGCCTGGCACGTACAGCATCCTTTGCGCTACTCACTGGTGGTGGCCGATGGCGTCATCAGTCAGTGGGATGAAGATTCCGACCTGGTCCAGAACGTCCGCTTGTCAAAAAATCCGGTCTTAAACGCCGTTTTCGAACAGCTTACCCTGTGGTTTTCAGGGCGGTACCATTCTTTCACCGGCAAATACAACCTGGTTGTGCAGCAGGAGACCCCGCCCGCACTGGCGTTCACCCCGAAGCCCGACACCATGGAACATAAAGTGATCTCGCGGGTTGTTATCCGCTTTGCCGCCGATGAACAGTACATTAATCAGATCATTGTTGATGAAGCAAGCGGGGATAAAACCACCTTGACCTTTCATGAAACGTTGATCAATCCGCCGCTGTCTCAATCGACCTGGAGTATTCATGCGGATGAGCCGTGATGTATTTTGCGCCGTATATGAGTGTGTTCGGCGGCACAGGCGCGCGGTCCCTGTTCTGCTGATGGTCATCACAGCCCTTGCGGCAGTCGGTCTGTTTTTTATTCCGTTTGAAGATTCCCTGGACCCTATGCTGCCCGAAGAGAGTGATGTCCTGCGGGCCAGCCACCTGTTGAAAGAGGCCAACCTGGCGGGCAAAGTGGTTCTTGAATTGACGGATACCGGCGCGGAACCCGATCATCAGGCCTTGATGCAGTCAGCGGATGACCTGGCCGGCATGCTGGTGCCGCCACTGGTCAGCCGCGTGATAACAGCGGGCAACCAGGCCGATATGATGGAGGATATCCAGTTCTTCATCAACAGCGACCCCTTTCTGATTCGCCGCGATGAGCTGGCGGAGATTGATCGGCAGCTCACACCGGACGGTGTGAAGCAGCACCTCAAACAAACGTATCGTCAACTGCTTAAACCGCAGGGTTTTTTCATGGCCTCTATGGCGCGAAATGATCCCCTGCATATTCACGGCAGAATTCTGGCCCGCATTCAGAAACTCTCGTCATCTTTTGGATACCGGGTCCTGATCAAAAACGGACATTTTGTCAGCGAAGACGGACGACACGCCATGATCATCCTGGAAACACCGGTGCCCCTGACCGATAATGCCGGAGCACAGCAGTTGCTGGCCTGCCTCGAACGCTGCGTTGCGCAACTGCCCGCCCGAATTCAAACCGCGATCATCTGTGGCCATCAGCACACGGTCAGCAATCAGAAAATCGTTATGCAGGATATTCAGCGGACCTTCATCATCGCGGCCCTGGCTTTTCTGCTGTTGTTCCTTTTGTTTTTTCGTGATATTCGCGCCGTTCTGGTTTTTCTCATCCCGGTTGCCGCCGTGGTGGTTGCGGTTAATATCGGATGGCTCTTTATGGGGCGCATTGCCATGCTGATTGTCGGACTCAGTGCCTTTATTGCCGGCATTGCGATTGACTACGGCATTCACATTTTCATAGCGGTCAGAACGCATGGCAGCGAATGCCGGGTCATCCAGCGTGTGACCCGTCCGATCACGCTGGGCGCGCTCACCACCATAGGTGTCTTTGTCGCCTTTCTTTTTTCACGGATTCCCGGCTATCGGCAACTGGGGCTTATCTCGCTTTCCAGTATCATCATCTCCCTTGTATATGCCGTATTTGTGCTGCCGAGGTTTTTACGGAAGCATACGTCCGGACCGCTCGGGGGAGCAAGTCTTCCCGTGCCCTCTGCGGACGGTGCAAAGGGGCGGCATGTGCCGATTGTTGTTGCATTTGCTGTTGTGCTCGGGGCCGGACTCCTCTATGCGCCGCGCGTTACGTTTGACAGCGACCTGGCACATCTCGATGGCACGGCCTCTGACATCATCGACACGGAAAACCGTTTCTTTGAAACCTGGGGGCGGGGCGTCGCTGATCAGGGATTGTTTGTGGTGATGCATCCGGACTATGCGCAGGCCCTGGAAATTAACGACCGCATCTACCGCTCATTCACACGCCAACTGCCGACGGCAGATTACGCAAATTTTGCCATGCTCTGGCCATCCCCGCTTCAACAGCAATCCAACAGCCTGGCCTGGACCGCATTCTGGCAGGACGGGCGCGAGGAGAAGCTGCGCTTGCTCCTGTCGTCGCAAGGGGCCGCCTTCAATTTCAGCGATGAGGCATTCACCCCGTTCTTTGAACAGTTGTATCCCGCGTCGCCGTATGTGGATGAACCGGAAAGCAACCGGCTGTTTGCCACCCTGAAAGAGCGCTTTGTGCAGGCTGATCCGCAAGGCTTTCAGGTGCTCTCATTTTTCCCTGACACCGAAGAGGTGGTGACCGCGCTGCAGGCCGTCAATACCTGTCCCGAGCATACCTTTCTGATTTCACGCAGAACCCTGTACCGGGATTTCTCCGCGATAATGAGGCGTGAAATTACGCGCATCGCAGGCCTTGCCATCGCGCTGGTTCTGCTGGCGACACTCCTTTTAATGCGCACCATTCGAATGGCGCTCATCGCGCTGGTCCCTGCGTTTACCGGGGTTGTTGGCATGCTTTGCGTTATAAATGTGTTGCACCAGCCACTGAATGCGGCCAACCTGATTGCCGGTATTGTCGTGATCGGACTCTGCATTGATTATGGCATCTTCATCATCTTTGCCTACCAGCGAAAGGGCTCGGATGGAACCGGTACGGCGGTTAGTTTATCCGCTGTCACCACCCTGGTCGGGGCCGGGGTGCTGCTGTTTGCGAATCATCCGGCCCTGTATTCGGTAGGCTTAACCTTGCTTGCCGGCGTGGGATGCGGTTATATGACGGCCATGTTTGTGGTCCCTTCACTGTGCGTGGTGACGGGCCTGCCGCGACACGGAAAGTGATGTATGAAGACAGGAATGGCATCTGAACACAGGCGTTGGGCACGTATTTCAGGCTGGCGGACAAGCCTGCTTTGGTTGGTGGCCGCGCTGGTGTTGTCGGGGTGCGTGGCGGTGCCGTTCGCGCCAACGGAACGTGTGCCGGTGGAGCAGGTAAACCCAGAGGCGGTCCGGGCTGACTTTCTGGAACGCCAACCCGCCGACTACCAACTCATCAATACCATTGTTTTTCGCTATCGCTGGCACACCCAGGCTGCCGTTGGGTATCTGACGGTTGATCATCCGCAGCAGCGTTTTGCCCTGGCCGCCCTGACGCACATGGGGGTCAAACTGCTTGAATTGCACAGCACCGGGGGCGTCGTCGAATGCCGGTATGCGATGCCCGAGTTGTCGGAACACATCGACAACGTGGCCGCCGCCATCGGACAGGATATCCAGTATATGTATTTTAACCTGGTCCCCGCCAAAGATACGCCCGTACGCAAAACAAAAAATGAAATCATCTATGCAGAACGTACGCCGTCCGGGATGACCGAATACATCTTCGCAGGCCCGCAGCCCGTCCTGGTTGAAAAGCGAATCTATCAGCAGGACAAGCTGATATGCCGCATCCGCTATTATGAATATCAGTCCGAAAACCACACCCTGTTCCCGGGGGGCATCCTGTTGCAGAATCAGCGGCACGGATATCGCCTGGAAGTCCGCTTGAAAGAAATCATGTCGCTCGACGCATCGGAAACCGCAGACCAGCCGGGAGCCAGACCACAGCTATGACAGCATTGAATTATGATCAGGTTGTGCTGGTTCATCCGCTGGGCTATCAAGCGGATGCCGCCGGACATGATATTTCCAGACTGGCCAATATCATGCCGCCGCTGGGACTCGCCTGCATCGCGGCCTATCTCGAAAAACACGCCACCATCCAGACAACCATCGTGGATTATTTTTCGACGCCCGATTCCGACAGCCGGTTGCAGGAATATTTACGCCACCTCAAACCGGGGTTTTTGGGGATCAGCAGTACGACCTCTTCCTTTTACGACGCCGTTCGTGTGGCCCGGCTCGCCAAGGCGTGCCTTCCCGGTATCCGGGTTGTCGTGGGCGGACCGCATGTCTCGGCGCTTAAGGAAGCCGTCCTGGATGGATTCCCGGACATCGACTATACCATTGTCGGGGAAGGGGAGGAGACCTTCCTGGAACTGATTCAGCGGCAGGGTCAGCAGCCCGAAGATATTAAAGGACTGGTCTTCCGGCAGCATGGCCAAGCCGTTTTTAACGGCTATCGCGCCACGCTCGAGCTGGACAGCCTGCCCTTTCCCGCCTACGAAAAACTGGAGGGCTATCCCGGTCGCTACAAGTTGCCCATATTCAATTATCCAACAACCCCGAACTCGAGTTGTGTTTCCAGTCGCGGCTGTCCCTATGCATGCAGTTACTGTGATCGCTCGGTCTTTCGCCGAACCTTCCGCTACAATTCCGCCGAGTACCTGTACGAACACATGCGCTACCTCAAACAACGGTTCGGTATCCGCCACCTCAATTTCTATGACGACCAGTTCACCTTCAACCGAAATCGCGTCGAGCAGCTCTGCTCCATGCTGATCAACCATCCGCTTGACATGACCTTCAACTGCGCCGTGCGAGCCGAGCATGTTGATGATGAATTGCTGGGCGCGATGAAAAACGCGGGATGCTGGATGGCCAGCCTGGGCATCGAAACCGCCGACATCACCCTGTTGTCCCGTCACCGACAAAATGCCGATGTCGAGTTGCTGGCCCATACGATCGGCCTGATTAAAAAAAATGGGATACGCACCAAAGGACTGCTGATGATCGGGCTGCCCGGTGAAACCCAAGAGTCCGTCCGCAAAAGCATGGACTTCGTATTCGCAAATCCCATCGACGACTTTAACCTCGCGAAATTCACCCCCTTTCCCGGCTCCCCCCTGTACGAAAATATTCATGCCCTGGGAACCTTCGAAGAAGACTGGGAGAAAATGGACTGCATGCAAACCGTTTTTGTTCCCGAAGGGATGACGCGCGAGCAGTTGGACAAGCTCTTTATCCGATTTTATGCCGCGCATTACAAGCGTCCGAAAGTCCTGCTGGGCTATGTCGCCATGCTGTGGAAATCACCCGACAGTTGGCTGCGCTTCATCGCAAACAGCCTGGCCTTCCTGCGATTTACCCGCAATAATAAGCGAATTCAGAAATGAAAACTTGTTGGTTCGGGGGAAAAAGATACAGTTGTTCATTGGCACTATGATGATAATCAGGAAATATTGAATGTCAGCACGCAGAAAAAATCAAACGTTTAAGCGGGAACCGGATGCGCCGGCGTCCTTGAAGCTGACGTTGTCCCGGCGGGTTAATTTTCGTGAAGTTGACAGCATGTGGATTGTGTGGCATGGGCACTATATTGCTTTTTTTGAGGAAATTGCCACGGAACTGCGCCGTCGATGCGGGTTGTCCTATCAGCGATTTGTCGAGGAGCGTCTGGCGGTTCCTATTGTCCAGTGCCATCTCGATTATCGGCACCCTTTGCTGCTGGATGAAGAATTTACGATCTGTGCCGAGTTGCTGTGGACGGATGCTGCCCGGATTAATATCGAGTATACCATTTACAAGGCGGATGGTTCGATTGCCGCCACGGGTTACACGGTGCAACTGTTTGTGGATGCGCAGACCAATCAACCGTTTTATGTTCCGCCTCCGCTTTTTGAAGAAACCCGACAGCGTTGGCTGGCTGGTGAATATAAGGATATGCAGTGAACGCGGTGATTGTGACGGCTGATATAATCACGGCGTATGGTCAGGGACTCGCCTGTCTTTGGGATGGGGTGTGTGCGGGCCAATGCGCGGTGCGTCCGGTGGTTCGTTTTCCCGTTGATGCGTTTGCATGCAAAAACGCCGCCTTGATTGATTCCCTGGATGGTCAGGCGCATGATTCACTGGTGATGCAGATGCTTCGTCCAATGCTGGAACAGCTTGAAGGGGAATGGTCGCCAGCAATAAAACTGCTGCTGGCAACAACGACTGGCGAGATTGATTGGTTACAGCGGGGGGTTGTTGAGGCATCGAGGGATGTGGCAGACAGCCTGTTGTCCCGGTTACTTAAGCAAATCAGTCGCATCTGTGGTGGATTAAACAATGCCATGGTGATTTCATCGGCGTGTGCTTCTTCGACGGTTGCCATCGCGCAGGCGGCTTCACTGATTCGATCAGGCATCGAAGAGGCGGTGCTGGTAGTGGCATGTGATTGCATAACCGAATTTGTTTTTTCAGGATTTTCAGCATTGCAGGCGTTGGACCCGGATGTGGCGCGTCCCTTTGACCAGCATCGCGCCGGCCTTTCGCTGGGAGAGGGAGCCGGGTGCGTGCTGATGATGTCGGAGGAGAGGGCGCGTCGATTGAATCGTCCCATACTGGGGGAAGTTGCGGGATGGGGCATGAGCAATGACGCCAATCATATGACCGGACCCTCGCGCGATGGGGCGGGTCTGAAACACGCCATTGAGCTGGCGCTTAAAACGGCGGGGGTTGCTGCCGACCGGGTGGGTGCGATCTGCGCACATGGAACGGGCACAGCATATAATGATTCGATGGAAATGAAGGCGTTTAAGGCTGTTTTTGGCCAGCCCTTGTCCACCTTTTCGATAAAAGGGGGCAGCGGACATACAATGGGCAGCGCAGGGCTGATTGAGGCCGTGCTGTCCTTGCATGCGGTAACGGCGGGGATGCTGCCCGGAACGGTTGGCTTGTCGTGCGTGGATGACGAAGCGGAGGGTTGGGTATCGAATGAGAACAGGACGTGCGATGCGGAATGGATTCTCTCAACCAATTCAGGATTTGGCGGCACCAATGCGGCGCTGCTGCTTAAAAAACAGAACGTAAAAGGCAACACGAACCATGACTATTTGCGGAGCAGGTTGGATTAACGACAAATCATATGGGATGTGGCACGCCGATACGCGCCTGGAGTATGCGTCCCTCAAAGAAATCAGAAGTACCGAAATAGATATCTTTTCGTATCCGGTCAAGCATTTCGGACGGTTTGACCGGCCCTCAAAATTTGCATGTGTTTCCGTTGCTCTGGCGCTCAAGGATGCCGCGCTGCACTATGGGCCGGGTAATAAATTAAACATAGGTCTGTTGGGGACTAACCAGGTGGGCGCTGTACCTGCCAATGCCGACTATTTCAAGGATTTTGTGGATTGCGGGCGGACGCTCGGGCGGGGGAATCTGTTTATATACACCCTGCCGTCCAGTCCGTTGGCCGAGGTCTCGATCCATTTCGACCTGTGTGGACCGCTGTTGTATGCGGCAAATGTGGCGGATGATATGCGTGATATGATGCAGACCTGCTCGTTACTTATCACCGATGGACAGGCTGAACGGATGCTGTTGGTCAGGTATACGGAACCGGGCGGTTTTGCATGCCTGTTGGATGATGAGCTCAATAGCAGCATTTCTGATCTTGATACGATAAAAACGATACCTCATATTGCAGGTCTGCTTTAACAAAAAATAAGGTATGTTTTCTGATGTGGATGAAATTGATATATCCTGAATGGCCGAAATTACCGAATCAACCGGAATTTCATTTGCCGCCGCATGGGCCGGTTGTTTTTGCCGCAACGGTGCCTGATGATGTGAACCTGACTTTTTGCGACGAACACGTCCAGCCGCTGGATTTGAATGACTGTCCCGATATGGTTGCCATCTCCTGCATGTTGTCCTGCCAGGTTCCCCGTGGATGGGAAATCGCCGATCACTATCGCGCACGCGGTATTCCCGTTATTTTCGGTGGTATCGCCACCCAGCTTCATGCCGAAGAAACCAGGCTTCATGCTGATTCGATTTTCCTGGGCGAGGCAGAAGGGCGCACCCCCATCGTAATCGACGATTTCCTCAAAGGTCGGCTCAAACCAGTGTATGATTATCACGGCGATTTTCCTGACATCAACCTGGTGGGGCCGGCTCGCCGCTCGATCCTTGATCGCGAGGCCTATAATTACCGGGGAACGCAGATGGTGGACCTCGTTCATGCGTCGCGCGGATGCCGTTTCAATTGTTTTCCCTGCTGTACCCCGTTTCTGGGTGGCCGCCAGTTTCGTCCACGGCCATTCGACAAGGTGATCGAGGAGCTGGAAGGTATTAATAATAACCGCCTGTTCATCGTGGATAACTCCCTGGCACAGGACGATGACTGGGAACGAGAATTATTCCGCCAGATGATCCCTTTGAGGAAGAAGTGGGTATCTCATCCGATTCGCGAAAAAGATGATATTCTGGACCTGGCGGCCGAAGCGGGCTGCTGGTATGTGTACCAGGCCATCTTTGATACCTCGGATGTGATTCGTGCCCGTATCAAGAAATATAAGGACCGGGGTATCGGGGTAGAGGGGACTATTATCCTCGGAACGGACGACCAGGATGAAGATGGCATTAAACGGCTGATTGATTTCCTGCTGGAAGTTGAACTCGATCTGGCCGAATTTACGGTACTGACTCCCTTCCGGCACACGCCGATTCGGGCGCAAATGGAAGCGGAGAACAGAATTCTGCATAATGACTGGCGACGCTATACGGCTGGTGAAGCGGTCTTTGAACCGGCCAGAATGTCGGTCGAAAAGCTCAATGAGATGTTTCAGTACGCCTGGGACACCTTTTACTATGATCAAACCAAGGAAGTGAAAATGGCGCAGCTCTATCGCAAGGTGATCATGCGTGAAGTGGCGGATGGCACGCATAACCAGGTGCGATTGAATAAAAAACACTGGGATAAAAAGAAGGAGAGTGTATCCTCATGAGTCAAATTCTTAAAGCACGGCCCGCAAGCGTGATGGAGGCCAGTTATAACGCCCAGATGATTGCTTTTGCCCCCCTCGTTTTTCAGGCGGCCAAGTGTATGCGCGACCTGGGTATTCTGGATTTCATGTCGACAAAGGGCAAAGCGGGGGCGACCCTTGAAGAAATGGCGTCTGCGCTGAATTTGACGGCTTATGCCATCACCGTTCTGCTGGAAATCGGAGAAAAAACCGGCCTCACCGAGAATCGGGATGGTACCTTTTTTCTGTTGCCGACGGGGCGTATGATTCAAAGTGACCAGATGACACGTATCAACATGGATTTTACCCATGACGTTTGCTACCAGGGTCTTTTCTATCTGGAAGAAGCCCTGAAAACGGGCACGGCCAGCGGGCTCAAGGTCTTCGGCGAGTGGGATACCATTTATCAGGCGCTTTCTTCGCTGCCTGAAAAGGCGCAGAAAAGTTGGTTTGCCTTTGATCATTTCTATTCAGACGGCGCTTTCCCCGACGCATTACCTCTTGTTTTTGCTGATAAACCGACACGCCTGATGGACGTGGGAGGCAATACCGGAAAATGGGCGGTTAAATGCTGTACCTACGATCTGGCGGTGAACATCACCATCCTGGATTTACCGGGCCAGTTGGGGCTGGCCAAACAGCATATTGCACAAGCAGGTGTGGCCGAGCGCGTTACTTTGTGTCCGATGAACCTGCTGGACCATTCGGTGCCTTTTCCCAAAGGGTGTGATGTGATCTGGATGAGCCAGTTCCTAGTGTGTTTTTCTGAGGACCATGTCATTGCGCTGCTGAAACGTGCGGCAGATGCCTTGCATGAGGGCGCGGTATTGTTCATTCTGGATACATTCTGCGATCGCCAGATGAACGAGGTCGGCGAATTTTGCCTGGAGGCATCCTCCCTGTATTTCACCTGTATGGCCAATGGAAATAGCCGCATGTACACCTTCAAAAGCATGCGGGAATTTATTCGCAAAGCCGGATTGCAGATACTGGACCAGCACGACAACCTGGGCGGAAGTCATACGCTTATTCGATGTGCTCTTGCGTAAAAGGCCGGTACTCATGTGTGTTGCTTCTTTTATATCTACTGAAGGCCCGACGCCCATTTCTAACGACGATGTATGGTGCGTTATCCCGGTGTACAACAACAGCGCCACTGTTAAGCAGGTGGCTCTCGCCTGTCGTGGTCAGGGGTTCCCGGTGCTGGTAGTGGATGATGGCAGCACTGATGTCCCGGTGGCTGACCTGCTTGCCGACACCGCGATTCCGGTGGTGACGCACGGCGAAAATCGCGGCAAGGGTAGCGCCATCCTGACGGCACTCTCTTATGTTAAAGAGAAACAGGGCCGATTCATGATCACCATTGATGGCGATGGACAGCACAATCCCGCTGACTTGGAACGTTTTATTCCGGCCCTGCGGAACGACCCGGCATCCATCGTTATCGGATGCCGTAATATGGATGTGGATAATGTCTCCGGCAGCAGTAAATTCGGACGCTCTTTTTCGAATTTCTGGCTGCAGATCGAGACGGGACTGGCCATCCCGGATACACAGAGCGGTTTCAGGGCCTATCCGGTGGAATATCTTGCGCAGTTGAAATTGAAAGGGAGACGCTATGACTTCGAGGTCGAGGTACTGGCCAGAGCGGTTTGGGCTGGCTTGCGTGTGCAATCGGTCGATGTAAGCGTCTGGTATCCGCCGAAAAAAGAGCGTGTATCCAGTTTTCATCCCTTCAAGGACAATGCCAGAATTTCCCTCACACATACACGCCTGATTACCCGACGTCTGATGCCCTGGCCCATAAAAAAGTTGGTACGACACCCCCGGGTGATATCATTGTATCGCTCACCCGGAAAGTTTTTTCGCATGCTGTTGAGTGAACATGTTTCACCCCTCGAACTCGGGGCGGCAGCGGTTGTCGGAACCTTTATCGCCGTGCTGCCCATCTTTGGATTGCATACTGTGGTGATCATCTTTGTCGCGACCCGCTTGAATCTGAATCGTGTTATGGCCGTTGCCATTCAAAATCTTTGCGCTCCGCCTTTTGTTCCGCTGCTCTGCATTCAGATCGGACATTTTTTGCGGTATGCAAACTGGTTGACTGAGCCTTCCCGCAAAACACTCTTTCATCAAGGGCATTTGCGTCTCCTGGAATGGGCGTTGGGTGCCGTTTTTTTGGCGCCCATGCTGGCCATTCTGGTTGGACTCCTCGTTTTTGCTCTCAGCAGTGCCTACGCCACGCTTTTTTTTAATGAAAATGCCAAAAAATGATAAAAAATGATAAAAAACGACAAATTTATGCCAAAAAACGTGGAAATCGCCTCGGGTTTCTGTTTTTCTTGGTGTTTTTTCGAATTTTGGGCCTGAAATGTGCCTATTTTCTCCTTCATTTTCCGTGCAGTTACTATCTTTTCTTCGACCCGGAGGCCGTCGAGTCGGCGCTGGCGTATGTGAGCCGCCGATTCCCGGATTATGGATGGTGGCGTCAGCGCTTTGCCGTATACCGGCTGTTCTTGAGTCAGGGAAGGGTGTTGATTGATCGCCATTGCATGGTGTACAAACCACAGCTTTTTGAAACCGAATTTCATGGCTATCAAGACATAGAAGCGCTGGTGGAGCAGTCGGAGCAGGGGTTTATTCTGCTGATGTCGCACACAGGCAACTGGCAGGCTATTCTGCCGGCCATTCAGCACTTGCGAAGGCCGGTATGCCTGTTGATGCGCCCGGAAGATAACCCGGCTGTTGTTGAGGCGCTGCGCCTTGATTATGGTAAGAATAACATCAAAATTGTCTCGCCGGAACAGTTTCTGGGCGGAGTCATCGAGTTGATGAAACTCATCGAGCAAGGATGCCTGGTCGCCATGATGGGGGATCGCTGTTATGATTTCAATTCGATCACCGTTGATTATCTCGGAGACCGCGCGGCGTTCCCATATGGTGCGTTTGCCATTGCCGCCGCCGCCCATTGTCCTGTACTGACGCTTATGTCGTCAAAAAGAGATACCCATCACTACGACATTGAAGTGGGGAGTTGTTTCACGCCGCAGTATCAAAACAAACGGGACAAGAAAAAAGAACTGCGGCAATGGACGCAGGCATATGCGAATCTGCTTGAAAAATATGTCGCTGCGCACCCCTTTCAATGCTTCTTGTTTCATGATGTCTGGCAGTCACAAGAGTATGTGTAAAGCATGACCAATCCGCATTCCTGACAATCAGCATATGGAATCATGCCATCCCGTCCGCGTCTATCCGCAGTCTATGAATACGATTCTTGGTTCGTCGGGGAGATCAGTCAGGGACAGAAGAACCAAAAAATGGCCGTTTTTACCGTTTGGCCGACAAAATGGCGATTTTCACGTTCTCTGTCCTCTGCATTCTTTCCGCATAATCCTGATAGATTACTTGACAAGCCAAGCACAGCTACATACGTACTTTTATATATTGGACAAAGTACTACCATGCAAAGCCAATCCCTAATGAGGCAATGAATTGTCGACTCTCAATGGTGTGATCGATTTCGTGATAATTCCCAACAGATTCCCCTGCATAAAAATAGCTTTTCTGTGTCCCGTCAGCCTTATAATATAATGCCTTCATTTCGGCATTCACAAACAAGTCTTCAATTATATAGTAGCGACCTTCAACTCTTCCTTTGATCCCATATCCTTTTGCATCGGTTTTTGATGTTTTATATCTCAACTTATGGTCATCATCATCTTTTGCCTCCATCCAAGGAGCAACCCCAAGTTCAGACATCAAGCGAAATGATTTCAAGTTCATTTTACCTGCCAATACTAAATACAGCATCATCATTTTTGCAGTGTAGGTACCTGCATTCTCAAATTTTATAGATTCTCTATACCCCGACTCCCATTGTTCTGTGGACGTTGTTTTCCAGTGCATATCTTGAAAAAGGACACCGATTCCTGAGCCGATATTGATGCTACCCTGTTCTCCCAAGTTAATATGCATAATCCAGATACGCATTCCTGTGTCAATCGCATAGGCTTGCAATTCAGTATCACTTTCAGAATAAATGTACTTTTTGTTTGGGTTATCAGGATTTGGCCAATCCGAATTCTCCATTTTCCCAGATGGATCCGAAATGTTCATCGTCAAATCCTGAAACAGCTCAAATCGATCCTCGAAAATACATGATTTCCATCCCAACGAAAGCATGGCCACACCCAGAGGCCACTTAAGTTTGCTCAAAGGATCATTTACCTCCAATTCTTGTCCATCTGCATATTTTACAGTACCACCAATACGATATGTCACATCTCCGGCCCATGCGCCTATTCCACCCCACATCGAGAATTGTTCGGGTTCAATGCGGGGAACAAAGGTATTAGTATGTAAAGAAGTTTCATACAACGGCCCTACATCAACCATTTCGAATTGATCAAACGATCCTACATCAATCATTTCGAATTCATCAGCTAAATCCGAGGTGGTTCCACTATCTTTCAGCGTGTTCCGATTATCCAGTTTCGTTTCCAACGACAATTTAGCGGGTTGTGCTGTCGCGGCTGGAACACCCCCGGAAGGCGTATGCCCGACACTATGCGATATCACACCATTTGTTGAGGCTGAGTGTGTTGGATACGCCATGGCACGGAAGGATGTCCGATATAGAGTTCCCACAAACGCATATTTCCATGACTCCTGCATCTCCACGTCCGTGATATAGGCACCGCCCCCGAACATGTCCTGAGCACGCCGTTGTAGTTGGGCCCATGCGCGGCTTTGTCGGCTGTTGACGCGAATGGGGATGAACAGAAACAACTGAAAGCCTGCGCCGTTTCCCGACACCACGCGACCACGGTCCCTGTCGATATTGGAGGGCACTCGATTGTCAATCGTCAAAGGCCAACTCACACAACCCCCAAGACTCAGGATTAGAGCCATGTAACCAATTCTTATCATACTACCTTTCATTGCTGTACCGCCTTTCCGAAAATCGTAAGCTGACGACCTGTGCCCAATACTGTTGCGAGGCACGATATTTGCGGGACGGATCGCCAAAATAAATGATGGCGTTTTGGTTCTCTTTGCGCCTGTTATATAGGATGACCACTCTTCGTGCTATGTTGTCTAAATTGGGGCTTTGCCCCAAACCCCAAGGTTTACAAGGCATTGGAGGCTCAAAAACGTCGAGTAAGATTTCCATCATGGTGATGGAAATCGTGTATGCTCCATCAAATATAATGATTTTTTCGGGCCCCATTTTCATCAAATAATGTTTTTACCAACACCAATACCCACCAATACCAACGCTCTTGAATGGTGACCTTTTCCAACGCTGTCGCGCTTGGCGATGAGCTCAGTGCCTCGTTGTACGCACGCTCAATTCGTGAATTCAGCATGATGGGCCAAAAATAATAAGCTGTCCCTGCGCCAGGACTAAAAAGCTGCCCATGCGCAGTGCCGGTCACCGCACCCAGGTCCCTTGCGTTTAAACCAACCTCTGGCGCAATTTTTACCCACGGCGAGGCACACCCTGCAGTCATCAGTGCCATGCAAGCCATCAACACAACTATTCCAGACACTTTCAATATCTTCATCCTGCCTCCTTTTCTCTCTTCCATATCCTTTTTTATGACATACAAAGGTTACTACTTGACCAATGCCATAAAAAACACAATCCATCGAAATTTCACAGTATCTCCTTCGTGCTTTTTTGTTGTTTAAGAACTGACAATTAATCTTTTTGCTCTTTAGTGTTCGGAGAAAGGGGGCAAGCCCAGAAGCCACATTTGTTTGTCTTTGTTTGTGGTTCATCAGCGCGAATAGTAATGCTTAAGAGGAATGGTGGGAAATCATTTTTAATGAGTTTTTGTGATAGTGGGGGGGGCGGGATTGAGGGTTGCGTTTGTATGGTTGTGGGTTGCATGGCGGTCAAATTAAGCTCAAGCGTTCACACTTGGGATTGGGATAAAAAAGAGTTGCGCCCCGGCGGGTCGCATGAACGTGGTCACGGGTGACCGTTGCCGCGAGGGGGGGCTCATAGTATCGCGTACCTTCCATATGCGAACCTCAATCACTGCGGAGCATCATTCGGCTTGATCGGCAAGGGATGAGTGCGATTAGGACAGCGGGCGGCAGGTGTATCCCCGGTCGCGCAGCGCTTTGATCAGCAGGGGCAGTGTTTCGGTAATGTTTCCCGATGCGTCGGGGCGGCGCGACATGCTGCCGTCATGCAGCAGGATGATGCTGCCGTCACGAACCCGCGTTACGATACGCTTGACGATATGTGGGCTGTATTTAATGACGCTGTCATAATACCGCACATCCCACGCCATGCAGCGGATGGGGGCGCGGCGCAGGTAAAAATACATATTGGGTGTCTTGAATCCATAGGGTGGACGATAGTAGATGGGTTCCACACCGCAGACGTCCCTGATCACCGCGGCGCACCGCTCAATGTCCTCGCGCAGCTTGTTTTTCCCGAAGAAGGTGTACCACAGCTCATGTTCATAGGAGTGGAGGCCAATCTCGTGACCCTCCCGCACAATGCGTCGGGCAAGCTCGGGGTGCGCTTCCACCTTGCTGCCGACTACAAAAAAGATCGCCCGGATGTTGTGTTCCTTCAGGATATCGAGGACGCGTGGCGTAGTGACCTCGTCGGGCCCGTCATCGAAGGTCAAATAGATATATGGGGTTTGTGGAATACGACAAATTGTCTCAAGGATAATGGAGGAGCGCGCGCAAAAAACGGCGTAGGCGGTAAAAGCGATGAAGAACGCGGCATATAACGCTATCACAATCCAGACGGATTGCGCCCCGGCAAGGAACCCGGCCAGGATCGCGACAAAGGCGACGGCAAATATCGTGATGATGTAGGTCATATCTACGTATGTCTTGACATTGAAACGCCGGATATTGATTTTCCGGCTTGCATAAATCAAGGTGAAAATTGTTTTCTGAATCCGAGTGTTGAAGGATTGGATGGCGTTTTTATGGACAAACAGAAGCGGATGACTGGATGGGCGCGGATAGGACCGACCTGGTTCCGAAGGGCCGGGGCGGCTGTATTGGTCGGTGTGTGCCTGTATGGAACAGGATGCGCTCACACGGAGCTTTCCAAGCGTGTTGTACTGCCCCCGGACGAGGCGATTACGCGTCTGAAGGGCGGCGGGTCGCTGGACAAGGAAGTCGAGCAACTTGTTCTACCCCTTATTGCGTCAGAAAAAATCACCGGCGTGGCGGTGGGCGCTTTGTGTCGGGCGAACGACTGCCATTATTATGGATTCGGGGCGACGGGGGGCGACGGGTCTCTGTGCGAGCCAAGCGAGGATACCCTGTTTGCGGTGGGGCCGCTCTCCAAGCTGATGATTGTCACGGTCTATTATTCGCTTGAACAGGACGGGGCGCTGGACGGCAGTGAGACGGTGCGGGAACTCCTGCCCGGCGACTGGGCGTTGAGCGATGATATTGCCGAGGTCACCCTGTACGACCTATTGACCCATACGGCGGGGTTTCCGCGTGAGCTGAGGACGCGCCGACAGTTTGCCATGCTGCTCCGTTACCTGTTTACCGGCAGGAATCTCTACGGCTATATGGATTACGCCTGGCTGAAGGAATACCTGCGCACATGCTCGCTGAAGCGGGCCCCCGAGAAGGAGCGAGTTTACTCCAACCTCGGCATGGCGCTGTTGGCCCACCTGCTTGAACGCCTGAGCGGGGAGTCCTTTCCCGACCTGGCCCACGAGCGCATCTTTGTACCGCTTCAAATGCTTGATACCGGCTATGCGGTTCCCGAGGATAAACGCTATCGTCTCGCCTGGGGACATGCCGGCGACCAACCGTTCTTCATTCGCCGGAATGCGCCTCTGGACGATTGGGATATGGGAGCGCTTATGCGTCCCATGGGCGGACTGTATTCGACGACCCACGATTTGTTGCTTTTTGTGCGGGCCGCGATGGGCGGGGGGGATTCCCCGCTGGCGTCGGTGTTTGCGCGTATGCGCGAACCGGTGGCGCATGCCACCGAAACGGACCCGGTACCCGGATGGCGGGCATGGCGGGATGAGGCGCATGATTTGCGGTTGTTATATAAACACGGCATGGTAGCCGGCTACAGTTCCTACCTGGGGTTCTGTCCAGAGCGGGGCGTTGCCGT
>RZZM01000562.1 GCA_009929845.1 Spartobacteria bacterium
GCATTTTGCCAGTTCGGGACGTTTTGATGATGAGGCGCCGCTGGATGTGATCATGCAGGAGGCGAAAACCTATTATGCCAATATCCTGATGCTCTACGGTCGGCCCGTCGGCAAGGTACTCGACGTGCTGCCCGATCTCGACATCGATATCATCGCGCCCAGTCATGGCGTGATCTGGCGCGCCCACAAAGACGCCATACTTGACGCCTATCGCGAATGGATCACCTGTAAGCCCAAACCGAAGGTCCTGGTGCTTTACGACACCATGTGGAAGAGCACTGAAAAGATGGCCCAGGCCATTTTGGAAGGCGCGATGCAGGAAGGGATCGAGGCGAAACTCATCTACATCCGCGCCACCTCCGGCACGTTTGTCGCCACGGAAATGCTTGACGCGGCGACGCTGGCCTTTGGCTCCCCCACCCTCAATATGACCCTGATGCCGGAGGCCGCATCCGTGTTGACCTACCTGAAGGGCCTGAAACCCGCCGGGAAAGCGGGCTTCGCCTTCGGTTCATACGGCTGGGGAAAGGGCGGCGCGGAAGATGTCGAGGACTACCTCAAAAACATGAATGTCGACATCCTGCGCGAACCTCTCAAAAGCCAGTTCGTCCCCACCCCGGAGGTCCTGGACGAGTGCCGCGCCGCGGGCCGGATGCTGGCTGAAAAAGCGCGCAAAATGGCGAGCTGACAGTTGTTTTTTTCGGGAAATGATGTACAGTGCCCAGTGCAGTTATGAACCGGAAACAATGAAGGAGGAATAAAGATGAAATACGTATGTGATGTTTGCGGATATGTATATGACCCGGCCATTGGCGATCCCGACAACGATGTACCGGCCGGTACCGAGTTCGAGGACCTTCCGTCCGACTGGGTATGCCCGGAATGCGGCGTGGGGAAAGATGAATTCTCGCCCATGGATTAAAGACGTGTGACGGCGGGCGGTTCCCCCCGCTGCGGGGAACCGCCCGCGTTGATTTTTTTGCCTCCCGTAAAGGAGATATGATCGAATATCAAAAAGACACAGTGATGAGGGGGCTTTCACTCAGCGGCGGCCTGGCCATCGCGCGGGTCTGTCTCTTCAACAGCAAACGCCACAGCAACCTGCCGGTTTATCACGTGGAGGGCGAAGGCATTGAGCGGGAGCGGGAGCGTCTGGACCGCGCCCTGCAAGTGGCCAGTGAACGCCTCTCCGCCATTCGCGACGATGTCAAGGATCGCATCGGCGCGGCGGAATCAGAAATCTTTACGGCCCAGCAGATGATCATGCAGGATGAGTCGATGCTCACGCAGGTGCGCGCGCTCATCGAGGAAGGCAGCAACGCGGAGATGGCTATCCAGGAGGTCCTCGATCGGTTCGAGGCGCGCCTGCTGGCCGTGGACAACGACTACATCAAGGAGCGGGCGTCGGATATCGGCGAGGTAAAACGACGGTTGCTGGATGTGCTGGGTAATATGCAGCCCCAACTGCAATGCGCCGGGCTCGATCACTGCCAGCATGGCTACAACCGCATCGTCGTCGCGGAAGAATTGACCCCGACTCTCACCGTGGACCTGGACACACAACACACCCTGGGGTTTGTCACCGAACGCGGCGGCGCCAATTCACACGCCGCGATCCTGGCGCGCGCGCTGGGGATTCCCGCGGTAAGCGGCATCAAGGATATCCACAGCCTCATTTCCTGCGGAACCGAGGTCCTGATTGACGGCGACCGGGGCGAATTCATCATTGCCCCCGGCAACGAAACAAAAAAACGCTACCTGGCGCAACACGCGGACGAAAAAAACGAGCCGCAATCGGTCGCCCCCGTCGAAGCGCTGGCCGTCAGCGCGAACATCAGCGTTGCCACCGATATGCCGATGGCCTGCCGCGCTCTGGCGGAAGGCATCGGTCTCTATCGCACTGAATTTGAATTTATCACCGCGGGCCGTGATCTTTCTGAAGACGAGCAATTCGAGCGCTATGCAAGTGTCGTGCGGGCCGCCAACGACTATCCGGTAACCTTTCGCCTGCTGGATGTCGGCGGCGACAAGCCGCTGGCCTTTATCGACATGCCGCGCGAAGAAAATCCCGCCCTGGGCTGCCGGGGCGCGCGCTTTCTATTGCGGCATCCCGCCCTGCTCCAGACGCAGGCCCGGGCGATTGCCCGCGCCGCGGAAATCACGCCCGTCCGGGTGATGTATCCAATGATTGTATCCAAAGACCAGTTCCTGGCCCTCAAGGCGATCTTCCTGGAAGCCGTCCAGGCATTCGACCCCGCGCGTATCGCGCACGGGGTCATGTTCGAGGCGCCTTCGGCCTGCCTGCAGGCCAAGGCCATCCTGCAGGTGGCTGATTTTGCCAGCAT
>RZZM01000007.1 GCA_009929845.1 Spartobacteria bacterium
CACGCGGGTTCCGCTCTTTTGAAAATTACAGAATTTCCATTCTGTTCTTCTGCGGCAAATTGAGCATGCTTCCATGAAATTTGCAGAAGAACCAAAAAACGCCCGATTTTCACCAAAAATTGCCCCTGAAAAGCGCTAAAAGGGTTATTTAGAAGTGTCTGGTTTTATTTTCCGGGCGCGGTCTCTCTTCGGAAAATGATAGTGTGAGGGGCAGGAGCCGGGCGAGGGATTTTACTGGACCAGATCGAGCACACTTGAGGCTATGGCGTTGGCCTGGGCCAGGATGGCGGCGGCTATTTCCGATAGAATCTTGAACTTGGCGTAGCGGGTTGTTTCGAACGCGACATCAACGTCCCGTATGCGGCTTTCGGTGTGGCGAATGTTCTCTTCATAGTTTCGCAATCCGCCCAGGGTCTGTTCCATGCGGTTGAGTTCCGCGCCCACCATGGCGCACAGCGAGCTTAGATGGTCGGTGCCTACACCGATTTTCCCCACCGCGCGCTGGGCCTGCGCCTGTTCGCCGATCGTTATTTCCTGGGGATTGATCAAGCTGGCCCAGGTCACCGCCACAGGCAGCGAACCCAGCAGCGTCATGTTCACCGACCCGTAGCGGTAGGTCATGACCGACCCGATCACTTTGTAGTAATCGGACTCCAGCACAATCTCCTGTTCCCGAAACACCTGGTTGCTGTCCGGCCCAACCTGAAGCGTTACCGCCCCGGTGTGAATATCCGTGAAATCCGCGATACCCGGCGAGGCGGGAAGGTGCTCTTCATTGCTCCAGGTAAAGATGTCGCCGGTACTGTAACTGCCGTTCGCGGGCGCGTGAATGGTCAGCGAGAACCCATCAAGCCCTTCGATATTGGACAGCGTCCCCCCCTCGTCGGGCGCGGCGCTGATCGTTCCGGCAACCTGCGGATTGCTCATGTTGACCACGGTCCATACATGCGCGGAGGCGTCGTAAATGGCCTGCCAGGTCGAGGAAGAGACATGATAGCCGTCCCCCTGCACCGTGGCGGAGGTCGATGTGGCCGGGGTGGCGGCAGGTTCATAGCGCCCGTTACGGATGACCGGGGGAATGTGGGCCTGGTTCGACCAGATGAAGCGGTCGCCGGTGTCGTACGCTCCGCTCGTTGGCGCGCCTATCGAGAAACGGAAACCGTTGGCCCCTTCCAGGTCGATGCCGCCCCCTTGCAGGGGGGAGGCGCTGATGGTCCCCTCGACCGTGCCGGTGGTCAGATTTCGAATGGTCCACGCGCGGGCTACCGCATCGTAGACGGCGTCCCACCCGGCGGTGGTCACACTGGTGCCGTCCCCGCGATGCGCCGTCGTCGCACTCCCCACCGAAGGGGAGATGTTATCCTGCAAGGTCACGGAACCCGTGCCCGGATCCACATGCCGGACATTCACCCAATTATACCGGTCGCCCGAATTATACAATCCGCTCGTGGGCGCGCCGAGGGTGAACCGGAAGCCATTCGGACCTTCCAGGTCAATACTTCCTCCGGCATTGGGCGCGGCGGAGATGCTGCCTACAACGGTCCCGGTGCTGACATTACGGATAGCCCATTGTTCGGTCACCGCGTTGTATCGGGCCTGCCAGCTCGCGGTACTGATGGCGGAGCCGTCGCCCAGCATCACGCTGCCGGCGGAGGCCACGGTGGGCGTGGTGCTGTCTATGAGTGTAGCCGCCCCGGCCGCCGCGGTCACATGGGCGGTGTTGTGCCATTCAAACCGGTCGCCGGTCGTATAGTAGCCGACCGTGGGCGCGTCAATGGTGAGTTGAAACCCGTTCGCGCCCTCGAGGTTGATCACGCCACCGACATTGGGCGCGGCCGTGAGCGTATCCACCACCGTTCCCAGGGTTTCATTGCGAAGGGTCCACTGCCGCGAAACGGCGTCATAGGTGGCGCTCCAATCGGCTGAGGTGATCCAATCCCCGTTTCCTGACTGCGCGGTCGAACAACTCCCGACCGTGGCGGTGGAATCGTCGGTGAGTAATGGGGATCCGAACGCAGGGTCAGTGTGCGCCGTAGTTGACCAAGTCAGTTCATCGCCGGTGTCGTAGGTTCCAAACGACGGCGCCTGGATGGTATATCGGAATCCATTGGCCCCCTCCAAGTCAATCGACCCGCCGCTGTCCGGGGCAGCGGCCACGGTGCCCACATCGGTGCCCGTCGTCAGGTTCCGCACGGTCCACAGTTCACTGACGGCGTCATAGGTGGCACTCCAGTCGGCCGTTGAAATAGCGGCGCCATCTCCCAACTGCATCGACGTACCGCTGCCCCCTGTCGCCAATCCGGCGTCTGTAAATGTCGAGGGCCCACGCACAGGCGCCACATAACCCGCGTTGCTCCAGGTGTACCGGTCCCCCATCGTGTACTGGGTGCCGGCGGTGGGCGCGTTAATGGCCAACTGAAAGCCATTGACGCCCTCGAGGTTGACCACACCACCGGTGTCGGGGGCAGCGGAGACCGTACCTACGTCGACCCCGAGGGTCTCGTTCCGGACCACCCATTGTTGGCTCACCGAATTATACAGGGCGCTCCAGTCCGTCGTGCTGACCCCGGACCCATTTCCCCGATGACTGAGTGAGGCACTGCCCGTGGTTTGCGCGTCGCTGTTCACAAACGACGTGGGGCCGCGTACAGGGGGAATATACGTTTGATTGGTCCACGCGAAACGGTCACCATGTGTATACTGCCCAAACGCCGGCGCGTTGATTGTCAGGGAAAATCCATTGGGCCCCTGGATATTGTTCAAGGCGCCCCCGGCATCCGGTAACGCGGTAATGGTACCGAAATCGGTCGCGGTGGTCTCGTTGCGCACCACCCATTGATGGGTCAGCGCGTTATAGGTGGCGCTCCAGTTGTCGGATGTAATCCCTGATCCGTCGCCTTGACGCAGCGGCGAGGCGGTTGCCGAGGTCGCGCCGCGCACATCGATCAGGCCGGCGCCTCCCAGCACAGGGGCCACATACCCCTGGTTGTTCCAGGTAAATTGGTCCCCCATGGTATATTCCGTGCCACCCGTTGGCGCGTTGATAACAAAATTGAACCCATTCGCGCCCTGGATAAGATTCATTGAACCACCCTCGTTCGGCGCGGCCGCGATGGTCCCGATATCCGTGCCGGCGCTTACATTGCGCAGGGTCCACAGTTCGGTATCGGAATTATATGTGGCGCGCCATGCGTGCGTAGTCAGCCCCATACCGTCCCCCAGCATGGTTGCCGACGCGGTTCCGCTGGTGGCCCCGGAAGAATCCTGGAGGACAGGACCGCCCATGACGGGAAGGATGTAGGCCGTATTGCTCCATCGCAGGCGATCGCCCGTCGCATACGAACCGGCGGTCGGTGTCTGAATCGTCAGGCGAAACCCGTTAACGCCCTCCAGGTCAATGCTTCCGCCCTGTTCCGGGCCCGCCGACACCGTACCGACATCGACACCGGTGGTTTCGTTGCGTATCGTCCACTGCTCGGCAACCGCGTCATAGGTGGCGACCCAGTCGGAAGTGGAAACCCCGGAACCGGTACCGAGCATTTCAGTCGGACCGCCTGTCGTTGTGGCATGGCGGTTGGCAAACGACATCCCCACCCCCATCACGGGATTGGTGTACGGCACGTTCGTCCAGGTAAACTCATCCCCCGTACAAAAAGAGCCCTTGGCGGGTGGATCGAACCAGAACCGGAATCCGCTGGGCCCCTCCAGGTCAATCGTCCCTCCCTGCCCCGGGGCCGCATTGATATATCCCTCCACGGTCTGTGTCGTCACATTGAGAACCGTCCACAGCTCGGCCTCGGCGTTGTAGGTCGCCCGCCAGGTTGAAGCGCTTATCCCGGAGCCGTCATGACTCTGGTTGGCCACATAGCCCCGTGTGCGTGTGGGGAATCCCTCCACCAGGTCATTCGCCATGGTGGGGACCCCCGTGCCGCCCCGGAACAGGTACAGGCCGTTGAATTTTCCCGCTGCGGTATTGCCGCTGGTTATCCGCTGAATCTCTTTTTGCATCTGGACAAATTCCCGCTGCAAATTCATGCGGTCGACATCACTTTTTGTCCCGTCATTGGCCATGACGGCCAGCTCGCCCATCCGATGCATCATATCCTGCATTTTCTGGAGCCAGCTATCCACCGTCTGCAAATAATTGATCTTGTTTTCCACGTTGGAAGCCGCCGCCGCTGAATTACGGTACTGAACCCGCAGGCGCTCGCTGATTGCCAGCCCGCCCGGATCATCCCCGGCACGATTGATCCGCAACCCCGATGAAAGCTTGCTCATGGATGCGCGCAGCTCGGATATATTCCGGCTGTAATTCCGAAATACCATCATAGCCGCACTGTTTGTATATATACGCATGGCGAAATCCAGCACAAACGCGCAAAATGTGCCCGCCTAGCCGTTCTTACCGCATTTTTTTCTTACATTGGGCGCAATCTCATAAAAATCACGCCACAACACCGTCAAGAACGCGCGAAGCAATTCACATGCCATTCTTGTAACTTCTCAATACCCCCTTTTTAAAACGAGTCGCGGAAGATCGCGGATGAACACGGATTGTGCGAGGTCGAAATCTTCTTGTGTGAGAATGGCGTGAATGAATTAAATGATAAGTACATGATCCCGCATACCGTGCCGCAGGCTATGCTTACTCGCCGCTGAGACGTTCCAGGACGCCGAAATCTTCCAGGGTGGTCAAATCGCCGATGATTTCCGTGCCGGCGGCGACCTGTTTGAGCAGGCGGCGCATGATTTTTCCGGAACGTGTTTTTGGCAAGGACTCCGCGAAGCGTATTTCGTCGGGACGGGTGACCGGGCCCATTTCGTTGACGACATGTCTTTTGAGTTCTTCGCGCAGTTCCGGGCTGGGGGAATGGCCTTTTTTGAGGGTCACAAAGGCTACGAGGCAAGACCCCTTGACATCGTCCGCGCGTCCGACCACCGCCGCCTCGGCGACAGTGGGATGACTGACCAGCGCGCTTTCAACCTCGGCGGTGCCGATCCGGTGCCCCGAAACATTGATCACGTCATCAATACGCCCCATGATCCAGAAATACCCGTCCTTGTCGTACCGGGCGCCATCGCCGGTAAAATACAACCCCGGAAATTCCTTCCAGTAGGTCCAGAGGTACCGGTCGGGATCGCCCCATACCCCCCGCAGCATGCTGGGCCAGGGCGCGCGGATTATCAGCTTGCCCCCGGAACCCGCGGGCGTCACATCGCCCTGGTCACTGACTACTTCAGGCTGCACCCCAAAGAGCGGTTTGCCCGCGGCGCCGGGTTTGGTGTCCATGGCACCCGGCAGGGTGGATATCATGATGGCGCCGGTCTCGGTCTGCCACCAGGTGTCCACCACCGGGCAACGACCGCCGCCAATGACATCATGGTACCACAGCCATGCCTGCGGGTTGATCGGTTCACCCACCGTGCCCAACAGGCGCAGCGACGTAAGATCATGCCGGGCGGGCCATTCATCACCCCACTGCATAAAGGCCCGGATAGCGGTCGGCGCAGTGTAGAGTGTGGTGATGCCATATTTTTCAATCATGGCCCAGAAGCGGTCCGCTTCGGGATAATTGGGAGCCCCTTCATACATAAAGATGGTGGTCCCGTTTGCCAGCGGGCCATAGACCACGTAACTGTGGCCGGTGATCCATCCGACATCGGCGGTACACCAGAAAATATCCGTATCCTTCAGGTCAAAAATCAACTGATGGCTCAGTTTGCAGCCCAACAGGTAGCCGGCCGTGGTGTGCATGATGCCCTTGGGCTTGCCGGTGGAGCCGCTGGTGTACAGGATGAAGAGCAGGTCTTCACTGTCCATGGATTCAGGCGGGCACTCCGCGGCGACATGCTCCAGTTCCCGATGCCACCAGACATCACGACCCTCATGGATATGCACATCCAACCCGGTCCGGTGCAGCACAATGACCTTTTGCACCGTGGCGCTGAGGCATTGCCCCTGTTCGCCTTTCAAGGTCAATGCTTCATCGACATTCTTCTTGAGCTGTACAATGGCCCCCTTCCGGAAACAGCCGTCGGCGGTAATGATCAGGCGCGCGCCGCAGTCGTGGATGCGATCGGCAATGGAGGCGGCGCTGAACCCGCCGAACACCACGGAATGGACCGCCCCCACACGGGCGCAGGCCAGCATGGCGATCGCCGCTTCCGGGACCATCGGCATATAGATAATCACGCGGTCATTGCGCCCCACCCCGTTGCGCCGAAGCACATTGGCAAACCGGCAAACCTCCCGGTGAAGCTGCCGATAGGTCAACACCCGCGTCTCGCCGGGATGCAGGGCGGAGCAGGGTTCTCCTTCCCAGATGATGGCCGCTTTATTCGCAACCGCGCTATCGAGGTGTTTATCCAGGCAGTTGACGCTGACATTCAGTTTGCCGTCCGGGAACCACGCCGCGTACGGACACTGCCAATCCAACACCTTCTCGAACGGCTTGTCCCAAACGAGGTGCGCGCGCGCCTGTTCCGCCCAGAACGCATCCCGGTCCGTAGTGGAACGTGCGTAGTTTTCCTCGTAGTCCGCCAATGTATTCACACGGGCGTTTGCGACAAAGTCCGGCGGCGACACAATCACACGGGACTCGTGCATGACACTCTCGATGGCCGATCCATGGTCCTGCAAAAACATGTCCAACCCCGATGTACGGAAAAGCTCCTTCACAAACGGATTGCTGTGGAGGACAGCAAAATGCCCGGCAGGCAGTTTCTTAGCCGTCACCAGGACAATGCGCATAAAGACCGAGGAGACAAAATCCGCTTCCTTCAAATCAAAAAAGACGCGCAGGGAGGACGGCAGTTTGGCGGGGGCCTCTGGCCCAAACTCTCGCGACAAAAAAACATCCAGCTCATTGGCCATTTCAGCGCAATTGGAACTGCGCAGCTCGCCCTTGAATGCGCAGGTCAACTCCTGCTTACCTTCTTCATAGCGGATATCCAGCATTACACAACCTCTCTCTGTCGAAAGCGCAATATAACGAGGGAAGGGGCGACGGGCAACAAAAAAGCGACCCCGGTCCAGCAAATTGCCGACAAGATCCCGGGCATGTGAACTTCCATGAGGTAAGGAGCGCTGCCCGTGCAGTATATTTTTGTGCCGTGGTTGGAACGGCCGGTACCTTCAACCCGCTGCGGGGTGATGGGATCGGGGTCATGGTGTAGCGCGTTATAGGTACTCCCGCTTGCTCACGCCGCTGAGCGCAACATGATCAGCAGCATTTTGAAGGGGGTATCGATTGCCTGCACATCGTGGGGGATATTGGCGGGCATGATGATCATCTCCCCGGCTTTCACCGTGTGCGCCTGGCCGTCAATCACGAAGGCGCCCTGCCCTTCGACCACTTCCACTACGGCATCGAACGGCGACGTATGCTCGCTCAAGCCCTGTCCGGCATCGAACGAAAAGAGCGTGATGTTGCCGCTTTCCTTTTTGAGCAGGGTGCGGCTGACAACCGCGCCGGGGGAATAATCTACAAGCGTTTTAAGGTCCAATGCTTTTCCCTTGAGTTCGTCCATGATCATATCTCCCTGGTTTGAATGATATCGCCATTGATGGCGACGATGACTTCTTCGATGATCAGATCTTTACAACCGCTTAACTGCGCTGCCTGTTTGGCCATCATGGATAGCCCTCCGCAGCACGGCACTTCCATGCGCACGATGACGACTTTAGGGATGGCGTTGACGCGCAGGATTTCGGCAAGTTTTTCAACATAGGGATCGGTGCGGTCCAGTTTCGGGCAGGCGATCACAATGGCGCGTCCGCGAATGAACCGCCAGTTCACATCCGGCGAAGCCGACGGCGCACAGGTGCTCAGGACGACCAGTTCGCGGCCCTGGAAAAACGGAGCGTTCACCGGCACCAGATGCAACTGCGTCGGCCACTGCCGCAATTCGGATGGAATGACCTGGCCATTTGTATCCGCCCCGGATACCGGCCTGTTCGCCCTGCCGTCATCGTCGAGGAAGCGCATCTGTGAACCCGGACACCCTCCCGTCCCGGGGGCCTTCTGCCCCAGGGTTGTAACATGGGCGTGGACGGCGGATTCATCGAATGTCGCCGCTTCACGTTCGATGATCTTCAGCGCGCCGGTTGGACACGCTCCGATACAGGCGCCCAGCCCGTCACAAAACACTTCATTCATCAGCTTCGCCTTGCCGTTGACAATCTGCAACGCGCCCTCTTCACACCCCGTGACACACGCCCCGCATCCGTCACACAACGCCTCATCTATTTCAATAATTTTCCGTTTCATGATGTTTCCATGGGTTGTCATTTCGCGGACACCATGTCCTTACGTTAAACCCATCATACAACACCCGCCAACACAATTCCTTGATCCCGGTCAAGAATACATGAAAAAAGGCATTTCCTTGATACCGCCGATGGAACTGAGGACGCCGGTGACCGTACGCTCACCGCCGCTGAAATAACGTATAAAGACCGGGCGGATGGCCCAAAAAACCACCAGGGATGTTATAGCGGAAGTCAGCAACTGGACCTTCAGCGAGGCACCCATCCAGGCAGAGACACCGGCGCTAAAACAGCCGAAACCGAAGCCGGCCACCACCAAGCCGGGGGGTGAAAATTTCCAGGATCAGCAGGCTGATCCCGGCGACGACCCCATAGTGGCAGAAACGCATGGGGTTGGTCCCTCCTGCCCATGTTTGGCGGTCTTGGGAATGATCAGCACGGCGCATTTGGCCTTGCGCACAATCTTTTCAGTAACACTTCCAAAGAAAATGGTGCTGAACGAACTGCGCCCGTGCCGTCCGATGATAATCAGGTCCACATTTTTCTCCTCGGCAAACTCAAGGATGGCCGCGTAGTCGCTGCCTACGCGGATATCCACTTCCAAATCCATGCCCTCGGGCAGACGCGAGAGGTAGTCGGCTTTAATCTTCGCGTCGATATCGCTGCGCGCCTTGGCGTCAATATCTTCGACCTCGTACAGGTAGGTTTTCCAGAACTGCGCGTCGGGCTCGGGAATCACATGGAAAAGATACAGGACACTGTCGGGACTGCGCGACGCCTCCTCCAGCGCGAAGTCGAACGCGTAATCCGCGTTGCCCGAGAAGTCAGTGCAGAACATGATACGTTTGAAGGGTTGTTTATAACGCTTTTGCTCTGTCATAGATGCATGCTCCTTTCATCCGCCCTAGTTAATCAGGGCCGGCAACCACAATGATATCCAGGGAAAGGCCACCAGCAGGACCGCCGCGACAATCAGCGCGCCCAGGAAAGGCATGATCCCCTTGAACACTGTTTGCAGCGGAATATCACGTTCAATACCGCTGACCACATACGCATTCACACCGACGGGCGGGGAAATCACGCCCATCTGTGTAACAACGACAATAATCACACCGAACCAGATCAGGTCGTAGTTCAACTTTTCGATTACCGGATAGAAGACAGGAATGGTCAGCAGGATCAGCGCCAGGGCGTCTACAAAGCACCCGCAGATGAGGTAAAACAGGATGATGAACGCGACAATCATCCAGCCGGGCAGCGGCAGCGAGGCCAGCCAGGAGGCCAGCTCGAAGGGGATGCGTGTGACGGCCAGGAAATGACCGAACATCACCGCGCCGGCCACAATGATCATGACCATGCAGGAGGTTCGGGCGGTTTCCTGCAATGAACGTACGAACCCATGCCAGGTGAGCTTGCGTTGGATCAGCGCTATAATCAGACTGCCGGCCGCACCAACGGCCGCCGCTTCCGTGGGCGTAAACAGGCCGATAAACATGCCGCCGATGACCACCACAAACAGGATCAGCGTTTCGGACACACCGGACAGGGATCGGAGCTTCTGCCGGAAAGAGGTTTTGGGGCCGGCGGGGCCCAGGCCCGGCCGCAGGCGGCAATGCAGGTAGATGGTCAGGCAGAACAGGAAAGCAATGAGCAGGCCCGGCAGGATACCGGCGATAAAGAGCTTGCCGACGGATTGCTCGGTCATGATGGCATAGACAATGAAGACCACACTGGGAGGAATCAGCATGCCCAGGCTGCCGCCGGCGGCCACGGCGCCGCTCCCCAGCTCCATGTCATACTTATAGCGTTTCATTTCGGGCAAGGCTACCGAGGCCATCGTCGCCGCCGTGGCCGGGCCGGAACCGCAGATCGCGCCGAACCCGGTACAGGCGCCCACGGTCGCCATGGCCAGGCCGCCCGGCAGGTGACCCAGCCAGGCATACGCGGCGGAATACAGGCGTTTGCTGATCCCGGCGTGGAACGCAATCTGGCCCATAAAGACAAACAGCGGAATGACTGTCAGGCTGTACGAGGAAAGGGTTTCAAACAAATCCACCGCCACCATGTGGAACGCCGCGGCGGGACTGACCAGGACCGCAAACCCGACCAGTCCGACAATGGCCATGACAAACGCGACCGGCATGCTGCTCATCAGCAGCAGCATCAAAACAACGCATCCCACAATGCCGACCTGCACGGGTGTCATGGCTTGATCATCACCTTTCCGGGGTGCAGCAGGTTATGCAACACGACCAATACAACGATTCCGCAGGATACGGCCAACACCATCGGCACCCAGAAGACCGGCAACTGCATGGTGGCGGTGACTTCCCCGCTTTCACGCAGTATGAGGCCGTACACGTAGCAGCGTACACTCAATATGACAAAGAGGATAATGATGATGGCCCGGCTCAGGCTGTCGACGACAATCCTTCCCCGGTGCGAGAGCTTGTGAAAGAAATATTCCACGGCCACATGCCCTTTCACCGCGGTCGTGTACGGCAACGCGCAGGCGATGGTGATCACCCCGGCAATCTTGACCATGTCGTAGGCGCCGGTCAGCGGGCGGTTGAACGCCCGCATCACGACATCCACACAGGTAACCCCCATCATGCTGACGATGCCGACCCCCGACAACAGCGCCAGCGCCTGCACCAGCAGGCGCAGCACGGCGGTATACCCATCGACCAGGGAATGAATCTTTCGCGAACCCTGCATACCGGTGTCGGTTATGACGCCTGCTTGGCGATCCGGGACTGGATTTCCATGATCATTTCATCCCCCGGCAGCCCTTGTTCGCCGGCGGCCTTGATGTAGTCATCAATAATCGGCTGAACGGCGCTCTTCCATTGCGGATAGGTTTCCGGGGGCAGCGCGATGATTTCCCGGTTAAGTTCCTGGACAAACTGGCGGCCTTCGTCATCGGCCTGGTCCCAGGCGTCGCCGTGCTTATCGACCCACTCGTCATTGACTTGTGTGATAATCGCCTTGATATCATCCGGCAACGCATTCCATTTGTCATTGTTCATGACAACAAACATGGCGGTGGTATATCCGATGGTGGAGGTATCGGTTACGAAATCAATCACCTCGCCCTGCTTCCAGCCCTTGAGGGTTTCGATCGGGCAGAAGGTCGCTTCCACGACCCCTTTCTGGAGGGCTTCATAGGTTTCCGGCTGGCTCATGGCCACCGGAACACCGCCGAGGCTTTCCACGATCTTCGCGGACAAACCCGTGGCGCGCACTTTCAGGCCTTTCATCTCCTCAATGGAACGCACCGGTTTTTTGGAAGCCAGGATACCGGGTCCGTGGGCGTGGAAATACATCACATGGGTATCCTGCAGCTCGCGGGGATTGAATTTTTTGGCCATATCCGTGGCCACGCGGCTTGCCGTTTTTCCATCGGGATATCCCAGCGGCAGATCAACGCCTTCCATCAGGGGAAAGCGGCCGCGCGTATAGGCCAGGCAACTCATGCCGATATCGGAAATGCCGTTGACAACGCCATCGTAGCACTGGGGGGCCTTGGTGAGTGAACCGCCGGGATAGATGGTAATTTTAACCCGGCCGTCTGTTCGCGCTTCCACCTCTTTGGCCCAGGCTTCCGCCGTCTTGCACTGGATATGTGACGGCGGGAAAAAAATGCTGTAGGAAAGCTCAATCGGTTTCGCCGCTTGCTCCTCCTGTGCCGGCTTCTTCGCGCATCCGGTTATTGACCCGAGCAACACGCCGCACAATAAAAGACTGAGGGTAGTTTTAAATAGACGCTGTACCATTTTGTACTCCTTATTTGTTGTCATTTTGATGTTTCACAAGTCTGTCCAGTGTGAAAACCGGCCCTGAACGTAATGTCTTTTCGTAGGGAAAGCAAACGGAAACGGGCGCAAATTGGCGATCAAACCGCGGGCATGCCGCAAAGGATGCGCAACGTCACCAGCGCCTGGTGACCGGCCACAACCATCACACGCGCGGCACACGCGCCTTCATGGCCGCACCCGTCATGCGTGGTGTCGCCACACACAAATATCGTAGGGGTAAGCGATTGGGTGCGGATGGCATTGGCGGAATGGAGCCCACCCAGCCCGGAGGCGCACACCAACGGTTTTCCCAACAGGGGGGGCGCGCCAAAGGCCCGGATAATCATGGCCTTGTCTCCTATCCCGTCAAAGGCCTCGACCACAACATCACACGGCATAAAAAGGCGGGCGGCATTTTCCTCCGTTACGCGCCCGGCATGGAGCGTCAGTTGCAGTTCGGCATTGCAACGCCTGAGATGAGCCGCCAGGGCATCCACTTTCCGCTTGCCGATATCATCGCGAAAGAAATGCTGCCGGTTCAGGTTGGAAAGCGCCACCGCATCGTCATCCACCAGCGCCAGCCGTCCCACCCCTGCGCGGGCCAGCATCACAGCGACATTCGACCCCAGGCCGCCGCACCCGGCGATGCCGACACATTTACACTGAACAACATCCCTCAAGGCAGGAGGATTTCGTGCTGTTAATTCCAGGTAATCACTGGAAACATTTCCACCACCCCCTTGCATCATCCCCCTCCCACCGGCAGAAAAAGCCGCACCTCGTCACCATCGTTAATCACCACAGTCAAACGTTTTTCAACGCCATTGATAAACGGAATGACAAAACGCTGGTGTTCTTTTTGAATACCTTTGGCCGTCAACAGATCGGCAACCGTCGCCCCCTCATTCAACTCAAACTCATCGCCGCTCTTTATATCATCAAATCCGAAATGGCCTGTGAAAAACAGTGTAATTTTCATGCGTTAGTCTCAATATATATACAGATAGTTTACAAAGCCTCACACGTCCCATTCGATGATAAAACCGTTCTGGGCGGTCGACATGGTATCGCGCGTCCACAGCCCACTGAAGAACAGCTTGGGACCGGGCAGGCGTCCGCGCAAAGGGTCGACAAACGAGTCGAAATCAAACGGCATCCGGGTGACCCATTCCTGCCGGCCCTCTTCATGGGTGTACAGGCCGATCCAGCACCAACTGCCGTGCGGGAACATGGATGAAATAAAGTCATTGGTGCGCCGGTCGGGAATCACCGCAAGATGTCCGCCCAGGGTTTCACAATAGTCCCGGGCGTCTTCCCATGGCATGTACTTCGGGATGAAAAGATACTTGTGTCCGTTGTATTCCATGGCCAGTTTCCGCAGCGCACTGACATCATTTCTCCGGGTGGCGATAAGGACTTCGACATTATGCACCTGGTCCTTGAGTTCCGTTTCCCACCCCCATATCCCGCTGAGCCATTCCAGGTCCTCGCTGGTCAGCGTCTCGCAATCATACTGGAATCCGACCGGGGGATTCTTGACAAACGGCTCAAGCGACGTGAGGCGGTTGTTGCTGCAGACCAGGGCGCCGAGGGGCATATGGTCCAGGGGGCGCAACGAGACGACTTCGTTGCAGTGGCAACTGAACATGGAAAGTTTCATGCCCTCCAGCGGGGTCAGATCACTGATCCGGTTATGCGCGCAATGCAGGGACCGCAAGTCCAGCCCACGCAAGGATTCCAGGGAGGTAATCCTGTTCCCCCCGCAATGGAGGGTATGCAACGGCATATCCTTGAGCACGCTTAAGCTGTCGATATCGTTATCATCGCAATACAGCGCCGTCAGATGTTTGCCCCGCAGGGGTTCGAGTGTCTTGATGTGATTGCCCCAGCAGCTCAACCAGGTGATCGGGATGGTCCGCAACGGCTCCAGGCCGTCCACCAACTTGTTGCCGCCGCAATTCAACAAAGTCAGCGGAAGGTCCGCCAGCGGTTTCAACGTTTCAATATGGCAACATTCGCAAACGAGGGTAGTCAGCGGCATCCCCCGCAAGGGTTCCATATCCCGTATGGGGTTTCCGCTGCAATCAAGCTTCAGGAGGTCCATCCCGCGAATAGGTTCCAGGCTGGCGATGTTGTTACAGGCGCAATAGAGACAGGTGAGCGGCATGCCCTGTATGGGGGTGAGGTCCGCAACCCCCAAGTTGGTCAGGTCCATGGTCAGCCCGTTGTTGTCCATGCGCAACCGCTTGCCGAGTCCGGGCCAGGCGGCTTCGATCCGTTCCTGCCACACGCGCAGGTTGGTTTCAAGGTTCTCGCGGCGGCAAGCCGTCTCGTAGCCTTGCAGCGCGCGTTCTTTGCGGGCCTCATCCGGGAACGAATCAATCACCTCTTCGAACAGGTCGCGCGAGGTTCGGTAATGGCCCTTCTGAAGCTGGCGATAGGCCACGTCGAGGATATCGCTTTTGCGCGGGGTGGCCAGGCTGTACACCCGGATGCGCTTGAACCAGGTGCTGGCTATCCAACCGAGAATTCCGATCGCGGTGCGATCGGAACCGGACAACGGATCGGCATCGGTCAAATCAAAGACCTCCCGGTTATTGACCACAAAACGCATGTGCGGTCCGACCCGTTCCGCGCAGACCCGGTACAGCTCGTTCTGCTTGAGGGGCGAGGCCATCTGGCTCCAGATGGTCTGGTCCGAGCGCATCAGCACATTCATGGAATTGTCATAGCCGCCATATTTGAATTCATAGCCGCTCGCGGACACCCATTTTCGGTTTTCGGAGAGGATGCCGCTCATGAAGCAGCCGACATCATTCAGGTAGACGCTGTCCTGACGGCATTCGAACTCAATGCGGATATCACCGGGCAACTGCCGTTTGAGCAACAGCAACTGTGGCTCCCCGCCATACAGGCGGAACTCCCCGTTTTTGAACTCATACTGGCCGCCAATAATCTCCCAGTTATCCAACAGGGCCTGGGGATTTGAAAAATCCTCGTCCAGAATCATGTGCCAGATACGCCCCTGCTGGTACGCCTCAATGTCATGTTGCAAATCCTGGACGGTCAAATACCGGTCTTCGGGATTGGTTTCCAGCGCCTTGACCGTGATATCGGACAGCGCGCGGGGAACGGCCTTGTCCGGCAGGTGGGGCAATTTGATCGACTTGATTTTACCGTCCGCCGTTTTGACCGGTTTGTTGTAGGCCACGGGCGGGACAATATCGCCCTCCCTGATGCGTTTAAGCAGACTCTTCACATCCATGCCGGTTACCGGCGGACGCAGGACGAGAATGCTGTAGAGAATGGCGCCCAGCGAATAGACATCGGCCTGAGTGGTTATGCCGGGGCCGTACGGCGAGGCCTGCTCCGGCGCCATGAACCCCGGCGTTCCCATCACCCGTCCGCTGATGGTCCGCAAGTCCGTGCCGGTATCGTCGGATCGAATCGAATCAATGATGTCCTGTTCCCGGATGCCGCAATCTTCCTCGTCCTCCATGTCCGGTCCGGTATCGACAACAAAGGCCTCGGTTTTGTGGTCGACGGCAAATTCCATCGCGGCCTGCCGGCTGGCGGAGGCGCGTTGCGCGGCGACCACCTTGGCCAACCCCCAGTCCATCAGCAGTACTTCACCAAAACTCCCGATCATGATATTATCGGGCTTCAAGTCACGATGCACCACATTTTTGGAGTGAGCAAAGGCCACGGCGTCACAGACTTTCTGAAAGATGGTCAGCAACCGCGGAAGCGGGTATTGGTCGATCACTTCCTGTTTGCCCTTGCGGATGTCCAGCAGAATTTCCGTCAGGGTGACCCCCGCCACATATTTCATGGTGTAAAAGATGTTCCCTTCACCATCCAGGGCCATTTCGTGGACAGGCACGATGTTGGGATGCTCGAGTTGCGAGGTGATCTGCGCCTCTTCAATGAAACGCACCAGGCTTTCAGAGTCTCCCTGCTGATCAACGGGCAACACCTTCATGGCAACATTCCGCCTGCAATTGCGGTCGCGGGCCTTGTAGACCAGTCCCATGCCCCCTTCCGCCAGCACGCCCTTCAACTCATACTTGTTCCGCCCGCTCTCCACGCGAATCTCGATTTCATCCACATTTTCTGTATCCGCTTCGAGATCAACCCCCCGCTCGAGTCCTTTATCATGCAGATATTCCGTAATGGACTTGTCCTTCGGAACTGTCACCTGCCTGGTCGTATTATCGAACAGTACCTGCATATCCTCGTCAACGGGCGAAGGAGTCGCCACAGGACCCCATGTTGGTTCATTTTTTTTATTCGTCATGTAACCTCACAAACAAGAAACCGGTATCAATACTAGACCAGTCGGGCCACTTCGTCAATCAGCAGGAAAGAAAATCAACCCCTTCAAAGGCCTGACCATTATTTTTTTCTTCTTCATCTCGTCTATGTCGCTTTTTTCTCGTGCAATTCTCCATGTGCCTCTTTATAGTTGAACCATCATGAGAACACTTAATACGAATGTACGCATATTACTGACGGCTGTATGGGGTTTTATTTCATTTCTGTCGATTTCCTCCGGACGCATGGTCGGCAATCGCTTTGAACCCCCGGACGGGACCTGCTATATCGGCGTCTCGCCGCAAAATAACCAGACCAAACCACTGACCATAGATGAAAAAACGGGCCTGAAACATACTGCGTTCAGTTATTTTTTCACATTTCCGCTTTCCAAGGAGGACCGCTATACCCTTCAGGGGATGGCCCGCGACCTGAAGGAGGACCCGAATCCCCGCCTTTTGGTGATCACCCTTGAACCTTGGGGCGGGTTGGACAGCGTAACCCCCGAGGCGTGCCGCGAACTGGCTGATGTATGCGCGGAATGCGACATCCCCATCCTGGTTCGCTTTGCGCACGAAATGAATGCGAGCTGGTACCCGTGGGGCCAGCGTCCCACCCAATACAAAAAGGTCTTTCGTCTGCTCGCGGAAACCCTCATGGCCAACGCGCCAAATACCGGCACCATCTGGTCACCGATTTCCGGGCTGGGCTATCCGTTCAGCTTCGGCCAGTACGCCTGCACAACCGAAAATCCGGAATTCCGGCTCCTCGACACCAACAAGGATGGCAAACTCTGCCAGGATGATGACATGTATACCCCCTTTTATCCGGGCGATGATGTCGTGGACTGGATCGGAATGGGGATTCTTCACTATGGCTCGCAACACGCCCTCGGGAGCAACACCCTGCCCGGCGAAGACCTGGTCGACGGCATCCTTCGGGGAGAATATTTTATCCCGAGCATCTACGACAAGTTCTGCCGAAGCCGCAATGCAAAACCCCTGGTGATCACCGACACCTCCGCCCTGTATGATCCCAACAAAGGCGGAACCCCGGAACCGGCCATTAAGCAGGCCATAATCAAACAGCTCTATGACCCCGCCCGACTGCGCAAAATGAAGAAGCTGAAAATGATCATCTGGCTGGACAAATTTAAACAGGAACCATGCGTCCAGGCCGACATTGACTGGCGCGTTTCCAACAATCCGGACGTGATCGACACCTACAGGGGCGCCATCGAAAAGAAGGGCTCAGGCAACCGCCGGGTATTCCTGCAGGCTCCGGACGCGGCCCCCTGGTTGAAATAAGCATATTATTATTTCGTTGGCGGAATGGTATAAACGTAACTCCTTAAAATGATTCAATCCCCTTCCTCCGTCATAGTTCTCTCCTGCTCTGCGTCTTGCGCCATACCTCATTGCCTGACTACACAACCTGCTGCCAGGCGGGTTTGTTCTCAAACACCCATTTATAGTAGTCCCGGCGCGAGAGTTTTGACGCGGCCGCTTCGTCCACGACAAAGATGACCTGCTCATTAAGCTGCAGGGCTGAAGCGGGCACCATGGCGGACAGGGGCCCCTCCACGGATGCGGCTATCGCCTCCGCCTTGGACGCCCCGTGCGCCAGGAGGAGGATACAACGCGAGTTGCGTATCGTCCCGATCCCCATCGTCAACACATGGTACGGGACATGTTCTTCCGATTCAAAATAGCGGGCATTGTCCCGAAGCGTTTCCTCCGTCAGCGTTTTGATACGTGTGCGCGACGAGAGCGACGAGGTTGGTTCATTAAAGCCGATGTGTCCGTCCCTTCCTATCCCCAGCAACTGCAAATCAATCCCGCCGGCCGCCGCGATGGCCTGCTCGTAACGACGGCACTCCCGGGGAATATCATCCGTCATGCCGTCCGGGAAATGCGTGTTCTCCAGGGGGATATTCACCCTGTCGAAGAGGTGCGAACGCATATAATAACGATACGACTGCGAGTGATCCGCCGACAATCCGACATATTCATCAAGATTAAAGGTTGTTACACGGCTGAAATCCACCTGTCCCGCTTCGTACATTTGAATCAGTTCGGCATACACCGGTTCCGGCGTGCCGCCTGTGGCCAGGCCCAGCACAATATTTGGACGGTTGTTGATCTGTGCGGCCAGGTACCGGGCCACGTAAGAGGAGGCCGCTTCCGCACTGGGCTGAATAATTATTTCCATAGTCTGTATTCCTCTATACTAACTTTAATAGGTATACTTACAAACATAAGTAAGGGTTGTCAAATATTTTTTAAAAACATTTTAATATAAGGGTTGCATTAAACGCTCTGGTTGTATACTAGTATGTAATGGATATTCGAGATTTAGCTAATGAGTTATCAGTGTCAATTGCCACCATATCACGCGCCCTGCGTCCGGAAACGGAGCATCTGGTACGTGAAACACTGCGTTCACGCATAAAGGAACGGGCCCGGGAAGTCAATTACGTTCCCAATCCAGCCGCGCAGAGCATGCGCATGCGCAAAAACATGCAGGTTTCCCTGATTATTCCGCATGATGAGTCCATTTTCTACAGTGAATTCCACTCGACACTGTTGGTCGCCATGCTGATGTCGAGTAAACACTACCCCATGGATTTGCGGATTGACCTTATTCATGAAAACGGCGCCGACTTCATTGACACCCTGCGCAGCGTATCGCATGGATCCAGCGGCATCATTTATGTCGGCAATGAGCTGTCAGAAAAAAACTCGATGGCCCTCCGGCAGTTGAATAAGCCGCTGACGATATTGCGCGCCTGCCTTCCCGGATGCGTTGATGCCGCGGATGTTCCCGGACGCATCATCGGGGTGGATAATGTGAGCGCGGGGTATATCGCGACAAAGCACCTGCTTGATAATGGGCATCGCAACGTTGTATTCGTTACTGACGAAGACCATATTTATGATGTCAAGGACAGGAAAGTAGGCTTCCGCAAGGCCCTGGATGAATATGAGATCACTTTTTCCCCCCTGCACATCGTCAGCGTGCCACTGAACTTCACATCCGGGTTCAAGGCCTGGGAAAAGGTCTCCGCCCTCCCGGAGCGTCCCACCGCTGTTCTTTGTGGTAACGACGAATTGGCACGGGGACTCATCAAGGCCTCGAATAAATTCAGTCTGGTTTGCCCCAATGAACTCGCCGTCGTTGGATTTGATGATTCGCGCCTGGCCTATTTTGCGTCCCCCACCCTCACCTCTGTCCAGCAACCGATGCAGGATGTCGGATGGGCGCTTGTAAACGCCATCTTCCATTTGATCAAAAACAAGTGGACGGATCAGGAAATCCACCATGAACAGGTATATCAACCCAAATTGATCATTCGCGAGTCTTCAGCGCAACGAATGCCTTCACAGTCTGTTCCTTCGTTTTTTCCGTCCTCCGCGCTCCACAAAAAGCGCGTTTACTCGGGAAAAAGCGCAACCATGGTAGGCAGCCCCAGCACGCTGTAATACTCCAGCACCTCTTTTGTCCGTGGATCGTTAGGGTCTTCGGCATGGTACATGATGAACACATAGGGTTGCAGCGCCTGTATGACCGCCTTATCCTTGAATGTCAGCTTTTCCATGGTTTTGCAATTCTTGCACCAAGACGCGCTGAAGTCAATTATCACAGGGAGATTAGCGTTCAACGCCTTTTCGAAACCACGCGTCAGCGCCTGGGTCTCATCCCACGCCGCGGGTTGTCCGGATGCGAGAGCAGGGTCGTCAACGCCTGTCTTCCCGGCAGTGAATTGCTGCCAGGCCAGGTAGGCATAATAGGTGGCCAACAGAAGAATCAACACGCCGAAGCCGGAACGTACCCAGGCCATCCACTTGCCGGGCTTGGGCAGGAAGCGCATGCCGGCCCCCGCAAAAGGCCAGGGCAGGGCCATGCCGACGCCCAGCACAAACGGCAGCAGCAGTCCGGCCGTGTCGCCGCGGCTGTACAGGTTGTTGGACCACACCAGGACGGAAATGACCACCGGCGCGACACAGGCCCCCGCCAGCAACGCGGCCACCCCGCCCATGCTGAACGCCAGCCAGACATGCCCCTGTTTCTTTTCTCCTCCGGGTGGGCCAAACCTGTTTTGGAACCGGGTTAAATCAATGTGGAAAATATCAAACATGGCCAGCGCCAGGGCGATGAAGATCAGCGCAATGACCACGTTGAACCAGGGCGACGCGTTCAAGGCGCCAAAGGTCGCGCCGGTGAGCACCACCACGAGGCCCAGCACACCGTACACGAGGGCAATGGCAGCGCCATACGCCAGTCCAAGTATAAAACCGCGCTGTTTTGAACCCGCCTGGGCGCCCGCGCCGATAATGGCGAGGTTGATGGGGATCATCGGCAATACACAGGGCGTGAAATTCAACGCCAGTCCGCCCAGCAGGATCAGGAAGACCGCCGTCAACACCCCCGTCTGCTCAAAGCGGGAGTCCTCCACCGCGACCGTTTTTGCGTCGTCCCCTCCGGCATCCGCCTCCCGGATGAAGGTCAGCATGGCATCGGCCTTCATGTACCCGGTGGCGCGCGCGGTCTGTCGAAACCGATCGGCCAATGTCTTCCAGTCAGGCCCGCTCACGTCCGATGCTTCCGCACCGGACGCCCCATCCGCCGCCGGTGCTGCCGCCCCTCCCTGCAGGGACTCCGGCAGGGACAAAGCTATCTGTACGTTCTCGGGAAAAAAACATGTTTCATGGCTGCATCCCTGGTAGGCCACGCTGACCTCTACCTGGTCACCAACCGGTTGATCTAGTCTGTAGACCAGTTCAAAGGGCTGCTCGTAGACCTTTTTCATGCCGCCGCCGAACGGGTCGTCCAGCGCTGCCGCCGCGGGGATGACAAGCGGGCTCAACGTGCCCCCTGCTGAAGCCGACACCGTGATGGTGTCGGCGTACAGGAAGTGTCCCGGATCGACCCGGAAGGATACGGTAACGACCCCTTCTCCTTCCTTTTCGGCGATCTCCGCCTGCACGCCGAACGGCGAAGGCGCCTGCGCCCCGCACACAAACGGAAACCACACAACCAGACAAAGAAGACATATCTTTTTCATAAACAAATCGTCCTGTTCCCCGTGAAGCGGTCGCGATTAAAGAAGCCTGGCGATATCCGCCTTGAGCTGGTCGATCGGGACCACGCCCTGGTAGGGCCCACCGACAATCGCGCCATCCTTCACCAGGTACTTGGTCGGAATAGCGCGTATTTCGCGGAAGGCGGGCGAGGTCTTGACATAATCAAGCGCATTGCCGACCGGATAGGCAATCCCCAGCGCGGCCACATTGGCGGCGACCTTTTCCCGTGAACCCTCATCAAGCGTCATGCCTATAATCACAACATTTTTTTCCTCCATTTCCTTCGACAACGCGTTGAGCTCGGGCAATTCCGACCGGCAGGGTGGGCACCAGGTGGCCCAGAAATCAAGCAGCATAACCTTGCCGGCATATTCCGAAGAATTGATTTGTCCCTCAGAGGTGAGCGACGGAATGGAAAAAGAAATCTCCTGCCCGGCCGCGCCCCCTGGAACAGCGCCCCCATCCTGGCCGGTCGTGGACGGGGCGGGTCGACACCCGGCGCCCAACAAAACAAACCCTGCAATCACAACTGAAGCCAGCAACATTTTCATAGGTACTCCTGTGTTATCATTTTTTTCTAGGATGTATGTCCTTGTTTACCACCAAAGTACCTCCTATCTCTTTTTCTTCAAGCCGCAAAATCATCAATTATATTATACTTGCCACAAATCAAAGGTTCCCCCATACTTCATGCAGAAACTTAGGAGGCGTGAATCGTAGTGTTTCGATTTATTCCTGTATTAGAATTAGGTAATTACATCGAGGTTGGAACGTGAAAAAAGAGAGCAAGACCTGGAGCCCGCCGGGCCGTCCGTGGGAGCTTGAGTTACTGGCGTTCATTTTTGTGCTGACCTCCCTGGTCATTCCGCTGTATGTGGAACTCTCGTATGACGAAGCCAGTCCCGAGCGCATTGAGAATCTTTCGCTGGTGGCGCGCGCGGAGATGGAACGTAACCAGGATCAGCCAAGCTGGAAGGATTTGACCATGGTATTCTGGGGGATTGCCATCGTGGGCCTGTATCTGGTCCACCTGGTGATGGCCGGGGCCGCGTTCCGATGGAATTCAACCCCGTTCACGTATCTGTTCGCGCCGTTGATCTTTGCCATGATTACCTACTACCGACTGTTCTGGCTCTCACAACGCACAAACGATATCGGGACGATTGTCTCGGGCGGCGCGCTCGAAATCAGCATGTGGATACTCGGGATTTTATCCATCACCTTTCTTGTTGCGCGGGTGCGTATGGCCCGGTACCGCATCCAGTTCCGGAATGTGGAATGGGATATTGTAAGTTCCACAAAGCTGGACAAGACCTATTTCGAGCTTTGCGCCAATTTCACGCCGCTTGTGTATCCCCCCCGCGAATACCGGGTCTGCGAGCATGGCCTGATGATTGAAGGCTGGCTCTTCCTCATGCCGCTGCCTTTTGAATTGATCCATTCCGTGGAGGCCGCAAAACACGCCACCTACCTCACCTCGGGCCATTATGTGGCCACCTCGGCCAAAACCCTGCTGCGCATCCAGCTCAACGACACCCCCAACCCCATTTTTATCTCCCCGGTGCAACGCAAAGAGATGCTCGAGTACTGCGAAAAAATCCTGGCGCCCAGGCATGGCGGCACCTGGGCGGGCGCTACCAAGAGCGGCGACAAACAAACCCGGCACGGCGCCGCGACGGAAACGCATCCGGGCCTCCGCGCGCAACGAAAAAGCCAGGCGGAAGCAAAACACTCCGGGAAACACTAGCCAGAGATATTTGAAATTTCTTTGGAGTTACCACAGTTCAGTATGCCTGGTTCTCTGAACCCCGGACCCCGAACCCTGGCACCTCCAATTATGGTTGCGCATGAAAAAAATCAGTCTGCAGGAGCCATTGTGAGAGCACAAACCAACGCATTAGAAGCCGGCGCGCATCGCATCGTGCGCGTACTGAAGGAGGCGGGGCATGACGCCCTGTTTGCCGGAGGGTGCGTCCGGGATATGCTCCTGGAACGTCCTCCCAAGGATTTTGACATCGCAACCGACGCGGTTCCAGACCGGATCGCCGAGCTTTTTCCCCGTACCCTCGAAGTGGGAAAGGCCTTTGGCGTCATGTGCGTGGTCATGGATGACCACCCTTTTGAAGTGGCCACCTTTCGACGCGATGTCAACTACCAGGACGGCCGCCATCCGGAAAACATCGAGTTCACAAACGCGCAGGAAGATGCCATGCGCCGTGATTTTACCGTCAATGGACTGTTCTACGATCCGGACCGCAAGGAAGTCATCGACTACGTGGGCGGACGGCAGGACCTCCACTGCAAAATCATCCGCGCCATTGGCGCTCCGGAGCAACGTTTTGAGGAAGATTACCTGCGCATGATGCGCGCAGTACGTTTTACCTGCACCCTTGGATTCACGCTGGAGGAAGTGACGCGCCGGGCCATCCGCGACCGGGCCCCTCATATCCGCGATATCAGCATCGAACGTGTCCAGCAGGAATTCACCCGTATCCTGCTCGAAGCCCCCCGCGCGGGCCGGGGACTCGAAATGCTCTATGACCTGGGACTCCTTCAGGTTTTTCTCCCGGAGGTTGCCGCGCTGCATGGCGTGGAGCAACCCCCGTGCTTCCACCCGGAAGGCGATGCCTTCCGCCATACGGTCATCATGCTTGACGAAATGGAGTCGCCGGATATGAACTTGGCATACGCCGTCCTGCTGCACGATGTGGGCAAACCCGGCACGGCCGCGATCGGACCGGACAAGGCCACCGGCGGCGAGCGCATCCGGTTCGACGGTCATGCGGAGGCCGGCGCGGAGATGGCCGAGGCCATTATGCAACGCCTCAGGCTGCCGCGTCGGCATATCGACGCGGTCCGCCATTGCGTCCAGCACCACATGCGCTTCATGCACGTCCAATCCATGCGCAAGGCCAAACTCCGGCACTTTGTCGGACACCCCCTGTTTAAGACGGAACTGGAACTGCACCGCCTGGACTGCCACAGCAGTCATGGCCACCTGGATAACCACACCTTCCTGCTCGAATATCTCCAGCAGCTTGAACAGGAAGAAGACGCGGCCCTGCCCGCGCGCTGGGTGAACGGCCATGACATCATAGCGATGGGGATCAGCGCCGGACCGGACGTCGGGCACTGGCTTAAAACCGCCTACGACGCCCAACTTGAACAACGTTTTCCCGACAAAGCAACTCTGTTGCAATGGCTCCGCAAGGAGATTCAGAAAATAGGGACCAGTCCCAGTATTTAAGTATCCTCAATAATGTCCCGACGCGGGTGCGGCTTTGTATACGCGGCAGCCTGAAGGTTCTGGACCTACCACCTGCAACCTGCAACCGAATCACCTACATATTATCGGCGACAGCCTGTCCGAATTCGCTGCATTTGAGCAGGGTGGCGTCATCCATGAGGCGTTCAAAGTCATAGGTCACCCGCTTCTGGGCGATGGTGGCTTCCATGCCCTGGATGATCAGGTCGGCGGCCTCGGGCCACCCCATGAAGCGGAACATCATTTCGCCGGAAAGGATGAGCGAACCGGGGTTGACCTTGTCCTGTCCGGCATACTTGGGCGCGGTGCCGTGCGTCGCCTCGAAGATGGCCGTGCCGGTGTCATAATTGATGTTGGCGCCGGGCGCGATGCCAATCCCGCCCACGCAGGCGGCCAGGGCGTCTGAGATGTAATCGCCATTCAGATTGAGGGTGGCCAGCACATCGTATTCGGCGGGACGGGTCAGGATTTGCTGCAGCATGGCGTCGGCGATCACATCCTTGATGATGATCTCTTCGCCGCTGTTCGGATTCTTCACCACTTGCCAGGGACCGCCATCCAGATCCTGCGCGCCGAAGTACTCTTTCGCCGCTTCGTACCCCCAGTCCCGGAAGGCCCCTTCCGTGAATTTCATGATATTGCCCTTGTGCACCAGGGTGACCGAGGGACGATGATTGTCAATCGCATACTGGATCGCGGCCTTGACAAGGCGCTTGGTCCCCTCGGCCGATACAGGTTTGACGCCGATCCCCGAGGTTTCCGGAAACCGGATTTTGGTGACACCCATTTCTTCCTGAAGGAATGTAATGACCTTCTTGCATTCATCCGTCCCCGCCGCCCATTCAATGCCCGCGTAGATGTCTTCAGAATTTTCGCGGAAGATCACCATATCGGTCAGTTCGGGACGTTTCACGGGGGATGGCACACCGGTAAACCAGCGCACGGGGCGCTGGCAGACATAGAGATCGAGCAATTGCCGCAGCGCGACATTCAGACTGCGGATGCCGCCGCCCACCGGAGTGGTCAACGGCCCCTTGATCGCCACCAGGTATTCGCGAATGGCCTCAAGGGTCTCGTCGGGCAGCCAGGCGCCCTCGCCATAGACCTCGCAGGCCTTTTCTCCGGCATACACTTCCATCCACGCGACGCGGCGATCACCATGGTATGCTTTTGCTACCGCGGCATTCCAAACGACCATCGCAGCGGCTGTGATGTCCTTACCGATGCCATCGCCCTCAATAAAAGGCAAGATGGGGTTATTGGGAACAGTCAGGTGACCGTTGTCACCCATCGTGATTCTTTCGCCGTTCTCCGGCACTGTAATTTTTTCGTAAGCCATGATCATTATCCTTTCTTAATAAAGTTTCATTCACTTAGATTTTTTGTGTAGTTCAACAGGCCGCCTGCCAACAACAAGGCACGTTGCCGTTCAGAAAAATCTGATTGGAGTGGTATATCACAGGCCTGTGTTTCATTGCGCAATACGACGGGCTCACCCTTTTCAATGGCATCGCGAATGCCATGAATACTGAGCTTGTCACCCTGCTCAATACGGGCGTAGTCTTCTTCGTTTTCGAACATGAGGGGGACGATACCGAAATTGATCAGGTTGGCCATATGAATGCGTTCGATGGACTGCGCCACCACCGCCTTGACCCCCAGGTACATGGGGCACAGCGCCGCATGTTCCCGACTGGAGCCTTGCCCGTATGACGCGCCTGCCACAATCACGTTATGGAGGCCCCGGTCACGATTCGCGGCCGCGCGCGCCGGGAATGCCGGATCGGTATTTTCAAAAACAAACTGCGCATAGGCCGGGACATTGGAACGGTATTTGAGACGCGCGCCGGCGGGCATGATGTGGTCGGTGGTGATTTTGTCGCCCACCTTGATGGCGGCCTCGCCCTCCAGGTCGGCGGGCAGCGGTTCATTGCGGGGCGGGTCGCCGATATTCGGACCGCGAAACACCTCGACGGCATCCGGGGTGTCCGACGGGGGGATAAACATGCTGTCGTCCACATCAAACACTTCCGGCATACCGACGCGCGGGCAGACCAGATCCCGCGCCGTGCGCGGATCAACAATCGTTCCGGTGAGCGCGGCCACGGCGGCGACCTCCGGACTGACCAGGTAGACCTGCGCGGATTTGGTGCCCGAGCGTCCTTCAAAATTACGGTTGGAGGTGCGCAAGGAAACGGCGTCCGTACCGGGGGACATATGATTGCCGATGCAGAATCCGCAGGCGCTCTCGAGGAAACGCGCGCCCGCGGCCAGCAACTTCGTCGCATAGCCCTCCTTCGTAATCATCATGAACACCTCGCGCGACCCCGGCGCAATCCCCAGACTCACATTCGGATGCACCGTTTTGCCATCCAAAATTTCCGCCACCGTGCGCAAATCGCGATACGATGAGTTGGTGCAGGACCCGATAAGGACCTGGTCCACCTTCTTCCCGGCCAGGTCGGCGATCTTTTCTATGTTGCCCGGCGAGTGCGGGGCGGCCGCCAGAGGCTCCAGTTCGGAAAGATTGATCGTCACCACGCGCTCATACTCCGCGTCGTCGTCAGCCTTGAGTTCGCGCCAGTCTCCACCCCGCTGTTGCGCTTCCATAAAACGTTTGGTCTTCTCATCGCTGGGGAAAAGCGAGGTGGTCACGCCGCACTCCGCGCCCATATTCGTTATCGTGGCGCGGTCCGGAACCTCCAGGGTATCCACCCCCGGTCCGCCGTATTCAAAGACGCAACCGACATTGCCCTTGGTGGAAAAGATATCGAGCACCTTGAGGATTACATCCTTGGCGGAGACCCAAGGTTGAAGCTCGCCTTCGAGATGGATTTTAATCACACGCGGACATGTGAGGTAGAACGGGCCGCCGCCCATGGCCACCGCCACGTCGATACCGCCCGCCCCCATGGCGAACATGCCGATACCGCCGCCCGTCGGCGTGTGAGAGTCGGAGCCCAACAGCGTCTTGCCGGGAATGCCGAACCGCTCAAGATGGAGTTGGTGGCATATGCCGTTTCCGGGACGGGAATAGATGATGCCGTATTTGGACGCCACGGACTTCAGGTAGCGGTGGTCGTCGGCGTTTTCGAAGCCGACCTGCACGGTGTTATGGTCCACATAACTCACCGCCAGCTCATTTTTTGCGCGATCAAGTCCCATCGCCTCGAATTGCAAGTAGGCCATCGTGCCAGTGGCGTCCTGCGTCAGGGTCTGGTCAATCCGAATGGCGATTTCCTCGCCCAGGGTCATCCGACCTTCAACCAGATGTTCCTGTAGAATTTTTTGTGCGATATTCAACCCCATGGGTATCTCCTTATCATCATTACTAGCTGAGTAAATGCAAATGGGTATTTACCATTGGCCGTGGTGGACGCGGGATGCGTCATAACGGTCCTCGCCCGGCAGGGATTCGTCCGGGTAGCCGAGAGAAAGCAGGGCAAACGGCGCAATATGTTCGGGCACCGCCAGCGCCTCCCGCACGGCCGCCTCGCGCGGAGGAATGCGCTCCATGGCGATCCAGCATCCGCCCAGCCCATTGGCATGGGCCGCCAGCAGTATGTTCTGCGCGCAGGCGGAACAGTCCTGTACCCAGTAATTTTCAAACTGCTCGAGGGCCGGGTCCCCGCAAATCAGAATGGCCAGCGCCGCGGTTTGCAGCATTTCGCAGCTTTCCATTTTTTCGGCCAGCGCCTGCAAAGTCGCGCGGTCATCGACCACCACAAAATGCCATGGCCGCTCATCAAAGGCCGACGGCGCCACAAAGCCGGCATTGAGCAACTGCCGGACCAGTTCATCGGCCACCGGCTGGTCTGTATACTTTCTGATGGTCCTTCGTGTCGCTATGGCTGTCATTGTATCCATATCAAAAATACTCCTGTATGTTATATGCTCACTACTGTGTTCATGGTTGACTAACGCTTCACGTATGAACACGGAATTTACTCGGATTTGCGGGCAAAACCCGCAGATTTGAGATTCAGTATTGCCTGCCATACACGATTTCGGCTAGATTCACAAGCATGAAAACAATGGAGCGTAGCTTTCGGACCCTGTTTGTACTCTACAGCCTGCTCACCTACCTGGCCGGGTTTGTTTTAGCGCATCCCGGACTGGAGATCAGTGACGGGGCATTGCTGGCGTGGTTGCTGGGATTGGTGATCTACATCATTTCCTCCATCACCATACAGATCATGCATCACCGGGACCATGGCCCCCTCTGGCATTTGCCGGCGGTGGCGGCCTACCCCTTTCTGATGTATTACTTCCTGTTTCACGCCCTGCCCTTCGGCAGCCGGCATTTGTGGCAATTCATCGGATACACCCATTTTCTGATATCCGCCGGCGGGTTCATCAGCGGCATCTTTTTCTCCCCCCTGATCGCCATGTTGAAGACCAATGGACTGCGCGGACTCAAGGCCACCTGGGCCTTGTACCGGGGCATGTCCATGGCCATGCCGGCAGCGGTCATCTTCTGCCTGGCCGTATACGCCGCACTGGCCTACATTCTTTCCTTTGCCATGCGCGCCTTCCTCATCATGACCCAACCGCAGATCATCAAATATCTCGCCTACCTCCTCGCCGGCATCCTCCTCACCGCCGCCCTCACCTACCGGCACACCCTGCCCGGCATACAGGCGCAAACACCGAAAGCCCCCGAATGAACCGGGCCATGAAAACCTGGCCAACGATATTTTGAATTGCCGATTTAATCATAACGCACGTTGCATTTATCCATGCCATTCTGATAGTATCGCAGGTTCGATCAAAAATATGTTTCAAGACAGGATACAGTGCGAATGAACGGCAGGTTGTGTGATATTTCAAAACGGTTGTTTACCCCGGTTGCGCGGTCACAGGGCCGACAATATTTCCGGGAGTACCGGGTCACGCCCATGGAACACAGTGATACGCGCCTGGAGGCTGTGGTGGAAGGGAACGGTCGCCACCATACGGCCATCCGCATGACGCCCAACGGGGACCGGGCGGACATCCTGATGCTTTGCACCTGTCCCTATTATAAGAAACAAGGCTTCTGCAACCACATCTGGGCCACCCTGCTGCTTGCGGATTTTCGGGGCTGGGTGCAGCCCCCGCGTACAGTCTCCCAGTTCAGCTTCAAAGACGAAGGGGATTTGAAATCCAGGGAAGACTGGGATGCCGGGGATTTTGTGGCCACCGATACGCCGGGGCGTTCAGCCCCGCCTTTCCCCGGGATAGACAACCTGCGTCCCCCGAGTGATCTGTCCTGGCAGGAAATCCTCGCAACACAAAAAGAGGCCGACCTGGGAGACCTCTCCCCCGGAGAGGAACCCGAGGCCCCGGAATCATCGGAGACCGAGCTTCGTTTTGTCATTCCTATTGAAACACTCTATCAGACCGCGCGGCTGTACATCAGCATCCTCATCCGCGCGGCGCGCAAAGACGGGAGCTGGGGCGTATGGAAGCCCTGCGCGGCGGCGGCCTTTTCACGGAATCTTTCACCTGAGGACAAAACGATGTTGCTGCTGCTGGGGGGCGCGGACCGGGCGGTATCGCATCAGGAGGAGGATGTCGGCAGCAACTTCCGGTGTATTGAGGCGGCATTCGCGCGCCACCTGCTCCCGGAACTATGCGCTACAAACCGGTTGTTCGCGCGGTACCGGGGACAGGAATACGGGCCCCTGACATGGGACGGGCAAGGGCCCTGGCACGATGAGCTGGACATCCAACACATTGCGCCAGACAAGGTGTATACCGTACAAAGTGTATTGACGCGCGACGAGGAGCGGCGCCCCCTGAGCAAGCCGCTCGCGGTGCTTTCAGATGGATGGATCATCTGGCCCAATGCGATTTCCACAATGCAACCCTCCGCGGGGTTCGGCTGGATTGCCGCCATGCGCAGACAACACACCGTGCGCGTTCCCGAAGCCGAAATATCCCCCTTTCTGGTTGCCCTGATGCAACACCCGTCCCGTCCGCCGCTTTCACTGCCCGCTGACGTGGAATTCAGGGACAAGCAAGTGCCCCCCATTCCGCATTTATGCGTCAAAAAAATGACGCCACATCCCGTGCAGGATGTGCCGGCGCGAATCACCTTCCGGTATGACAACCGGGAAATCGCGCCCTGGGACACGCGCACTGTGCTTTACCAAGTGGGTGAACATGTCCGCATTCCGCGGGACCATGAGGCGGAGCGCGAGGCGATTGATGCTTTTAAGGAGGCTGGCGGACGTGAAAACCGTTCAGGCCGCCACGCCCAATGGAATGTGGAGGTCAAGGGCCCGCGCCTGCCCCGCATGATCGCGGCGCTGGTGAGAAAGGGATGGATCGTCGATTCGGAAAACGCCAAGGCATTCCGGAAACCCGGTCGGCTGAATATTTCTGTTTCTTCGCGGATGGACTGGTTTGATTTGCATGTGCAGTGCGATTTTGACGGGGTCTCGGTTTCCTTCCCACGCCTGCTGGAGGCCATGAACCGGCAGGAACAGTGGATACGGCTTGAGGATGGTTCATTCGGGATCATGCCGGAAGAATGGTTGCAAAAATTCGGCGGAATTGCCGCACTCGGCCAGATGAAGGGGGAGGTCGTGTGTTTTCGGCAGATTCAGGCCGGACTGCTTGATGTCTGGCTTGAAGCGCAGCCGGAGGCCTCCGTCGACGCACTCTTTACACAGGCGCGCGACCGGCTCCGCCGGATTCGGCAGATTGAAGCAACAGAACCGGAAGAGACCTTTATCGGAACTTTGCGCCCATACCAGAAGGACGGCTTGGGATGGCTTTTGTTTTTGCGGCAAACAGGGCTGGGCGGATGCCTTGCCGACGATATGGGCCTGGGGAAAACCATCCAACTGCTGGCCCTGTTGGATAACCGGTATCGCAACCTGCCCGCTCGCGCGCATCGACCGTCCCTGGTGATCGCCCCCAGCTCCATTATTTTCAACTGGATGCGTGAGGCCGCCGCATTCACACCCGCGCTACGATTTTTCGATTATACCGGCATGCAGCGTCCTAAGGATATTTCCGTGTTTGACGAGCATGATGTCGTCGTTACCACCTACGGCACATTGCGACGGGACATCGCAAAACTCAAGGAGTACGAATTTGACTTCATTGTCCTGGACGAGGCACAGGCCATTAAAAACGCCGGGGCGCAAACCGCGAAAGCATGCCGACTGCTGCGTGGCGCGCACCGGGTGGCGCTGAGCGGGACGCCGATAGAGAATCATCTTTCCGAATTGTGGAGCCTCTTTGAGTTTTTGAATCCCGGCCTGCTTGGACGCGCCACTGAATTCAACAAGCGCTGGGCAAAAAATCCCGATCCCCAGGCACGCAGCCTCCTGGCAAAGGCCTTGCAACCCTTTATTCTTCGGCGCACCAAGGCGCAGGTTGCGCCCGACCTGCCGGATCGACAGGAGGAAACGCTCTTTTGTGAATTGCCGCCCCGGCAACGGGCCCTCTATCGGGAGCTTCAGCAATATTACAGGCAAACACTGCTTTCCTCCATCCATGACCACGGCCTGAACAAGTCAAAGATACAGGTGCTAGAGGCCCTGCTGCGCCTGCGGCAGGCCGCCTGCCATCCCGCGCTGGTCAACCCGGAAGATACCGCGCAACCCTCCGCCAAGTTTGAACTCCTGATCCCCCGGCTGATGGAGGTAATCGAGGAAGGGCACAAGGCCCTGGTTTTTTCACAGTTCACCTCGTTCCTTGCGCTGCTGCGCGCGCAGTTGGACAGCGAGGGGGTGGTGTATGAGTACCTGGACGGGCGCACGCGGAAGCGGCAGGAGCGGGTGGACCGTTTCCAAGCGGACCCCGACTGTCCCTTGTTCCTGATCAGCCTCAAAGCGGGTGGTCTCGGGCTGAATCTGACCGCCGCCGAATATGTCTTTCTCCTGGACCCCTGGTGGAATCCGGCCGTCGAAGCCCAGGCCATCGACCGGGCCCACCGTATCGGGCAGACCAACAAAGTATTTGCCTACCGGTTGATTGCCAGGGACACCGTTGAGGAAAAGATTCTCGCCCTCCAGGAAAGCAAACGCAACCTGGCGGATGCCATCATCAACCGCGACAACGCCCTGCTACGCACACTTTCCGTGGACGACCTGAAATACCTTATCGGATAGGGCCCACAGATTACACAGATCATCACAGATTTTTTTGTCCCTTCCCAATAACCGTTTTTTAGCCACGGATGAGCGCGGTTGGCAAATAAAGCTGATACCCAAACGGGAGGGGCGCTGTCCTCAGCGACTGGATTATTTTTAAAGGGCTCTATCTCGGCACTGACGGGAAGGATACCGCTGGGCAAAAAAGAGCGAAAAAGGTATATTCGTGGCCCCGAAAATATCATAGAGTCCACGCTGTACGAACATACGATAAAAGACCGGACAAAGGTTACACAGGTGAAGCAGACAAAAAGATTGAATTTAGTCGAGATCGCGAGGCTCGCGGGGACCTCGAAAAGCACGGTAAGCCGCGTGCTGCAGGACCAGCCACGGGTGTCGCCCAAAACGAGGGCGCGCGTGAAGGAAGTGATTAAGAAATACAATTACGAGCCCAGTATGTTCGCGCGGGGCATGACCGGGGCCCAGACAGGCCTGATTGCGGTGCTTGCGCGCTGGATGGAAAGCGGTTTTTTTGCGGATGTGATCCGGGGTATCGACGATGCCGTGAAGAAGAAAGGGGGCTTCCTGCTGTGCAGTTTTGCCGAAGAGCACGAGGAATATGTCCGGCTTTGGCGGACCCTGACCGGGCGCGGGCAGGCGGACGGGGTCATCATGATTGCGCCGTCCATGGATCTATTCAAGGAGCCTTTCAATCCCTATGACAAACCGGTTGTGCTGTGCGCCTCCCGTGTGCCAGAGGACGCGGCTGAAGGCTGGGACGCGGTTTCGGCAGTTACGACCGACAATGTCGGCGCCATGCGCACATTGGTAACCGCGCTGGCAGACGCCGGGTACAGGGATATGGTGCATATTGCCGGGCTGCCCGATAATGTCGATGCGCAACAGCGCAAGAGTGGTTTTCTTTCGGCGGTGGTAAGTCATCCAGGCGTTCAGGGGTGCGTCATTGACGGCGCGTGTACCAGTGAACAGGGCTATGGGCTGATGAACGACTATCTGGACGCACACACTGGCCTGCCGGATATCTTTGTATGTTTCAACGATTCAGTGGCCTTTGGCGCGCTGCGCGCGCTGCGCGAAAGAGGCCGGCGTGTTCCCGAAGAGGTGGGCATCACGGGATGGGATGACGAAGTGGTCGCCAACGATATTTCGCTGACTACCGTGCACATGCCGGTCGCGGAACTCGGGAAGGCATCCGCCGAAGCGCTGTTCGACAGCGTGGAGAGGAAAAGCGGCGCGGCATCGGGCAAGGTCACCATGATTGAAACCCCTATCTGCGTACGTTCCACAACGCGTCCCCTGTAAAGGGGGGAGGCGCCGCACGAATAATGTTGATGACGGTATGGCAATCGTGCGGCGCCTTGCAGGCGCGCGGACGTAATCACGCGCCTCGTTTTCCTGCGTAGAGCAGGATTCTTAAATCATTCCTGTCTCCTTACGTTCCGGCCCTTCAGGCAATTTTCAAGCGCAGATTGCTGAAGAGCCCGATGTTCACGTAGGCCTCAAGCACCTCTACAAGTTTTCGACCGATATGTTCGAGGAAGTCCTCGTCCACACCCAGCTTGAACATGCTTTCACGCAGCATCAGCAGGTGGCGGTCCGAAAAATCACTGTATCCCAGGCTGAGGCGATAGCACATGATTTCCGACAAACGCGTAACGTGTATCAGATTTTCATGTTCTATATTCTTCAACAGGGGATCATGGTGATGCAAAATAACCGCCTGGAGATGCTCCGGGAAGTTCCATTTTTTCGCTACCGCATGACCGACCAACTGATGATTGGTCTTCATGGCGGCATGCTCTTCATCCACCAGCAGAGACTGACGAGCATGGCGGTACTGCACCGCCTCGTAGAAGCCTTCCTCCGCCAGGAACTGATGTTCCAGGGCAATGCCCATATCATGAAGCAGACCGGCGGTAAAGGCGTCCATCCCGGTATTCGGGAACAACCGCGAAAACAGTAGCCTGTTTCCGATCCCTACCGCCATACTGTGCTTCCAGAGATTGTTCAGTGAATAATCACCGACCAGCCGACTGGCCTTGAAGACATTCGAAATGGTTGCCGACAGCGCAATTTCTTCGGCGGTACGGAAACCGATTCGAACGATCGCATCACGCAAGTTGTCGACGCGACGGCCTTGAATGTCCGGGGCAAAGTAAATGGAATTGGCCGCCCGCAGAATCCGCGCGGTCGTCGCTTTATCCATTTCACAGAGCCGGGCCAAGTCTTCAGCGCCTGAATCAGGCGCGCGGCTGATGCTGAGTATACGCGAGAGCACCACCGGCACGGTAGACATTTCATTTGTCTCCAGACCGGCCAGCACCCGCCCCAGCTTGCCTTTGGGGTGTCTCTCGACACCCCGTCCTAATATATGTATTTTCCCAAACACGGCGCCACCTATCTTGTAGCCTTCCTGTTTATTCTTCATTCACATGATGTTAATAAGCAGAAAACAGGCCAGTTAGACGGGGGACGCGTTTTTTGTTGTATCAAAATGAATATCAGCCGTGCTTTATCAACTCCAGCGCCAGTTCTACGGCATGCGCGGCATTTTCCGCGGGATGGATGCCGTGATCAATTTGTTCATCCCTGAGAAGTTTCCACGTGCGCAACCCAACGGTGGGAATGCCCAAGCGCAAGGCGAACGCGATTTCCGAGAGGGTTCCATACGCCCCCCGCACGGCGATTACCGCGTCACAGGCGCGCACCACCAGGGCATTCCGGAATGGCCCCAGGCCGGTGGGCAGCGCGATATCAATGGCGGGATTGGCGGCAGCAGCCTCACTGCCGGGAAGTATCCCGAGGGTCTCGCCGCCCGCCTCTTTGGCGCCCTCCGCGGCGGCCTGCATCATTCCATCAAGGCCGCCACACACCAGCAAGGCGCCCGCCCCGGCAATATGCCGACCCACCTCACGACCCATTTCATACTCCTCCGCCGAACAGGCATGCGGCCCAAGCACTCCAATTTTCAGTTTTCTTCCATTCATGGCACACCCTTGCTTGCTGCAATAACTCAGAGACTCACACAAAACTGCATGGATGTGTAAAAAAAAAGAACTCACCGGACTGGTGAGCTCTTCTTTTCCCACCCGGCCAAATGCTACCCGGTCATCCGCACCTGGATTCCCCCGAACCTGAATCCACGTCCGGCTCTCCCTCATCTCTGCCGACGTTGAACCCATTCGGGGTATCATTTAGGTTACATATAACACCACGGGGCGTTTTTTGTATATCGGGGTTTTCCCTGAAAAAGCATATAGTACTTTTATGGTAAGAATGAAATAAATGTATTTTTCTTGAGATTGTGGCGTTTGTTTGACAGAAAGTGTCTTTTGCAGGTTGGCTACACAGGAGATACGCATGAGTCAGAAGCTGAATAATGAAGATTTGTTGAAAAAGGCGGAAAAACCACTGGCGGACGCTATGACCCTGCATCCGTTTTACCGGGGGAAAATGGAGACCGTATTAAAGTGCGCTGTGCGCAGCCTCGACGATTTTGCCATCTGGTACACGCCGGGAGTCGCCGCGCCCTGCCGCGATATCGCGGCGAATCCGGATAAGGTCTATGAGTACACCAGCAAATGGAATACCGTGGCTGTTGTCAGTGACGGCACCCGGGTGCTTGGACTGGGCGATATCGGCCCAAAAGCCGGCCTGCCGGTGATGGAAGGCAAGGCCCTGTTGTACAAGTATCTGGGCGGCGTGGACGCAGTTCCGATCATGCTTGACACAAAGGATCCCGACAAGTTCATTGAGACCGTCCTGTTGCTTCAGCCCTCCTTCGGAGGCATCAACCTCGAGGATATCGCGCAGCCCAAGTGCTTCCGGATACTCGATGAATTGCGCGAAAAGGCCGAGATACCGGTCTGGCACGATGACCAGCAGGGAACGGCCACCGTGATCCTTGCCGGTCTCCTCAATGCGCTTAAACTGACCGGGAAGCAGATCGGGGACGTGCGGATTGTCTTCGTCGGCAGCGGGGCGTCCAATTCATGCGCGGCGCGGTTGTGTTTTGCCCGGGGCGCCGACCCGAAACGATGCCTGATGGTCGACAGCCAGGGCATCATGGGTATGCATCGCACGGATATTGAGGCCAAAAAAGAGGCCTTTGCAAAGAAATGGGAGCTTTGCCAAATCACCAACGGCGAGAAACTCGAAGGGGACACCGCCAGGGCGTTCAAGGGTGCGGATGTGATTATCGCGGCGTCCCAACCCGGACCCGGCACCATTGACCCCGCCTGGATCCGTACCATGAATTCCGACGCCATCGTTTTCGCCTGTGCCAACCCAACCCCCGAAATATGGCCCTGGGAGGCCCGCGACGCCGGCGCGGCCATTGTGGCCACCGGACGTTCTGATTTTCCCAACCAGGTTAATAACTCACTGGGGTTCCCCGGTATCTTCCGCGGCGCGCTGGATGTGCGCGCCCGGACCATTACCGACGAAATGTGCTTTGCCGCCGCAGACGCGCTGGCAGGCTTTATCGGCGACCAGCTTGACGCGGACCACCTGCTTCCCAGCATGGAAGACTGGCAGGTGTTCGCCGAGGAGGCCGCCGCCGTGGGGCTGTGCGCGCAGGAACAGGGCGTCGCCCGCCTGACCGCCAGCCGGGAGGAACTCCTCGCCAGCGCCGAGGCCCTGATCGGGCGCTCCCGTGACCTGACCCGGACCATGATGGACCAGGGGTTTATTCATCTTCCGGAATGAGGCGCAGGCCCCATCCCGCGTAACGCGGCCACAACTGACAAACGTATACACACGCGCAAAAAAATATTCGACCGACATGACCAGTGAGTATAGAGAAGCGCCCCCGCGGATTCGCGGGCGCCTGGCGCCAAGCCCGACAGGCGCCCTCCATCTCGGGAATGCACGCACCTTTCTGATTACCTGGCTTTCGATCCACAACCAGCAGGGACAGCTCCTGCTGCGCATGGAGGATTTGGACCATCCCAAAGTGAAACCACACGCGGCGGAGCAAGTAATGGAAGACCTGGCCTGGCTGGGGCTGGACTGGGACGAAGGCCCGGATATCGGCGGTCCCTTTGCTCCCTATGTGCAGTCGCAACGACGCGCAGAATACCGCCGGGCACTCGAACAGCTTAAAGCCCGCGATCTGGTATACCCCTGCGTCTGCTCCCGAAAGGATGTCGAAGAGGCCTTGAGCGCGCCGCATGAAACGACGGATGGCCTGTATTATCCGGGGACATGCGAGGGGCGATTCGCGAGCTATGAAGCCGCCTGCGAGGTGCTGCCAAAAGGCCGGCTGCCCGCCTGGCGGTTTCGTGTCCCGGCAACCAAGGTTGTGTTTGATGACCTCGTTCACGGACGGCAGGCCCAACAGGTCCACACCGCGGTCGGCGATTTTGTAGTGGCCCGCGACGCGGATGGCGCGGGGTACATGCTGGCCGTCGTCGTGGACGACGCGGCCATGCAGGTCACGGAAGTACTGCGTGGCGACGACCTGCTGGCTGCCACGCACCGGCAGGTGCTGCTGCACCGGGCATTGGACGTGCCCCTGCCGACGTATATCCACGTCCCGCTGGTCGTCAGTGAAGAAGGCCGACGCCTCGCCAAACGCCATGGGGATACGCGCATCGCCAGCCTGCGGAACCGGGGCATCCCCGCCGCCCGGGTAGTCGGACTGCTCGCCTGGTGGTGCGGTTGGGCCGCCTGGGGCGAACAGCTCATGCCCGCGGACCTGCTGCCCCGCTTCGATTTGCAGAGCCTGCCTCGAAAGCCATCCATCCTGACGCAAAAGGTCAGAGATTACCTGGGCATCCGGGAAGAGGACTGAAATTTTTCCTCCGTTGACATCCCCGTTCTACTCCACTACCCTCTCGACAATGAAAAAACGATGGTTGTTTATCGAGCCGGGCCGTATTGGCGACTGGGTATTGGCCAACGCGGTGGTACATCGCTTCCTTGAAACACACGGGGGAACGATTGACTGGGCTGTCCGAAGTGAACTCAGGCCCTTGCTGGATTGTGGCGTTCCCTACGAAAATGTGATTGAAATCCCCTCCAGGATGACAGCCCTGAAGGCGGCAGGATTGACGGTAGCCTGCCTGCGGCGCCGGACCCGATATGATGGATGTTGCGTACTCTCGCCGGGAAAGTCCGGGCGGCTTGTGAGCCGGTGCATGCGTGCCAAAGGCAAATTCGGCTACACGGCGAAAGCCTACGGAAACGGCGATTCCGTTGACGGAAAGGATATCGTCTACCGCCCCGACCGCGACCACCTGCTGTTTCGCGCGCTGCAAACATGTTTTCCACAGGCCACACCCGCGACCTATAACGAGTTGGTTCAGGATGGACGCAACCGGCCAACCCTGCAGGTCCTGCCCGCGGACAGGCAGGCCATTGAGGATGTGCTGGATGGTTGGGGAATTGCCGGAACATTTGTTGCGATGAATATCGGTTCCCGCTCCACATTCCGGCGATGGCCGATGGACCATTGGAAGCGCCTGATAGCGATGCTGCTGGACCGGGAAACGCCGGTTGTCATCGCGGGAAGTCCCGCGGAATATGAAGAGGGCTTGCACGTACAACGGGCCATCGGACGGGACCACCTTTATGTGATGGCGCCTTGCGCGTTGAATCGCTATGCGGCGCTGCTCTCTATGGGACGGGTAGTGGTCTGCCATGATTCCGGCCCCATGCATCTGGCCCCGGCCGTGGGCACGCGGACTGTAGCGATTTTCGGGCCAAGTGATCCGGCATTGACCGCGCCGGTCTGTGACGTCGAGAAGCTGGCCGTGGTCCGGTGCGCCCCGCCCCTGCCTTGCCAACCATGCATCACCCCCATGAATTCACACTTGGAGTTCGACCATTGCGCCGACACCCAGAAATGCATGCGCGCGCTGTCCCCGCAAACGGTCTTTCATGCCGTTGATTCCTTCCTGAAAGCCTAGCCAACGATCAGAACTCGTTACCGCATGGAAGTTAAAGTGACAACCAAGGGGGCGGAGGTCGGTGACCGGTACACGTTGCAAAATCGAGCTTTTTTTCATAGGACGAACCGATCCATTCGTGTCATTCGTGTGATTCGTGATCACTTTTTTCTCGCGCAGAGGCGCAGAGGCGCAGAGAATTTTATTCTTCGCACGGGGGGCGGCTCGGTGTGCGCTGCAGG
>RZZM01000158.1 GCA_009929845.1 Spartobacteria bacterium
CGCGCCATCCAGTAGCGGTCGGCAATCGGACGGAACCGGGGATCATCGGACGAAAGGGACTGCAATGTGGCGTCGATGGCCTGTTTTTCGGAAGCGACCAGCCCAATGGACACCTCCCCTTCCTGCAAGGCGAACACCTGGGGGCGAAGCATGGATGTATCGGTAATGCCCAGCAACTGCAACTGTCCGCGGTCCGGCTCACTGCGGGCCACGATAAACAACCAGGGCCCGTCCGGCGAGCCATGCATATGGATAGCCTGCAAGTCTCGATAGACGCGCTGTTTTTCCTTTGGCAGGCGATCAAAATCCAACTCGGTGGTGGGGGCCAGCACTTCGATGATATATTCCAGCGGATAGTGATGAGTTCGGGAGAGCAGGTCGAAGAGCAGCACCGCCACCTCCGTATCGGTCAGGAACTGCGGCACAATGTGATGCTGCTTGAGGTACTGGACCATGCTGTAATAATTGGCCAGGTCACCATTATGCACCAGGGCCTCATTCATTCCGATGAAGGGATGGGCCCCGGCCGGATGCCAGACGCGCCCCTTGGTGGGATAGCGCTGGTGGGCGATCCACGCATGGGCCTGCATCTCTTCGAGTCCGTAATACTCCACCACCTGCTCGGCATACCCCACGATCTTAAAGATGACCAGGTCACGCGCATGCGACATCACAAAAGCCCGCTTCTCCCCCTGGGCCGCATAGTATGCCTGGTTGAGTCGGAAGGAATTCTGATAGACAAATTCATCCTCAACGGCCCGATCCGACATTCCTGTCATGGATTGGGCTACGCTGAACTGCGCCAGCACATCCGGCTTGACCCGCACGAAGTACTGAATGATGTCGGGCGGCTGAATATCAAGCCCCATCTCCCGCCAATCGGCCACCGCCCCGACCTCGCGTCGGCAGGTGATATCAAAATACGGCGTGATGAATGTACGTTCGAGTTCCGCGGCCACCGGCGCATCGAGCAGGGCCACCTGCAGGATGTACGCCTCCTTCAGTGTTTGCGCATCAATCCCCAGTTGCGCCGCGTTCAAGCCAACCGCCGCGATGCCGCCGCCCTTGCCGTTGCCGCGATTGTGCATCTGCACCGAAGGCTCGAAGATGTGGCGTCCGGCCACCGGGACCGTCGAGGCAAAACCCACGACACCGCAACCGCCCTCTTCGGCGGTTTTGACGCCGGCGCAAACCGCCTGCTGCGTCAAGGCGCGGCGTGAATGATAGATGGACGCTGTTGGACGGCTCATATCCGCATCTCCCCCGCGTGTTGATTATCATAGTCGCAATGACGCAGCAAATCGGAACGTCCCACCAGGTCACGAATGCCCGGCAACCCAAGCCGGTTCAGGAGTTCGGCAAGCTGAAGCCTCCAGGCATGGAAAAGATTGACCAGACGCTGTGTGGCCCATTCCTCCGTGTAGATAACCGCCAGCTCAGGGTCCGTGGTCGCAATACCGCGTGGACAGCCCCGACCGCGTTCGCAGGCCCCGCACCGAATACACTCGAGGGCTACGAGTTCGGCTGTTCCGATCACCACCCCGTCCGCCCCCAGCGCAATCGCCTTGGCCACATCGTATGGCGACCGTATGCCGCCGGAACAAATCAAGGTAATTTCATCACGAATCCCCTCGTTTTTCAGGAAGCGGTGCACCTTGGGAATGGCATACTCGATAGGCATGGCAATATTTTTTTTGGCAATATCGGGGGCGGCGCCCGTGCCGCCGTAACTGCCATCCAGATGAATAATATGCGCCCCGGCGAAGTAACTGCCCACGGCCACCATATCGACATCGCTGGCGGTTGACACCTTCACGGATATGAGGGCCTCGGGATTCATCGCGGTGATCCAGTCGACATGTTTGCGATGGTCCTCCACGGAATAGACGGAATGAAACGGGAACGGCGAAAAAAGGGCATTGCCCTGGACGGTTTCGCGAATTTTCGCCACCTCGGGAGTCACCTTGTCGCCCAGCAGATGCCCGCCCAGTCCCGGTTTGGCGCCCTGGGCGTATTTAAACTCCACGACCGGCGCGCGTTTGACGGTTTCCTCACTGACTCCGAACAGCCCGGTGGCCACCTGGACAATGACATTATCTGAAAACTCACACAGTCCATCCGGGTATCCACCTTCGCCGGTACAGGTCAGCGAGTCATAGGTCCGGTAAGCGCGGGCGCGCGCGCGCATGGTCATCATATTGATGGAGCCATAACTCATCCCGCCGCCATAAAACGGGATACCCAGGACACGTTCCGGGCGCCCGTCGTTCCTGCGGTTCAACGCCAGACGTAAATCCACCTCAGGGTCCGGTGCGGTTACCCGCCCTTTGTGCTCCGGGAACTCGATCGAAATGCAATCAAACCCGCCGCCCGACTGACCGGACTTGTCATTCAACGCCTGCATCGGGGGATAGCCGGTTTCCGCCTGCAGCCAGGTGCTGAGCAGCAATTCGGGTGTCCATCGGTGATCCCCAAAGGTTTTCCAGGAAGGGTCCGGCGCCAACCGCAGCGCGCCCGTGGGACATTGTTCGACACAGGCGGTGCAGACCGACGGCCCCGGGCACAGCCAGGAACGCGGTTTCAACATCCGGCTTCCGCCTTTGCGGTGCACCTCATGGGCGCACACCTCGGCACACCGTCCGCACGCCACGCAATCCGAGGTCCTGACCACCAGGAACGGGGCCAGATGATTTCGAAAGCGCGTCCCGCAGATGGCGACCCCGTCTTCGGGTTCGCTCGCCGCCGGGGCATATGCCGCGCCAATATCCGCCGGATTCGGCACGGCGGCGCGCATATGGCGCAGCGACTCCTCGAACGAGCGGATACGCTTTCCGAATACGGGCTCGAAACTCTCCCGTTCCAAATCCTCAAAAAACATGACCCGCCCCAGTTCCCCGCGCAGTCGGCGCACCTCGCGAATCCCCATGGCCCCCAGCACTTCAATCAGTTGGGTATGCCAGGAGCCGATCAGATTGACGATACGTTGCGCGCCCCACTCGCGGGTGATTTGATCGAAGGCCACTGGGCAGCTTTTGCGTTTTGCGCCGTCATGACACAGGCGACATTCCATGGCCACGGCCAACACACGATTCAGACAGACCCCGTCCGCGCCACAGGCCACAATTTTGGCGATGTGCTCCGCCTGGGCGAGCCCCCCATCCGCCAGGATCGTCAATTGTTCCCGCACCCCGGCGTCCACCAGGGCCTCATGAATATCGCGCGCCAGGCGGGTAATAAATTGCTCCGCGCACGCCCCGTATCCGCGCCCGTCCTCGGTTGCCCGCAAACGAATGACGTCCACGCCATGCCTGGCCAGCAGGACAGCGCGTTCCCGCGCATGTTCATCCAGGTCAAGCGTAATGAACAGCATCAGGTCCGGTCGGGTCTTCCTCAGCAGATCGAGCGCATCGGCCACGCTGTCCGCATAAGGCACGGACGCCAGACTGACGGAGGCCGGGATATCCGGGATACGGTCGCAGACGACCACCGCGCGCGCCCGGAACGTCGGATCGAGCGCTTCCCACACGGCCTTTGACACGAACGCATAGGTTCCCAAACGCGAGGCCGCGTCCATGACCGCTTCCGTCACCGCGGGAGTGACGAAGGAATTCTCCGGCGGCTCCAAAAGAATGGGAATGGGAATTTCCCTCAGTCGCAACGCGGGAGTACGAACTCTGCCCTGTTCATCAAACGAAAGGAACAGCGGACGATGGCCCAGTTCGATCACCGTACTGATATATTCACGCCCGTGAATGCCGTCGCGTGTAGGCCGGATGATTTCAGACATATCGGTCCACATGCCATCAAACCCGAATCCCGCGAAGCGCCCGCGATACCCCGCGCCGGAAACCGGGATCGCGCCCGTCGCCGCCTGGTCCATCACCGCCGTGATGATTTCCGGCGTCCAATAGTCGTTGCCCATGCCATCATAGTCCGGATTACGAATCCGCGAGAGAATATTCTTTTTGCATTCCTGCACACAGCGCATACAGCGTATGCACAGGTTGTCGGCGGTATCACTGAACGACAACGGATCAAAAACGCGTTGCTGGTATACATCATATACGCAGGACAAGCGCTTGACGCATTCGAGGCATCCGAGACAGCCCTCGATTTCCATCACATTCAGTGGAGCGACGGGCACAAACCGGGGGGGCGTCGGTTGAATGGGGACACGATACTTCATGCCTCCTCAGCCTCGCGCGGGATTTCGGGCCGGGGAAGCAAACCCGCCCGCTCGGCCAACTCCGGCAGGAGTTCCTCGGCCTCGATGGCTTGCAGGTGGATGCCCCGCACGCCGGGAATAGCGCGCACGGCCTCGATCAATTCGAGCGCGATGAGGAAGCCCTCCTCGCGTTTGTCGGACGCATCCTTCATGCGGGCAATCATTTCATCGGGCACCTGGATGCCCGGCACATTATTGTGCATATAACGAAGCATCCCGGCGCTGCGCGGAACAATGACGCCCGGCAGGATGGCGGCCTTCTCCGTCAGGCCCCGCTCGCGGGCGCGCGCGATGGCCTTCGCAAAGCGCGGCACATCATAGACCGCCTGGGTCTGGATGAAATCAGCGCCGGCCCTGATCTTCTTTTCCAGGCGTAACACACGAAAGGCCTCGGGAGGCGCCAGCGGAGTCCAGGCGGCGCCGAGCAGCATCGGAACGGGTTTATCGATGGCGTCCCCACCGGCCTGAATCCCCTGGTCGCTCAAGGCGCGGAGGATACGCAGAAGCTGCACTGAATCCACATCAAACACGTTACGCGCGCCGGGGTGCCCCTGTAGTTTGCCGCCCGCGCCGGCCTTCTGATGGTCGCCGGACAGACACAGGCACGTACGGATTCCCAGCGCCCAGGCCCCCAGCAGATCGGACTGCAGCGCGATGCGATTACGGTCCCGGCAAGTCATCTGCATAATGGGTGGCAAGCCTTCCTCCAGCAGAATCCTCGACGCCGCAATACTGGACATACGCACCACCGCGGTCTGGTTATCGGTTACGTTAAATCCATCGGCCAATCCCTTCAGCAGGCGCGCCTTGGCCCGCACTGCTTCCGGATCACCGCCGCGTGGCGGGCCCACCTCCATCGTAACGGCAAACGCGCCAGCCTCCAACACCCGTTTCAATCGTCCCGCGTCGGCGCCGTTCATCGCTGGAGTTCCTCCCGCACAACCCGCTTTTGTCCCCCATGCCTCGAATTCGACCAATCTCTGGGAAGGGCGACCTCCGTCAGGGCGTCCAGTTCACCACGCGCCTCGGCACGCTCCACAATTTTTGTCCAGATGCAATCCATCTCTTCATTGACCTCACATTTTCCGTTTTCGCGCGTGCCCCCGCACGGGCCGTTCAGCAGGCCTTTCGCGCAACGGGCGATGGGACACAGCCCGAAGGTTTCACCAAGTACGCAATCCCCGCACGCCGCGCAGCGCGATTCCCACAAGCCATCATCCTCCCGAATCACCAACGCCGAGGTATTCACGCCGGGGAAGACCGGCTTCATATCAAAACGCTCCGCCAGCGCCTGGGCGCCGATTCCGCAGGCCAGGCTGATCACCGCCTCCACCCCTTCGAGCGTCTCAACGGCCCCCTCGATGAATTCCCGCTCGCACTGCCGCTCCAGCATAACCGGAACGAACGTGACCGGGGTTCCCTTACGGCGCAAAGCCATGCCGAGCAAGGCCACCAGCGCCCGCACCTCCTCTTCGCCCCCCACCGCGCACTCGGCCACGCATGTCGCGCAACCGGCCACGGCAACCCGCTTGTAGCGTCCGGCAAATTCAATCAACTCTTCAACAGGTTTACGCTCCGCAAATATCATACGCTGTCCGCATCCTTAACTTCCAGGGTGAACACATCCCTGGACTTTGCCAGGCGTTCTTTTGCCAGCTCGACCAGTTCCGCGGGGGTAATGCTTTGACGGCGCGTCAGCCCCAATCGCTCCGGGTTCTCATTGATTTCCGTCAGCAAATCCTGCACATACTGCACGCGCCGCTCGACACGGCGACTGCCCAGCAAGAGCTGGCAGTTCGTTTCCAGACACGCCACAAATTCAATGGCCTTCGCGCCGCGCTCCAACAGGCGCAGCAGGTGCGACGGGTGCACGCGGCTCGAACAGGGCAGAATAAACGGCTTGATCGAAAGGGCCGTCTCGCGCTCGACTGCTTCCGTCAACTCCTCGGCATTCAACAGGCAACGCCGACAACAAAGCAGCACCACATCATAACTTTTTTCACACGATGCAATAAATTTTTCCATGACGGGGGAGCATAGAGGAATTCCAGGTTTCAACAAGTTAAAAACAAGGCCTATACGTGGCAGATAACTTGCTATATATTGTTCAAAGAGAATCAGGAGACAGCCATGAGCTTATCAAAGATGCTGCATCTGAAAGGTATAAAAGAGCATATAGAGAAGAAAAAGGCGCAATTTCGCCGCTTTTCGCGTGTCCGACCGCCCAAATATCATATTTCACCGCTCCAGAAGGAGCGTGGGGCGTTCATGATGAGAACAGACGCGGTTTTTACGACACGTTCCCGCTCCCCGGAATAGATTGCTTATAGCCGATGAGACCTCCTGATTCGATATCCCAAGCGCCGCGGGCCGCCGTGGTCTGGCCGGAAAGCGCGAAAGACTTCCACGCATGGCTGGACAACCACCCTTACACATATCGAATTTATCTGCTTTCCCGATCAGGCGACTCCGTACCCACCCGCGACCCGAGGGTCGTACCCCTGGTCTTTTCCGATACCCATGAACTCCTCGATCTGCTTTCGGAGCATATCCGCGGCGATCCCAATTTTTTTGTCGAAGCCAGGTTTATCAGTTATATCGCGCCCGCTCATGCGGCGCATTTCCCCGAACTCAAGCAGCAGATCGACCAACGGGTTCTCTACCAGATCAAGCAGCTTGTTTCCAGCGCGGCACTGCGGGCCTATCGCGGATGGCATATGCTATCCAACAGCCTGCTGAACATCGAGCGTATATGCGCGGAGCCCACCATCGAAACACTCCGCAACGCGGCGGCGGGCGCCACCGTGGTTGTGGTCGGCGCGGGCCCCTCGCTGGATGACAATATCGACCGCCTGGCCGAACACAGGGAGCGGGTTCTGGTCATCGCGTGCGACGGCGCATGGAAGAGTTTGAGCTGCGCGGGCATGGCCGCCGATCTGGTGGTGACCACCGACGACAGCGAAAGGGTCTGGCGCTATTTCGCGCATGCGTTTCACATGGCCAACCCGCCGCCCGTCGCCTGCCTTCAGCAATCAAGCTGGCCGGTCGTACGGCACTATCCCGGACGACTCCTTTTTGGAACGTCGGCCAACACCGATCTTCCCCCTGTCACATGGTTCCCTGATTTGCCGACGTGGGACACCGGGTTGTGTGTAGGCCATGCCGCCCTCGAGTGCGCCTGGATAATGAATCCGGAACGAATAGTCCTGATGGGCTTTGACCTCGGTTACAAGCGCGACGCCTTTCATCCCAAAAATCAACCCATGCCCTACTACCACCATGCGCCGCCACCCGCCAAAAATATGACCACGGTGCCCGGCATCGACGGACGCCCGGTGAAAACAGAACTGAGCATGGCCTTTTACCTGGAAGAATTTGTCAGACGTATCGCCACGCATAACACCCCTGTATGGGACGCCACGGAAGGCGGCGCAAAAATAGAGGGCACACGCATCGCCACCCTGGTGGAAGCGCTGACGGACTGTCCGCTTCCGGAGCAAGGACCACCCCGCCTGGCGCCGCCACAACGCAATCCCCCGAAGAACAACATGCGCTCGACCATACAGGCAGACGCGGAGGCCTTAATGCGGGACTGCGCCAGCCTCAACACCCGTCTGCATGAACTTGAATCGACCACCCCCCCGCTCAATGACTTGGCCCCCCATCGTGCACTTTTGGATATACTGGCTTCGGCCCAGAACCCGCTCCAGCTCGCCTCCCTGCAATTTGCCTGGTTGGACTGGCAACACGCCCCCCATGACACTCCAAAGAAAAACGAATTTCTCAACGAATTTCGCACCTATCTCTCTGACCTGTCTATCCTGGCGAAAATGACGCACACCCTATCCGCCATGAACCACCGCACACCGCCGAGAAAAAAGAACGTCATGCTGGTGAGCGAAACGCCCTTTCAGGCCATGCGGCTGGAGGATGTGTTTTCTCCGTGGAAAGACTGTGCCGACACATGGCTCAGCCAAAAGGTCACGACAACCAGACATCTCAGCGCCATATGGGAACCAATCATTGAGGGCGCGATTACCACAGTAATCACCCTTAACGGAGGGCTGACACCCGCAGAATGGGGCATGCCGGGCTGTACCTGCCTCGATTTCCGCACCGCGCCACCCGATCAGACCCTGCTCCACGAACAGTGGCTCCCCGGTTACGCCGTGATAACCGACCAACCCGACCTCGCCACAAGCTGGCGCAACACCTTGCCCGCCGACTGCCCCGTCTACTGCATCATCGACCGCGCCCTTTACCGGATAGACACCGACAACACCCAAACCCCAATGAACTTCCCTCTGTAGCCGCGAAAAACGCCAATTGCGACCAACCCCAGCGGCAAACGTGGGCCGTCAACCGGTAAACACGAGCGTGCTTCATGCCGGGCAAAAAGGCGGTCAGTTTCCGGCCATCATGGCAGCCACATCCGCCTTTACATCGCCAGTGGGCTTGATGTCAAAGTTCTCTACAAGCACCTTGGCCACATTGGGCGAGAGGAAGCCGGGCAGCGTGGGACCGAGGCGGATCCCCTTGAACCCGAGCGCCAACAGCGCCAACAGGACCGCGACGGCTTTCTGCTCGTACCAGGCGACATCGAAAGACAACGGCAATTGGTTAACATCGTCCAGTTCAAATACTTCCTTGAGCTTCAGCGCAATGACCGCCAGGGAATAGGAATCATTGCACTGGCCGGCGTCCAGCACCCGCGGGATGCCTCCGATATCGCCAAGGTCCAGTTTGTTGTAGCGGTACTTCGCGCAACCAGCGGTGAGAATGATGGTATCCGGCGGCAACGCCTCGGCAACCTCGGTGAAATATGAACGGGTCTTATGGCGTCCGTCGCACCCGGCCATGACCACAAAGCGTTTGATCGCGCCCGACTTCACTGCCTCCACCACCTTGTCAGCCAGCGCCAGCACCTGGTGGTGCGCAAAGCCGCCGACGATCTTGCCGGTTTCAATTTCGGTGGGTGGCGGACAGGTCTTCGCCAGCTCGATGATCTCGGAAAAGTCCTTTTTACCACCCTTCGGACGATCCGGAATATGCTTCACGCCCGGCCATCCGGCCATGCCCGTGGTGAATATCCGGTCCTTGTATTCATCCTTGAGCGGAATGATGCAGTTGGTCGTCATCAGGATCGGACCATTGAAACTCGTGAACTCTTCATTCTGTTTCCACCAGGACGACCCGTAATTGCCGACAAAGTGTTCGTATTTTTTGAAGGCGGGATAATAGTTGGCGGGCAGCATCTCGCTGTGGGTATAGACATCCACACCCGTGCCTTCGGTCTGTTCCAACAACTCCTGCATATCGTGCAGGTCATGCCCGGAAATCAGTATGGCGGGATTCCCACGCACCCCGATATTCACTTCCGTGATTTCGGGATGCCCGTAGGTCTCGGTGTTGGCCTTGTCGAGAAGGGCCATGACCTTGACGATATCGTGTCCGGTCTGGATAACGCGCGCGACAAGCTGCTCGACGCTCAATCCGCGCACGGTATCGGCCATGGCCTCCATGAAGGACACATACACCGCGTCATCTTCATACCCCAGCATCGCCGCGTGGTCCGCGTAGGCGGACAAGCCCTTGACCCCATAGGTGATCAGCTCCTGCAGGGAACGCGCATCTTCATCAGCGGTCGAGAGTACGCCGGCTTCAGCGCCCTTGGCGGCGTAGTCGGCTTCTGTTTGGCCCTGCCAGACCGCGCAGTCCGGCAACGCGCCCTCGACCGGGGCCTGCGCCTCAACCCTGGCGCGCAACGCGTCGCGCACGCGCAGCGCTTCAGCAATAAGCGCGACAAAGCGGACATTGTCGAAATTGGCGTTGGTGATGGTTGCGAACAGACATTGCATGCCGAAAAGACCTTCCTTGCTGACGGTCTGCCCTTGCCGGGCGGCTTCCACGCCCCAGAACGCGATGCCGCGCACCGTATGAATCAGTGCGTCCTGCAAGGTGGCTGTCTCCGGTTGCTTGCCGCATACCCCACGTACGGTGCACCCCTGGTTCCGCGCGGTTTCCTGACATTGAAAACAAAACATACTCATATCCTCACTCCTGACTTTTCTATTGTGTCATCCTCAGCCGAAGCGCCGCATGCGCTCCCGTTGCCGATACCCATGAATACCACTCCAGTAAGGACATATCCTTGACCCGAATCAAGAAAATGCGGTTTTTTATTCAGAACGCCTTACCTCATGAATTTTAACGTGACCCGTGGATTCGGAGGGCGGCTACTCCGTAGAGCCCGATGCACCGCAGGCTCTTTGGTACAGCGTGGGCAACAGGTACAGGCCGGCTCGATGGGAATCTCGCCTCCAGGGGTTACTTGCTGTGCGGTTAAAGTGGAGGGCGGCTACTCCGTAGAGCCCGGAGCACCGCGGGCTTTTCGGATAAGATTGAGCACGTGTACATGCCGGCTCGATGGGAATCTCGCCCTCCAAGGTTACTTTTTGCGCGGCGAATCTGGAGGGCGGCTACTCCGTAGAGCCCGATGCACCGCAGGCTCTTTGGATAAGATTGGGCACGGGTACAAGCCGGCTCGATGGGAATCTCGCCCTCCAGAATTACTTTTTACGCGGCGAATCTGGAGGGCGGCTACTCCGTAGAGCCCGATGCACCGCAGGCTCGTTGGATAAGATTGGGCACGGGTACATGCTGGCTCGATGGGAATCTCGCCCTCCAGGATTACTTGTTGCGCGGCGAATCTGGAGGGCGGCTACTCCGTAGAGCCCGATGCACCGCAGGCTCTTTGGATAAGATTGGGCACGGGTACAGGCCGGCTCGATGGGAATCTCGCCCTCCAGGGTTACTTTTTGCGAGGCGAATCTGGAGGGCGGCTACTCCGTAGAGCCCGATGCACCGCAGGCTCTTTGGATAAGATTGAGCACGGGTACAAGCCGGCTCGATGGGAATCTCGC
>RZZM01000563.1 GCA_009929845.1 Spartobacteria bacterium
TCAGCGCCTCCGCCTATGATCTCGATGGCGATTCACTCGGCTACATTTGGCTCATCAAAGATGGTGTCGAGCCCATGTTTACAAACTTCGGACAAACAGTCCAGCACACCTTCATTCATGCCGGTCTTGCCGGAGCCGGGGTACTGATCTTTGATCCTGCCTACACCGACACTTTCATGAGCAATATTTTTTTCCGCGTTGCGGAAGCGACGCCCACTCCCACGCCCACGCCAACCCCCACTCCAACACCCACTCCCACACCCACACCCGGGGAAAACTATGTCAAAAACGATTTTGACGGAGATGGACGATCCGACATTGCCGTGTACAACATCCAGACCGGTGACTGGTACATCCGTCAAAGCAGCAACGGACAACTTTACAGTGGCAAACCGGTACAGTGGGGCTGGGGCGGAGCGCTGCCCGCTTCCGGCGATTTTGACGGGGACGGAGAACCGGACATTGCCGTGTACAACATCCAGACTGGCGAATGGTACATTCGCAAGAGCAGCAACGGACAACTCTACAGCGGCGGCGCCTATCAGTTCGGGTGGGCGGGCGCTTTGCCCGCCCAGGGGGACTACGATGGCGACGGGATCACCGACATTTCGGTTTACAACCTCGTCACCGGCGAATGGTACATTAAAAAAAGCAGCGACAATGCCCTTCTCTTTGGCGGCGCATTTCAGTACGGTTGGGGTGGCGCCATTCCCTGCTACGGCAATTGAAGGAATGATGAAAGGAACATAACATGAAAACATTGATTATCGGCATCCTGGTATCATTGGGCATCAGCACACTAACATGCCTGGCCCAAATCGGCAACGGCACTACACGCACCTTCGGCAATACTACCTATTATTCGTACACAGACAACGACGGCAACCAGGTCTCCGGCACAAGCCGCAAGATCGGCAGCACCACCTACCACTCGTTCAGAGACAACGACGGCAACCTCTCCTCCGGCAACAGCCGGGATATCGGCAGCACCACCTACCACTCGTTCAGTGACAACGACGGCAACCACTCCTCCGGCACCAGCCGGGATATCGGCAGCACCACCTACCACTCGTTCAGTGACAACGACGGCAACCACTCCTCCGGCACCAGTCGGGATTTCGGAAACACCACCTACCATTCCTTCAGAGACAACGACGGCAATCACTCCTCCGGTACCAGTCGGGATTTCGGAAACACCACCTACCACAACTCCTTTAACAACATGAACACCATCCGCACCCGCTCCCTTTTTGATGATGACGATTGACCGACGGATCTCCGACCTCGGATCTCCGACCCCCGACCTCGGCACTGGTAATGGAAGGTTTGGAATGAAACCATCGGGGGATTTTGACGCGTCCACGCCTTACATACCGCGATTATTGATGATGATCGTGCGCTGGCGGATGTTGTCGCGGGGCTTATTGCGGAACATACCAACCATTCCACGATGCAAGGAAAAGAGTGCGATTAAGATCAGCCAAAGACACGCCCCTGCCGTTCGTTGTTCAGGCTTCAGCCTGCCGCGCACGGCGAGCAGCGTACGCATTGAAAAGTGCAGAAGGCGACAAAAATACGAGATAAACGGGCAAAAATGGCATTTTTCGGTTTTTTGGGGTCAAAAATGGTCATTTTTTGACAAAATTCGTCATTTTCACTGAAAATCGGCTGTTTTTTGGCGTTTTTTCCCGAAACGTGCGCGGCTCACCGTGCGCGGCAGGCTGAAGCCTGAACAACGAGCCTCTTCCTCTGAAACCTGAAACTTGAGACCTGAAACCTGAAAAGGTCTCATCCCTCAGCTCTCATTCCTCAGGTCACCCTTCACCCCTCCTCCTTCTCCCTTCTCCCTTCTCCCTTCACCCCTCCTCCTTCCAAAAGTATCCTCCATTTCGTGGAGCGCCTCGAAATTCAATCTTGCCTTCATTCTTCAGCCCTGAGAGATAACGCTCCACTGATCGAAGGGAAATCTTAAGTGCTTTCGCAATGGCGTTGGCGCGGCTGCCGGGGTTCAGTTGGATATACGCCAATACCTCGCTTACTCCGCCATTTACTCCGCCATTTACTCCGCCACTTGATGCTTTTTCAGATTGGTACACCTTGAGCGCCTCATAAATTTCCGTGAGCATGAAGTCGATAAATACGCCGCAATCCGCCCGTTTGGCGCTTTCGTTAATTGCATCGTAGTAGGCTTGTTGGTTATCATGCACCATGGATTCTACGGGAAGGGCGAGAAATGCTTCATGCCGTTGGCCAAGAATCAGCGATTGCCATAACCGTCCCATGCGCCCATTACCGTCAGCAAAAGGATGGATAAATTCAAACTCGTAGTGAAAAA
>RZZM01000564.1 GCA_009929845.1 Spartobacteria bacterium
GGACTCATCCCTGGCCCGCCACAGCGACGCGCTCATCCCGGTGACCGTCGAGCGGGAGGCCTGCCCGTTCAATATGGCCCCCACCGCCAGTACGACCGCGACGCTGGCGGCCGGCGACGCCCTGGCCATCGTCCTGCTCGAAGCCCAGGGCTTCCGCAAAGAGGACTATGCCCACCTCCACCCCGGCGGCGCCATCGGACGGGCGCTGCTCATGCGTGTCGCCGATATCATGCGCACCGAGGAACGCCTCGCCACCGTTCCGGGGAAGGCCACCGTCAAGGACGCCATCCTGGCCATGACCAGCGCGCGCAGCGGTTCCGTCGCCGTGGTCGATGAACAGCAGCAGTTGCTCGGGATATTCACCGACGGCGATTTGCGGCGGCATGTGGTTGAAGGCGCGGATATCACCGCGAAAAAAGTCTCCGAATTCATGACCACGGACCCGATCACCCTGTCCTGCGACGACCTGGCGGTGGATGTCCTTTCGGTGTACGAAAAGCACAACATCGACGACCTCGTGGTGCTTGACGCCGAAGGACGGGTGGCCGGCATGATTGATATTCAGGACCTGCCCAAGTTTAAAATCCTGTGAGCCTTACTGCGCGTGGGAAAATCCGAGACCGAGGCCGAACTTCAGAGGCTCATCCTCTTCGATTTGCTCGTAAGACACCTCGAAGCCGCTCATCCACGCCAGTCCGCGCGCCTTTTTGAATACGCTGTAGCTGTCATCACGCACAAGAAATGTCAGCATGTAGCGGGCGGGACTGTGCACATCCAGCAACGACTTGAAAGACGCCGTTGCGCCGCGCGTGGCAAAATTATCGATATTGAGATCATCCAGGCTCATCCCCCGCACATCATGTCCGGGGTATAAGAGGATACGGCCGACCAGCGCGTGCGAGAGGTCCAAGATAAACGGCCCCTCGTTAATCCGGGTGTCCTTGAGGAGCGGCAATATCTCCCTGGCGCTGTGCCCGGCCCGCACCTCGATGCGGTTGAGTTCTTCATGAAAACGCGCGTTGATACGCTCCAGGTCGATCCGGAATATCTGATTGCTGCGGCACTCGAAAAACAGCGGGCATTTATCGGTCGCGTGCCGCATGGGCGTGGAGAGCAGAATCTCCGTCTGCGAGGCTTCAATGCTCGCCAACAGGATCATCATCACCAGAATCCCCACGAGGCACGTCAGGATATCCACAAAGGAATCCAGACGGACGTTATTCTCACCGTCCTCGTGTTTCTTCTTTCTGCTCATCGGATTGTTCGGGCGGGGTTATCCGCGTATCGCCAAGACCCGCGGGTATCTCGCGCCCTTCCTCATACAATTCTTCGCCGACATCAATGTTCCGGTCATGTATCGTCTGCCTTAAAAAACGTCCGAGCCGGGCCGACCCCGGTCTCAGGATCAATATAATGTATTCATTCTCCACATTCCGACCCACTTTGGCCAGCAATTGTTCAAGCGGATTATCCTCTTCCTCCAATTGCGGCGCCGACACGACCGTCTTTTCCGGGTAAATGATCATGTAGTCACGATACACATCGATATAGGTGGGATTCTTGAAGATATTCCCATATTTGGGCAGGCCGACATGCCGGGTACGCCCCAGGGACTCGTCATACTCCTCGTAACCGCCCCGCACCACCGAGACAATCTTGATATTGTCCGGATTGCTCACCACAATGAGCGTATCGCAGATCAAAAGCATGATCAGGCAGCCAATGGTCATCAGCAACACCGTTAGGAACGCTGTCAAATCTACCTGTTTATGCTCACGAGTCGCCATGCCGGTACACTATAGACCGGGCCGTTTGCCGAAGCAAGCGCATGTATGCGGGTCCGGGCTAATAATCTGTTCCCGCATGAATCAGCAAGAAGGACATCGGTACGCCACAAAAGCACCAAAATAGACATTAGGTCAGTAGGTTGATCGGTCGTTCGCTGATCTTAATCGCATTCTTTTGGTCCTCCATGTCCGGGTTAACCAAGAAGCGTTCTGTTGAATCTGAAAACGGCTTGGATCATCCAGTCGCTGAGATTACATCCACGTCGCGTAGCGACAGAACGATAATAGCCGTGGCGCTTTAGCCCACGGATGATAGAACCCGCATCAGCCTATGGCGTCGCGTAGCGACCGCATGACCTGCCCCCTCCGTTTGGGTTGTCCTTTTCGAGTATAGTGGTGAGGGTGTTCATCATCCAAAATAAGTGTCTTGATCTACCGGTTGGTAATCATCCCGCCAGCACAGAGGTCGGGGTTCTTCTATCGGATACCGGGATAGAAAGAATAGAAATGACTTCAGATAACAACTGTCAGTAACCGCCACA
>RZZM01000159.1 GCA_009929845.1 Spartobacteria bacterium
CATTTAAAAGCAACCCGGACTGGCCGACGTGCGGAGACGAGCACGCGGAAAAAATGGTGGCGAGAGGCGGAATCGAACCGTCGACACAAGGATTTTCAGTCCTCTGCTCTACCGACTGAGCTATCTCGCCACCTGAAATCAGCGGGCGTCCACATTCACTTAGCGACGCAAGATGAGGCATACTACGGAAATCATGCCCAATGTCAATACAGAGAGCGCACTATTTTAAAAAAACTTGCGACCACCCACGTGGGTGGCAGCGATTGTAGTCCATGCGGCAACTTCTCAATACCCCCTTTTTAGCCACGGATAAGCGCGGATAAACGTAGATGAGGTCAAGGTCAGAACTCCTTATGCCTCCGGGCGGATAAGATAACCAACGGATTTCACCACGCGCACAACCCGTCGAAACGGTGTGTTGGCCGTTTGTTGTTCGGGCTTTAGCCTGCCGCGCACGGCGAGCCACATGCCGAGTCCGCGCACGCGCGCAACATCGCAAAAAAACGACAAAAAATCCGTCAAAACCGGCCAAAAATGGCCATTTTTGCTGTTTTTAGCTCGAAAACGGCCCATTTTCGGCAAATTCGCGGCTATTTTCACTGAAATCTGGTGTTTTTTGGCATTTTCGGCGCGAAACCTGCGCGGCTCGGCGTGCGCGGCAGGCTAAAGCCTGGACAACGAGCCTCTTGCACCGCTTGTAACCGCTTGAGTGTCTGTTATATTTTCCAAACGATCTGTCCCTGTTTTCCCTGTGAATAGACATCCGTTCATTCCAGTTCAATGCGATAGAGACAGGGTCTCGGAAGATCGGAAGGCATGACGGTTATCGTATTAGTTGGTGGAGTGGCGGTGATATTTGTTGAAATGGGCAGAAAGATACCCTTGGGAAGATTCATGTTGTACATGAGTCGGTAGTGTCTTCCTGTTGCACTGCTCCAGGTGATGGTGAATTGGTTATTGGAGGAAGACCTTTTGATTTGCCGCATACCAAGGTAAGATGAAGGATCTTTGATGTTTGTTCCCGCCGTAGCTTCGGCTCGGTCTTTCATTCCATCGCCATCAGTATCCACAAACATACTGACAAATTCATAAGCCCCCATGTCGGATTGCTCTATTCCATCATTATTGCCATCCAATGGACGAGGGATGCCCAAAAAATCTTCGCCCAGAATATTCATCCCGGTATCTATGCATGGTGACGTTGAGCGCAGAAAAAAGTTTCCTGCATCAGTGTCGGCAAACATGGGGTTGTTTGTGATGTTGCCATTTTGCCCATGCGTAGTATCAGAAGAGCAGTTGTTTTGTTCGACAAAAGTGAAACCTGGTAAATTGGTATATATATCGGGATGTGAGACTCCTGCTGTATTACTCCAAACAATACAATTCCTTATATTTGCAAAAACCACGCCACCACCGACATATGTGGCATGATTCTCAGCAACAACACAATTAATGAGGGTACAAAGATAAGCCCCACCTCCTACGTCTGCTCGGTTATTGTATATTATGCAATTATATAAAGTACTCTCTCTGGCTCCACCAGCGTTTGGGCACTCATTATCTATTAGATAACAATTGTAAAGCGTGCAACCTGCAACACCTCCCGCATTAGGAAAGATTGTATCCGTGGTCCTGTTTCTGATTATTACACAGTCTCTCAATATAGAATCTGTGGCGCCACCTGTCCATTCGCCGACGTTATCGCTTATTAAACAGTTGGCCAGTTCACAATCGTTCGCGGCTTTTCCTTGATTGTTAGAAAATATACATGATGTTAACTTAGCTTGAATTGCTCCCGCAGGGCCATGATCACATGTGTTTCCGGTAAATGTACAATGATTATACTCGCCAAACAGAGCAATACAGCTACTAGCCGAACATCCTGAAATAATACAATTGCTGATCGTTCCACTATTATCGACAAACAGTCCTGCGCCATATCTCTCATATCCATTTGTAAGAGTGAATCCATTTATTTTTGCATTATGCGTTAAAAATGCACAGCGTATTGCACTTGTTCCTAAATAACTGCCATTTTGGTCGGGAGAGCCCTTAATTGATGTGTGCAATGGTCCATTAACACTTTGCAGTATACATCCATTTGAAAGAGCCACGCGGTTGTAACCCGAAAAACCCCCTCTTGTTATGCCTTGATCATATACACCATTGGTAACCAATATCAGTCCGTTATTCCCGGCCTCGTCTATTGCTACTTGAATCACATGGGCAGCAGTGTGCCAGTTGGTGTAGGGCGGCGTAGGATTCGGACTATTGGTCCATACATAGTGTGTGGCGGCATGGCTGGTTGCTGTCAGCAACAGCATGAAGAAGATATACCGCCATGGTTTACATTTTATCATTTGATCAATATCCTGTGCTGTAATTCTCCTGAGGAAGCATCCTTTGATTACTTGTTTATGAATATATCCAAAACGATATAAATAAACAGTACATTACGCGTACAAAACAAGACAAAAATCGCGTAACGCTCACGCAGGATTACGGGGGACAGAGAACGTGGAAATCGGGCATTATTGTGGTTTTTTCGTCCCTGTGCGTACGCGGCTCGGCGTGCGCGGCAGGCTAAAGCCTGGACAACGAGCCTCTTCCTGCCAGGGAGTTATGCGATGTGCTGTTCGTGGAAGCGTTGTGTCCTTGTCAATCCAACGTTTCAATTTCGTTGACTGATTTTGGCCCTTCAGGGCCTAGCTCCTTACTGTGTTCAGCATTTGGATTTCGCGGGGGGTGAGGGTGCGCCACTGGCCTTTTTTGAGGGTACCAAGGGTTAGAGGGCCGATGCGCACGCGCAGGAGGCGTTTGACACGCCGGTCGAGGGCCTGGAACATGCGTCGCAACTGACGGTTTTTTCCTTCATTGAGGATGATTTCATAGGCGGGGAAGCGGGATTTGTCGTTTGGAAGGGGGGCGATGCGGGTGGCGGTAAGCAGTTCGTCATCGTCGGTGATGCCGATGAGGAGCTGGCGTTGCTGGTTGGCGTCAATCGGTTTGTCCAGCCAGACATGATAGGTTTTGGGCATATGGTAGCGCGGATGGGTAAGGCGGACGGCCAGCTCGCCGTCGTTGGTGACCAGGAGGAGTCCTTCACTGTCGCGGTCGAGGCGTCCGACCGTGTAGACGCGTTCGGGGATATCGGGGAGCAGATCGAGAAATGTTTTGCGGTCGTGCGTATCGCGGGAGGTGCAAAGGACGTCGCGTGGTTTATTCAGGCAGAGGTAGACCTTCTGCTGGGGGCGTACCGGGTGGCCATCGACGGTAACCGTAGATGTCTCGGGATCAATGCAAAGCCCCTGGCCTTCGATCGTCAGACCATCGACCGCCACACGTCCCTGATCGATACACGCCTCGCACGCGCGTCGGGAACCGACGCCGCACAACGCAAGGTATTTCTGTAAGCGAACCTTACTCGACAGGTTTTGTTTTGGGGAGTCCAAGCGCACGGTCTCCCTCTTTCCATTTACCGGATTCCTGCAATATATCTATGCGCTCGAAACGTTTAAGTACGTTACGACGCACCTGAATCTTACTGGCCGATTTCAAACTTGGATGCCTTGACATGGTCGGGCTCCTTTATACTAAATGAACTGTTTCTAAAAAAGATGAGCGTGTGGTTTATCACATTCGGGGGCTAAGTCAAAAGAAATACGCAAAAAAATGCAACAATTATTTCAGCACGCCTTAACAGGTCGGAGGTCGGAGGGTGGAGGTCGGAGGTCGGAGGGCCTGGTCACCGTAGCCCAGAGCAAGCGAAGCGCCGCTCTGGGTTGGGAAGGAGATGAATGGAAGCCTGAAGGGCTTCCTCAACACCCACCCCTCGACGCGGATTGAAGTGCCCCTTCAGGACACCATATTTTCGGCTATCAATGACCCAGGGCGGCACGTTGTTTGCCCTGGGCTACAGTAAAATGTCCCTTCAGGACATAAGCCGTTTGTTGCTATATTTGGCTGTGCAAGCGATGCTATCTCTTTGACACTGGATTACAGCAAGAAATATCACCACGATTACTGGCGAATCAATGTATTTCGATGACGGGGATGAAATCCCAACCGGACGCCGCGGACACGCGCACCGCGACAGCCCTGGCGTAGGCTTCAAGCTCACCGCCCAGGCTTTTCACCGGCGGGGCGTCCGCGGGGAGGGTCAGGAAAGCGGCGGCAAAGGTGTCGAGCCCCTTAATACGCAGGATGGTGTCCGGCGCCCCGGCGTCCCAGACCTGGAAAATGCCTTCGAGGACGACTTTCAGTGTGCGGGACGCATAGACCTCGATGCGGGCCGGCGGGTCCACGTCGATCTGCCGCATATCCAGCACCCATACCTCCCGATCATAACTGATCCAAAAGGATCGTTTCAGCGCGCCGGCCTGGAACAATTTCCACAAGAGCATGGCATTAGCGGCGGTAAGACGCGGCACGGAGCACATGCTGGAGATATGCGGGCGGCATCTGTGGCGGGCCACACGACGGGCCAGATCACGTTCCCCGACGCTCCAGAGTCCGCGGGCCAGCAGGAAGACCAGCAATTCATCAGGAATCTGGCGCGACAAAAGCCGGTCGGCATAAAAATGAACCAGCGAAGAGAGGACTTCCTCGACGGCATCGACTTCGGAGGGCGGGAGGCACAGCTCATCGGCCAGGTTTTCGGTAAGCGCACGCTTAAAAGCCTCCCTGTCCTGATCCACCAGGTCTGTTTCGAGCCAGATCATTCGCGACCGATGAGTCCTTCCACTTCGCTGAGGAACTGGTTGACATCCCTGAAACGCCGATACACCGAGGCAAAACGAACGTAGGCGACCTCATCGAGTTTTTCCAGACGTTCCATGACCTTTTTGCCGATGGCGGTGCTGGGAATCTCGCGTTCGTACTCACTTTCGAGTTCATTGATAATGCCGTCGACCAGCGCCTCGATCTGCTGCACGCTGATCGGGCGTTTTTCGCAGGCGCGCGCCACGCCGGAAAGAAGCTTCTTTTTATCCAGTTCCTCGTGTCTTCCGTCGCGTTTGATAACGCGCAGGTTGGCCTTCACGACCTCCTCGTAGGTGGTGAAGCGGTGTCCGCAGTCCAGGCAAATCCGGCGGCGGCGAATCACCTCGCCGTTGCGAACTGTTCGACTGTCGATTACCTTATCGTCAAGATGAGCACACTTTGGACATCGCATTCCTAAACCTCCTAAGGGCCATACTCAGCCAACCTTCCTGTCTGCATATATATAGTAAGGTCTGCTTTCTACCACGCAACATATAGTAGCGTCAAGGATGTGATGACAAAATTATGCCCTAATTCGACGCTTGTTCGAAAAGGAACTACAACAGGCAAAACCCCATCTCCCAAATCACCTTTTAACAGATTCACAGAATGACTTTTTGAGAAGATACGATCGCCCATCCTAATCGCACTCCTTTTCCCGGGCGTTTCCGCCCGCGGGAGGGTCATTGTCCCCAATGACCGGGTGCACCGGGAAGCTTTCCGATGAAACTGATAGCCAGTTGGATAACCCAGTCGCTGAGGACAGCGACCCTCCCGGTTTTTTCCCGGGCGTTTCCGCCCGCGGGAGGGTCATTGTCCTCAATGACCGGGTGCACCGGGAAGCTTTCGGATGAAACTGTAAGCTGGCTGGATAATCCCAGTCGCTGAGGACAGTGACCCTCCCGGTTTTTTCCCGGGCGTTTCCGCCCGCGGGAGGGTCATTGTCCCCAATGACCGGGTGCACCGGGAGGCTTTCCGATGAATCTAATAGCTGGCTGGATAACCCAGTCGCTGAGGACAGCGACCCTCCCGGTTTTTTCCCGGGCGTTCCGCCCGCGGGAGGATCATTGCTTGTCATGCCGTAATATATGAAGGCAGGTCCCCAATTACCGGGTGCACCGGGAGACTTTCCGATGAATCTAATAGCCAGTTGGATAATCCCAGTCGCTGAGGACAGCGACCCTCCCGAGAGTTTCCTCCCGGGCCTTTATCCCATGGGGAGGGTCATTGTCCCCAATGACCGGGTGCACCGGGAGGCTTTCCGATGAATCTAATAGCCAGTTGGATAACCCAGTCGCTGAGGACCCGCCTTCATAAATTACGGCGGGACAAGCAGCGACCCTCCCGGTTGGGTGTCAGCTTATTTTCGAAACGCAATATCGCTTCAGTTTCCAATGTATCATAAAAAAAAATCACCGCGATTACTGGCGAATCAATGAAAATTATCTGAATTCTGGCTCTATGTGATCATCGCCCATTCTGATCCTACTCTTCCCATCGCCAATCTATGCCGAGCAGCCACCGGGTCCTACCACCCACCACCTAAAATGACTTGACTTAAGGAAAGGCCCAAACTAGTCTGCCCGGCACTATATGGAAAGCGCGCAGCATCGTTCAGGGCCACAGCAGGCTGGAACGCGCCATGCGCGGGAAAGTGGTGTCTGAGATGCACGACGGTTTTGAAAGAGTACGGGAACAGGGCAATAAACCGGAGACCACCGCGGGGAAGTTCTGGTTAATAGTGGGGTTCGCATGGATGTGCGTCAGTTTCCTGTCTTCTGCGCACGCGCAGTGGATGACCCAGACGATCTCCCTGCAACCGGGCTGGAATGCCGTCTATCTGGAAGTGCAGCCGGAGCCGGGCTGGTGCGACGACATTTTTACCAACACGCCGGTGGAGAGCGTCTGGAAATGGAGTCGGCGGTTTTCCACCATCCAATATGAACTTGATCCGAATGAACCGATTGTGGCCACGCCACACTGGCGGGTTTGGTTCGCGCCCGACACCCCGCATCATTTTGCCGGACGGCTGACGCTGCTCGAAGGCTGCCAGGCGTATCTTATTCATCTGCCCACCAACGAAGCGCCGTACACCTGGTCAATCAAGGGACGGGTCATGATGCCCCTGCCCGACTGGTATCCGCACGAGTTGAACCTGACCGGGCTGGCTGTATCAAGCAACGATGCCCCGACCTTTTCGGATTACTTCGCCTACACCCCCGAGGTCGACACCTCCAAGGGGTTGCTCAACAAGCTGTACACGATTGATCATCGTGGTCATGCGACCATTATCGTACAGCCCGCCCGTGTCAGCCCCGCGCCGGGCGCCGCCTACTGGATTGAATGCGCGCGCGCGCCGCAGAGTCCTTCCGCGCTCGCCGTGGCGCCCGAGCCGGCGAATGCCATCGACTTCGGGAGCACCCGCATGCAGCAAACCCTGACCATCGGCAATCAGCAGTCGAGCGCGAGCATGACCATCACCGTGCGTCATCGCGCGTCGGAGCCGCCGCCCGTCGATGCGGGACGGCCGGAGCTGGCGGGGTCCGTGCCCCTCTCCTGCAACGAACTCAATGAAAGCAACGTCTGGGTCTGGCAGGACTTTCCGACGATGGGACTGACCTTCACGCTCGACGCCGGCGAGGAACGCACCCTGTACCTGGGCGTACGGCGCGACGCAATGAGTTATGTGCCCACCGGCACGAACGGCGCGGAGTACCAGAGCATCCTTGAAGTGAGCGCCCCGGCGGACGGGCTGATCACGCGGGTTCCGGTGCGCGCTACGGACGACGCCGGGATCACCACGGGCACCGAACCGCATCACGAAAGCGAAGGCCTCTGGGTCGGCCAGGCGCGCCTCGACGGCGTCAACGCCCCCGCCTATTCCAGCACCAACATCCTGGAGACCCCCGCCCCCTGCAACGTGCGCTTCCTGCTGCACATTGATGGCGAGGGCCGGGCCAACCTGCTGCAACAGGTATTTCTGGCCTGGGACGCCACCCTTACGGATCCCCCGCACACCAACGGGGCATACGGACTGTTTACCTCCGCCGACGCTCTGCCGTCCGACGCCACCGAGGTCCGTCAGATCAGTTGCGCCGCCTTTCCGCCCATGGCCCCGCTGCCGCTTTCGGAAGCCTACGCGGTTGACCGCTCCCTGGTTATCGACATTGAGGACACCGCCTGCGTCAAAGACCAGGAAAATTACAATTTCGGATACTACATGTACGGGTGGACCTTCTGGCAGTCCTTCACGGCCGGGGCCGACGGCCAACTGGCGGCGGTACGCGCCGTTGTGTACGCCCGTGCAGGCGGCGACTGGACAGGCGTGCTGAGCATCCACGAAGGCACAGGCCTTTCGGGCGCCTTGCTGGCGACGCGAGCCATCGCCGGCGCGGACGGCGTCCAGGAACAGTACTTTCTGCTGGATGCGCCTGTTGCGGTGACCAATGGCGGCGTCTACACCTACAGCATCACCAACGTCTCGGTCGAGCTTGCCCACCGCGGCTCGCACGACTATTACGCCGGCGGCGCCTGTAACTGGTCCGGGTACGACTTCAATTTCAGCACCTATCTGCTGGCGCCCAGGATACCCGGCACCCTCGCGGGATTGATCGCCATCGCGCCTGACCACCCGCTCAATCCATACCTGCACCGCTATAACCCGCAACATGACAACCTGAACTGGTCCTACGACCCCTACAGCGGCCCGGTGGAAGTGCCATCCATCACCCGCGACATCACGCTCACATTCGCTGAACTGGACGAAAGCGCCGCGACAGACCCCTACTGGGGCGAAGAGCGCACCGTGGGCATCTACACCGAAACGATTACCGGGCTGCGCGCCCAGCCCATCATCACGCAAGGCCCCTTTGTTCTTGATCGCATCAGTAAAATCGGCGCCTTACAAAGCGACTGAGTACACAAAACAGGATTCAACACGCAAAAAACAATTTATGCCGGAGACAAAAAAAATGAAAAGAATGGTACAACTCATACAGGCTGGCGGCCTGCGCGCGGGGGCGGCCCTTCTGTGCGCCCTGCTGCTTCCGTTTTCTGTGACAGCCGCCGACGTGCCGGACATCATCAACTATCAGGGCCGGTTGGTGGACCCCACGGGCGCCGGGCTGGGCGAGGGCCTCTACGAGCTTGATTTCCGGCTTTGGAACCATCCCTTCTCCACCGCCGCCACCAATCTGCTCTGGGGCCGCAAGTTTTCCCTGTATGCGCAGAGCAACGGGATGTTCAACGTCTTGCTCAGCGACGCCGGCGAGGACCTGAGCGCCCCGACGCAACCCACGAACCGTCTGCGCGACTCCTTTGATGGCGACACCCGCTATCTGGGCATGACCACCACGCGCACCCCTGGCGGCGATGTGCCATCCCCCGTGGAGATGTTGCCGCGCCTGCAGCTTTCCGCCGCCGCCTACGCCTTCAAGGCAGGCGACGCCATGGACAGCATCGACGCGCAAAGCGCACTCCGCGCGACCAACGCCGCGCACGCGGTGAATGCCGAACAGTTTGCCGGCGCGCCCGCCGACGAATACACCCTGCTTTCGCATTTCCCCGGCGCGCAGTCCCCCGCCAAGCTGCTGTTATGGGACGGCACAAACGCCACCGCCATGGACGCGTACCTGAACGGCAACCGCCTGATTGTGAGCTATGACGCGCAAGTCAACAGCCTGAGCGCTGACAACGCCATCACCCCGAGCGCCGGGGCGGAGGCCGGGCGGGGCATTGAATTCCACTACCTCACCACCCTGTGCGACCTCGGCGTCGCCTCCAACAGCTCGCTGTTTGGCGCCGCGATACTCAGCACTGCGCACAGCGGCTACACCGGCGCGGGCTTCATTGGCAATCTCAACAGCTTGGGGTCTGGATTCTCGGTGCAGGCGCCGCACGACTTCAACCTGCTTTCCCTGCGCTACGCCGCCGCCAGCGCGCACAGCGGCGACTACCGCCTGAGCGTGCAGGACACGGCCACCCCGCTGGCCACCACCGGCAAACTCGTGAATTTTCCGCAGACCGGCTCCTGGGACACCTGGGCGATCACCAACATATCCCTCGGTGGCGCGGCCTCCCAATATGTGCATTTCGTCTTCGCGGGAACACCCAACGACGGCGGCTGCAATCCGGACTGGATCACCTTCAATCCCTCGGGCGACTGCGCCTGGGTGAAATGGTATCCCCAAAGCGGTGAAAACTGCCTGCTCTCCATCGGCGTGACCAATGCCTCGGATGCCTCCCTGGCGCTTACCGCCTCCGGGGATGTCTCCCTGTCCGCCACGCGCGGCGGCGCGGTAGACCTCGCCGGCCCGGTCGAGTTCAACGGCAGCCTGTGTATACTCGGCGAGTTTATCGGCTTCGTCGAGTGGGACGAGAGTGACCTGGGGGATTACGTCACCCATACCGTCTCGACCGATCGGCTGCTCACGATTCAGCTCGACGCCGCCGTCATTCGGGTCACTATCGGCAGCCAGGTCTTCGACCTGAGCGCCGACTCGGACGACGACACCAATTATGGCTCGCACACCTTCCCCATAGCCAAGGGAGAAACCGTGAAGATCGAATTCCGGGGCACACACAAAGATGATCCGTATGTACTTGCGTACTGGCTGCCTTTCGGACAGGGCTTGTGAGATGACCACCACATTTTATAGACGGAGAAGACCATGAAGAACATACGTTGCAGCAACATTCCAGCCGACCGGCGGACCGCACGAAGCACGGTCGCCGCGCCGACGGCCCCCGCCATTTTCGCGCTTCTTATTGCGTTTGTCGGCCTTGGCCTTGTGCCCGCGGTCCCGGCGGCCGATGTGCCGGCGGCCATCAATTATCAGGGTCGCCTGACCGACAGCGAAGGCCACCCGGTAACCGGCGGGTATTATCACATCGAATTCCGGCTCTGGGACAACGCCACGGCCTCCGGCGCAGGCAACCTGGTATGGGGACGCATGTTCCCCCTGCGTGTGGCCGATGGCGGAACCTTTAATGTGCTCCTGAGTGACGATGGCGGCGAACTGAAGAATCCTACCCCCCTGACCAACGATCTGCGCGACGCGTTTGGCGACGCCGACCGCTATCTGGGCATCACCGTCACGCGCACAGCCGACGGCGACGTGCTCAACCCCGCTGAGATCGCGCCGCGCCAACGCCTGGTGAGCGTGCCCTACGCCTTTCACGCGCAGTATACCGAACATGCATTACGGGCCGACAACGCCCTCAGCGCCTCGAACGCCCATCACGCCCTCAACAGCGACCAGCTCAATGGCCTTTCCTCGACCGGCTACCTGCACACCGCCCGCCTGCCCGGCGCGCAATCCCCCGCCGTCATGATCCAATGGGACGGCGCCCAGGCCTCCGCG
>RZZM01000565.1 GCA_009929845.1 Spartobacteria bacterium
GCCGCGAAACGGTCGGCGGCGATTATCCAGGATTTGCTGGTGCTCTCCCGGCGAAGCACGCGCTGTGTCGCGCCGGTCATGGTCGACCAGGTCGTGGCGTCTTACCTGCAATCCGCGGGGTTCCGCGATCTGCAGGATCGCTTCCCGGAGGTGTCGATAGAGGTCCGCGTGTCGGAAGAACCATTGATGGTGATGGGCTCTGTTTCCCATTTGACCCAGGTGGTCATGAACCTCGTGATCAATGCCTTCGAAGTGATTAAGGGGCCCGGGGAAGTAACGCTGGAGTGCCGCCGGGTCTCTCTGGATGAGCCCTACGGGGGCTTTGAGCCGATCCCCGTCGGCGAATACTGCATGTTGACGGTCAGTGATAGTGGAACCGGCATCCCCGCGGAAGACATTGAGCATATCTTTGAGCCATTTTTTTCAAAGAAAATCCTGGGACAGAGCGGTACCGGCCTGGGCCTGGCAGTGGTCTATGGCGTGGTCAAGGATATGGACGGGTATGTGGATGTATTCGGCCAGGAGGGCGAAGGCGCCGAATTTTCCATCTACCTGCCCATCACAAATGAGTCCGCCACAACCGAGCAGGAGGAGTCCATCGACGATTATGCGGGGAATGAATCCATCCTGATGCTGGACGACGAGCCCGCCCAGCGGGACGTGGCGCGGCGGCTGCTCGAACGGATGGGCTACCGGGTACATACGGTTGGACGCTTCAAGGAGGCCCTGGCCTACTTCAAGGAAAACATAGTCGATCTGGTCATTCTCGATATGATCCTGGGCGGACATTATGACGGCATGGATGTCTACCGCGAACTGCATAAGATTAATCCTGATGTCAAATGCATCATCGTCAGCGGCTTTTCCGCCAGCGACCGCGTCAAAGAGGCGCAGCAACTCGGCGCGGGCATGTTTGTGCAGAAACCATATACCACAATAGATATCGGAAAAGCGGTTCGCCAAACACTGGATGCGGACAAGGATAAAACATGATCGATAAAATTGCCGGGAACCAAGCCTGTACGCTGTATGAAATTGAACCGTCAAAGAAGGACCAGCTTCGTCGTATCATGGTCTCGACCCCGGAAACCCGCGCGATCTGTAATGATCCGTTCGTTGTGGGCGTGCGGTACACGCGCATGCTTCAGAAGGCCTGCTCATCCGTGCTGCAAGGGCTGTCCACCAATGGGTTCTTTGCTTCCAGCGAGGAGGAAACCATTGTCTTCACCATCCTGCGCGGGGGATTGAATTTCGGCCTGCGCGAGGCCCTGGCGGATGCGTTTGGCTGGAATACGCACGGCATGTCGTTTATCAGCGCCCAACGGGCGAGGGCCAGTCATGACGCCGAGGCATGGCATATCGTCGAAAGTGATTACAAAAAGGTCTATGTGCCCCGGTATTCAACGGCGGTCCTCGGGGATGTGGTCGCCACCGGCACGAGTTTGCAGCATGCCCTCGAGGCCCTGGTAGATGCCGTTGAAAACCAGGGCGCCCAGTTGCGGCATATCCTTTTTTTTACGATTGGAGGTCCTCGCTCGGAAGAAATCATGCGCAACATGGATAGCGTCTGCCAATCCAAATTCAAGGCCTATGAAGGCTCCATCCTGGTCTATGTGGAAGGGCGATTTGCGGTGCCGGAAATCGACTCGCCACTCTCGATCCGCGTCACCGGCACCGACCTCGTGCGCCGCGACGCGCTGTTGACGCCGGAATTCATCGAGGCCCAATATGCGCAACCCAGCTATCCCATTGAGCGCTGCGCCATTTACGACGCGGGGTCACGGGCCTTCTGGTTGCCAGAATATTTCAGCGATATCGATCAGTACTGGCGGCATACCCTTTCGCTGACCTCACACGGCGTAACCTTTCGCGACCTGCTGGAAGAGCGGTTTCCCACCCTGGACCCCGACCGCTTCGGGCCTGTGGACCTGGTCCATGTCTGTGAACAGCAGTTGGACAAAATAAGATAGATTCAGCGTATTTCAGCCGGAAAATTCGGAACTTCTCAATAACCCTTGTGACCGCCGTTGCCCACCCCGCCGGGAGGGTCATTGCTTGGTGTGCCGTAATATCAGAACTCCTTACCTCGTGGTAGTTAAAGTGACACCAAGGTGTCGGCGGGCGGTGGTTGCACGTTTCAGGTTTCACCGTTCGTTGTACAGAGGCTTTAGCCTTCCGCGCACGGCGAGCCACATGTCGCGCCGCACGCGCAAAACAGCGCAAAAACGACAAAAATCCGCCAAAAATGGCAATTTTTATGGTTTTCAGATCGAAAATGGCCCATTTTCATGAAATTTTCAGCTTTTTTCGCTGAAATCGGCTTTT
>RZZM01000566.1 GCA_009929845.1 Spartobacteria bacterium
CACCAAGACCAACCGCTACGAGGGAGGCGGGGCCTACGGCAGTATGGGCACATGGCGCTATGCCGCCCGTATAACGAATTTTTCGGGCATTATCGCGACAGGTCCCGTGCGCGTGCAGATGATGTTACGTTCCGGCGTGCTGGCCGCGGGGGCCTTCGATGCAAACGATCAACCCATTCCTGTTAACCGCGTCATGGGAAAACCCTCGGTAATTCACAACGTGCAGACGCTCTACGACCCGCTGATCATGATCGGCGCGGGAAATTCGGTGCAGGGCCGAGGGTCGGTGCAATTGGATGCGTTCGAGGCCTCCTCGGATGACGACCAGGTTCCGGGGCGGTTGTTTTTTGATGATTTTAATGATGAAGCGACCTATAACTTCTGGTCCTGGATGCCCGCGGGCACCACCTGGGGGCTGGAGGAAACAAACGGCGCGCTGGGCGTGTATCCAGTGTTCTGGCTGACGGAAAGCGATTCGAAATTCCTGTCGCTGTCCGACCCAATGCCGATGAACCTGGAAACCCATGGCTATGCCTTCAGCGCGAACCTGAGTACGGTATCCGTGGTCAGCGGTGTCGGGGAACGCTCTATGCTGGTGCTGGCTGATTCCCAACTTGATCCCTGGCCGGCCACTAATGTGATCTATGTGGCCGGCGATTACATCCACGCGGATGATACCTGGCGGGCATCGCTTTACATCGAAAACAACGGCGGGTCCGGCTATGGTTCACTGCGCTTTACGGGGCTGCTCTCCAATTTCTCGGCCTATGCGGCCTCGGGCGGACTGGATATCAGCCTGGCCCTGACCAACGGGCTCTATGCCTTGCATATCCAGGACACGAGCGGGGTGGATGTGGTATTCGATGAGGTGGACGGGTCCATGACCGGCGCGCACGGACTGGATGCGTCCGTATTCACCAGCGCGTACTGGTCGATCGGCGCCCAGAATATCGGCGCCACCGACGGGAAGGTGATGTGGGGCGAAACGGAGGGATACCAGTTTGATGCGACACCGGGGCTCTGGTTCGACCTGTACGACGACTTTGAATCAACCAACACGCTTTCATGGTGGCGGATTATTGACGGCACCTGGACAGCAGGCGGTGAGCTGGCCCAGCCCGAAGGGCGGCTGTTCATCCATCCGGGCTGGTTGGACGACATGATGGGCGGCTATGTGACCCATGCGCCCCTGGACCTCAGCGCCCCGTCGTTCTCTTATATGTTCAAAGCCACGCTCAGCACGGTGCAGGTAGACGAGGTCTACACCTGGGACAGTGATATGCGCGGCTCGTTTTACCTGACCCCGTCGTCAAATCAGGACTACTGGGTGTCTCCCGTCGCCCTCTCCGTATTCTGTGAATACGAGGAAAGCAACGACTGGCTAACGGTTTTCCTGTATACCAAAACCAACATTGTCAGCGCCAAGGGACAGGAGCGCTTCCGCGGCGTCATCACCGGCTACAACGAGCGGGCGCAGTCCGCGGGCGGCTGTACCGTGCAACTGGAAATACAGGGCGATGACTACATACTGCAGGTTCTCGATGACACGGGCGCGGATTACCCCGTGGAGCAGATCACCGGCGCGTGGAGCGGGCCCCACGACCTGGGGGACACGTTGCACACGGGACACTGGTTCCTCGCCGCGCAGAATATGGGGACCGGCCGCGGCGCCATGTGGTGGGACCATGCCGCGATCTACCGGACCGCCGCCGGGGGAACCCCGGGCGACGAGGACGGCGACGGCATCCCGGACTGGTGGGAGCTGGCCTACTTCGGCAGTACAACCGGCGCAACGGCCGGGGAGGATTCCGACGGCGATGCATATAATAACTATCTGGAGTATATCGCGCTCACCGTGCCGACCAATGCCGAGTCGTTTTTCCGCGCGGGCACGGCCCAACCCGTGACCAGTGAAGGCCATCATGCCATGGCCATTTCCTGGTGGGGGATGACCGGACGGGTGTATGATGTGCTCTTCACCGTCGGAGGCATCTCCAACGACGTTTCGTTCACCCCCCTCGAAGGCGCGGAGGACCTGACGGCGGTCGACAGCAACCAGTTCCTGACGGTGACGGATACCAATGTCGCCCTCAATGCCCAACGCACCTACCGGATTCGCGGACGGTTGCCATAAGCTCAGATACCGGTTTTTAGACATAAAATAGGGTTTATGCGCAGTAGTTTGGATTCGAACTGCTTTGAAATGGCCACCAATGGCGCATAAGACTCAAAAAGGGGAGGGAGCATGATGGGATCGATATTTTCCTGTGTGTGCGCGGCAGTCTGAAGGCATTACAACGAGCCTCATACTCTGTGCTGCCGTGG
>RZZM01000160.1 GCA_009929845.1 Spartobacteria bacterium
ATAGTGGCGCAACGCATCGGTACGCGCCCGTAGTTCAATGGATAGAGCGTTAGCCTCCGGAGCTAAAAATATGGGTTCGAATCCCGTCGGGCGTACCAGATGACAAAGGGAAAAATGGGGACAGAGCAATGCGAAAACTGTCGTTTTGGCGAGAAAATATCCATTTTTGGCCCGCGGAGGCCTTCCGGGGGGCCATGGAGGGCATTTTCGAAGCCCAAAGAGGCCGAAATGGCCCAGAAATGCAAAAAAATATGAACGCGGAGGCGCTGAGACGCAGAGAAGAAAAGAAAAAGCGCGAAAATGGCCGATTTTCGGCAGATTTTCGGCATTTTTCACCGAAATCGGCAATTTTTTGGTATTTTCGTCCCTCTACATGCGCAGCTCCGCGGGCGCGACCGGTCACAACCTAAAACCCTGCCACCTAACCACCTACCACAGCGCGCAGGGCCTTGGGCTGCAGGAGCCATTCGAGGCCGCCCTGGCCGGGGTGAACAGTGCCGGGGAAGGAAATGCAACAGCAGGCCGCTTTCTTGAACTGTATATTCAAATCGGTCGTGCCGGAGAGGAGTATTGAGGCCAGTTTGCCCAGGTCCGGCATATGCCCCACCAGCATCAATGGGTCGGGACCCAGCATCTCCAACTGGCCCATCAGCCGGGTAAGGTCGCCATCGGGGGCAAGATCGGGATATACCTCCACCTGCTGTACCACCTGCAACACCTCGGCCATGATCCCGGCGGTTTCCTTTGCGCGGATCAAGGGACTGCTGAAAATATGGGGCCGTCGGCGGCACAGCTCCTTGATCCCCAACGCCGCCCAACGGGTGCGTCGCTGTCCCTCTTCCGACAACATACGGTCCTGGTCCCGCGTTACATTGTTTGTCCCGATATCAACCGCAATCCCATGGCGCACAAGATATACCCGCATCATTCCCCCTTCTTCCGGCATGCTTGTAAATGCCTGTCGACATTCTTTCGGAATGGCTTGTCAGTGAGCTTGCTCCATGCCCGGTGAAACATCTTTCCCGCATGTATCCGCCGACGCTTCATATGGGCAATCAATGCGAAAGGAACCTCGGGCTCCGACGTCGCCAGTGTTCCGAGATGGACATCCATATCGTGTACATCACCCAGGGCATCGGCGATTTTTTTTAGCTGCCGCCCCAGCAAACGACTGGGCCCTTTGAGGACCGGGGTCAGGAATTCGGTCCAGTAGCGTTCTTTACGACACAGCTTTCTGAGCGTGTGCATCTGCTCGCTGTCGCTGTAGTCCATGGTCTTCCGATAGGCCTCGATCCGCTCAAACACATCCAACAACCGCCGTGCCCCGAACACACACACCTGCCTTTTTTTCTCCATGCGCATCAGCGCCGGGAGTTCGCTCTTGAGGAAACGGACCAACGAATTAATCAGTTCATTAAACGAATCCCTCGCCAGGATGACGCGCAACCGGCCATTCAGGACGGCGTCAGCCGCGCACTGCCCCCGATAAAACTCCGGCCACACAGGGTCGTTACAGACGGCCTCCTTCTCGGCTTCCCGGCAAAGAAAATCCACCCAGACATTGGAATCACGGATGGGTCCCAATTCATCGCCAAGCGCGTCCAGCTTAGAATTAATCGCAGACGCTCCCGTGTCCCTCAATGGTCCTTCGAAAAGGTCCAGGGCCGCCCGGAACCGGCGCAATGCCACACGCAGATCGTGCAGATATTCAGGATCGGGCGACTCGTCCGCGCACAAGATGGCTTCGCGATTTTCCATGATGATGCGGTATTGCGCATAGAGCAGCTTACGCGCCGCGCCAACCGGGGAATCCTCCAACGTCACCACATCCCGGTAATCTGTACGACTGCGAAAGGGCGCCACATCTTTCCAACGCAACACCCAGGGCATGGCCTCATTCCAGACATCACCCTTTGCTTCCGCCCAAGCCAGGTTTCCCTTGTACCAACCACTGCGTATGGTAATTGTGCAATACTTCCGCGCCGGTTTTATCGCTGTGATCACCGTGTCCTGGATATGCCCGTGATCAAGTCCATCGGCCACACGAAGCACCGCCGCCAGTTTTTTCAGGCGGGGCATCTCCTCCGCCACATCCGAGAATACGGGATGTCCCAGCGCCTTTTTTATATTCCGCTGATGAAGGCGCACAACAGCCGCCACCAACTGGCACTGTTGCCTTGTCAACCCCTGCACGCCTTCGTTCAAAACAATATCCGCGCTTACCGCCGCATGATTTGGGGGATCAGTCGAATACCCAATGTCATGCAACAGGGCCGCGCACTCAAGAAGTACACGGTCTTGGTCTATAAATCCCGCCCCCTCACGGACCGCATCAAATATTCGCATGGCCAGTACAGCCACGTACCGCGTATGCGGGTCTTCATTTTTATATTTGGCGTATAACGCCTCTATCGCGGGATATGTCACAACGCCACGTCTTCCCCTACTCCTCCATCTCCGGCGCACGGTGAGGCTCAAATACCGTTGGTTTATTCTTTCGCGCCAGGTCTATCATGGCACAGGTGCGCTTGTACAACATTCGCTGCGCCTGGTTGCGCTTCCGGGACCCGGCAGGCTTTTGACGTTCATAGCTGCCCCCGGGCAACAAGGTCCAGCTCTTGGTGTTGTCCTCGAAATAGGTCGTCAGTATCCGGACCAGTTTCTTGCGGCAGGCCTTGTCGTCAACCGGGACCAACAACTCCACACGCCGGTCCATGTTCCGCGGCATCCAGTCCGCGCTGGAGATCAGCACCTGCTCATCACCGCCATGCAGGAAATACATGATGCGGCTGTGTTCGAGGTAGCGGTCGATAATACTGACCACGGAAATATTTTCGCTCAACCCTTTTACCCCCGGACGCAGGCAGCAGATGCCGCGGATGTTCAGCATGACCTTGACTCCCGCCCTGGACGCCTTGTACAACGCCTCGATAAGTTTCGGGTCCGCCAGGGAATTCACCTTGACCATGATCAGCGCCTTCTGTCCCTGCTCACTGCGCAGCCGCTCGCCATCAATCAGTTCCAGGATGCGGTCGCGCAACCCCAGCGGGGCGGCCTGCAACTTCAGGAATTCGGGCGGCTCGGAATACCCGGTAATGGCATTAAAAAACGAAGAGGCGTCCGAAGCCAGGTCCGGGTCACAGGTAAGATACCCGACATCGCTGTAGATTCGGGCCGTTCGTTCATTATAGTTCCCTGTCCCGAAATGCATATAGCGGACAATACCATCCGGTTCACGGCGGACAATAATACACAATTTGGCATGGGTCTTCAGTCCTTTGACGCCATAAATGACCTGCACCCCCGCCTGTTCGAGTCGGCGCGCCCACTGGATATTACGCGCCTCGTCAAAGCGCGCCTTAAGCTCAACAATGACTGTTACGTACTTCCCGTTCTCCGCCGCGCGCCGCAGGGCCGTGATAATGGGGCTGTCGCTGCTTGTTCTGTATAGAATCTGTTTAATGGCCAGCACATCCGGGTCCTCCGCCGCCTCCTGGATCATGCGAATGACCGGATCAAATTCCTCGTACGGGTGGGAAAGGAGAATATTCCTGCGCAACACCTCGCTGAAAACACTTACTTTGGGGTTCAGGTCGGGGGAAGGCTCGGGCAGCCATTGCTCATTCTGCAGTTCGTCGAAGCCGTCCATGCAGCCCATGCGCATAAAGTCGGAGAACTGCAGAGGTGCCCGCAGGCAATAGATATCGTCACCTTTAACCTTTAGGGCCCGGCGCAGGAAATCCATCGTTGTCTTGGTAACCCCGGCGTCGATCTCCAATCGCACACACCGGCTGATTCGTCGTGCGTCAAGCACATCCTGCATGCCGGAGAGCAGATCGGCCGCCATGTCCTCCTGCACCGCCATATCCGCATTGCGTGTAATACGGTAAGCCACACACTCCAGGACACGCTCCCCCGGGAACAGACGTTCCAGGTATAATTGAATCACATCTTCAATGAGCATATAGGCATAGCCCCGTTCAGTAGGCAACGACACAAAACGTGAAAGACCCGCCTGGATGGGAATATTGGCAAAACGTGGCTTGCGCGCCTCCCCCTCATTGGCCATACGCACACAAAGGTTGAGTCCCAAACCGGCTATGAGGGGAAACGTATCCGGGCCGGAGACGGCTTGCGGCGAAATAACCGGGTAAACTTCGTTATCAAAAAACCACTCCACATGCCAGCGCTGCTCCTCGGTGAAATCGTGCGGCCTGCCCCCCTGGAGGCCCGCTGCCGCCAGGGCCGGCTGTATATCATGTTCGTAGCAGAAATCCGCATCCCGCACCATCTGGTGCACCCGGACCGAGATCGCATCCAACTGCTCCTGCGGGGTCATTCCGGAAGGGTCCGTCTTGGTAACACGGCGCGCCACAAGCTGCTGCAAGCCGCCCACGCGCACCATAAAAAACTCATCCAGGTTGGAAGCGGTAATCGCCAGGAACTTGACCCGCTCCAACAGCGGCACGTCCGCGTCCAGCGCCTCCGCCAGCACCCGCTGGTTGAACTCAAGCCAGCTTTGCTCACGGTTGAAAAAAGATGAAGGCGTCTTAGCCATAGTTATGATCCTTTTCTGACCGGGCGCAGCAGTATGCGTTTCCCGTAGGTCTGTTCAAACAGTTCGCCCTTGCGCTGCAATGCAATATTTTCCAGCGACAAATCCATGACATTGCGGATAGAAATGACTATTTCGTCCGGGGTGGACCGCAGGTCGATCTTGCGAATGCGCCGCGCATGCCCGGTCTCCAGCGCGTCGGCGACCCGCAGGATGGCCGCGAGCTTGCACACCACAACCCGGTCATCCTTCGAGAGCCGGTCATACCCGGGATGGGCGGGATTGGGTACGGCCTTGCGGTGATAGCGCGCCACCAGCGCGATCAAATTCAACTCTTCGGCCCCCACACCGAAAAGATCACTGTTTTGAATGATGTACATCGAGTGCTTGTGATGGCTGCGGTCATTGATAAAGCGTCCCACCTCGTGCAGCAGGCTGGCCGCTTCCAGGATGACCTCGTATTTGTCCGGCAGGCGATGTTCATCACGCAGGGCCCTGAAGAGTTTGCGCCCCAGGTAGGCCACCTGTTCCGCGTGCGCCTGGTCAAACGTATACTTGCGGCCCAGTTCAATCGCGGCGTGTATGACCTGCGCGGTATAATCCGGCATCCATGCCTCGTGGGACCCCATTTCCAGCAGCAGGCCATCGCGCAACGTTTCGCCTGCCACCAGGATTTTCTTCATCTCCAGCATGTCGGCCATGCACACATAGCCCAGCAGCGCCGGGCCCAGCGTTTCCGCCGAAGGGATCGACAGATGATAACGCTGTGCGATCTCATCCACGGAAAACGTAAGTACATAGTCGGTGAGTTTTCTCAGCTCATTCACGGCCAGGGCCAACGGTTTCGTCCGGTCCCAATCCGGATTGATCTGCAGCGCCGCAAAACGCGCATCGCCCCCCAAGGCCAGGAGCTGGGCATCGCCCGAAACCGGCAACTGCGACGGAATCTGCGCAATCACACCATGAATGTGCTTCCGAAGGATGGAGCCGACCCTCGCCACCGGGGTCCGGATATCCATCAACATTTGCCGCATGCGCAACGAGCCCAAACGGTAGGTTTTGGAAAACGTGACCTGCCGATGGTCGATCAACAGCAGTTCCGTACTTCCGCCGCCAACCTCCACCAGCAATACGCGCCCCTTCTTGAAAAACTTTTCTTCGCGCAAGCGGGATTGCACACTCAGGTAGGTGTACCGGTTGACCTCGGCTTCATCAATGGTCTTGATGTCTATGCCGGTCGCAATATAGATGCGGTCAAGGAAGGCCTGTCGATTAGCCGCCTCTCGCACGGCACTGGTGGCCACGGCGTGGATGTTGCGTTTATCGGCAATCCCATACTCATCCAGCATGCGCTTGAAACTGCGCAGCACCTGCACACATTGCTCGGTCGAGGCCTTGCTGATTTCCCCCACCGTAAAGGTGTCCTTGCCCACACTAACCGCCTGCTGCATGGATTCAAGGGTGTTGACTTCTCCGTCGGGCGCCATTTCCGCGATCGCCATGCGCACGGAACTGGTGCCCAAATCGATGACCGCGACCAATCGCTCGTTTCCGGGCAGGTCCCGGCTAAACCTCTGTTCATGCTCCGCCATATCGTTTCCGCGCCCCTATTCTTCCAGCACCGCGTCGCGCGCCAGGCAGGCCGACCCAACAGTGGTCGCGTCGTCGCCCAACTTGGAAATCAACACCTGGAAACTCTTTACATACGCCGGCATTACATGCGCCCGGGCGGTCTCCGTAACCACCTCCAGGAACAGGTGCGGCAGCGCCTCGACCAGCCCGCCCCCAAGGACCACCACATCCGGTGAAAGCAGGTTGATGATATTGGCGATTCCCACCCCCAGCCAACGGGCCGCCTCCCGGATGATCTGCTCAATGACATGGTCGCCCGCCTCGATCGACTTGCGCAGGGCCGCGCTGCGGATATTCGATAAATCCATACCCGCCAGCTCAAGCAGGGCCGGCGCGTCACCGCGATACGCCGCCACCGCCGCCGCCGAGGATATCGCCAGGCGACTCGCCACCGCTTCCAGGCACCCGTGTTGTCCGCAACCGCACAACGGGCCTTCCGGCAACACCTGCAAATGCCCCAGTTCCATGCAGGAACCCTTCTTTCCCCGAATCAGCTTGCCCTCATAAACACACCCCCCGCCGATCCCTGTCCCCGGAAACACGCCCAGCACACACCGCGCGCCCACCGCCGCCCCGCGACGATATTCCCCATACACCCCCGCGTCCACATCATTGGCGATGATCGCCGGACACTGAAACTCCTTCTCAAGGAATTCCTTGAGCTTCACATTCTTCCAGCCCAGGTTCGGCGTATCAATCATGATCCCCTTGTTCAGGTCCAGGGGTCCCGGACATCCCACGCCAATACCGCCCAGCGAAGCGGCGGCCACATTCGCCTCGTTCAACGCTTTGTTAATGGTCTCGACAATGCGCGCCAGGCCGGCCTCCGATCCCTCATGCCCCAGGGTCTTCTTCCGTTTGCGCCCGAGACACGTGAAGGTGTCGTTGTACACACACGCCTGCATCTTGGTGCCCCCAAGATCGAACCCGACCCAGTTCTTCTTTGTTGTCCGCCTCATGTTGTGTCGCTCCTTCCGGGATATCGTGTAACGCCCTTACTTGATCTTCCGGGGTTTACATACCTCTTTTTTCTTCTTCGAAGCCGCGCCGCACTTCTCACAGACATAATTCCCGGCCTTTTGCCTGCTCTTCGACTTACCTTTCAAACAGCCCATTCCTATATCCTTTTTTCCTACCAGCCAAATGTTAGCATTGTATTAGGAGAAAAACAATTCTTTACATATTGTTATCACTCCTGCGATACTTCTTCGCAATGAAGAGTGAACAGCAAACCAGGGGTTATGCGCAATGACAAAACATAAAAAGACCCGAAAGCCCGCCGCCTCAAAAACAAAAAAAGCCCCCCCCGAAACACTCTCGGAAGAGATTGTCCAGGAGAAGCTGACGATAAAAAAGAAGGTGTACGAAAAGGAACTGGCGAAATTGCAGATCGAGCTGGTCAAGCTTCAGGAATGGATCAAACACGAAGGCATGAAGGTCGTGGTCATCTTTGAGGGACGCGATGCCGCCGGCAAGGGCGGTGTCATCAAGCGCATCACACAAAGCCTGAATCCACGCATCTGCCGCGTCATGGCGTTGGGCACACCGACAGAAAAAGAAAAGACACAATGGTACTTTCAGCGCTATGTGAACGCGCTGCCGGCGGGGGGCGAAATGGTCCTCTTCGACCGAAGCTGGTACAATCGCGCGGGCGTCGAACACGTCATGGGGTTCTGCACCAAGGACGAATACGAAGAATTCCTGCGCTCCTGCCCCGAATTTGAACGTATGCTGGTCCGGTCCGGCATTATCCTGATTAAATATTGGTTTTCAGTCAGCGACGAAGAGCAGGAAAAACGTTTTGAGGCACGCCTTGACGACCCGACCAAACGCTGGAAGCTGAGTCCCATGGACCTCAAATCACGGGAAAAATGGAGCGAGTACTCCAAGGCCAAAGACGCCATGTTTTCCTACACAGATATCAAGCAGGCACCCTGGTACGTGGTGAAGGCCGACAACAAGAAACTGGCCCGCCTGAACTGCATCCATCACCTGTTGAGCCTGATCCCTTACAAGGACCTGACCCCCGAACCCATCGAACTTCCGCCGCGCCAGAAAGACAGCGGATACCTGCGCCCTCCCATTACCGATCAGACCTTTGTGCCCGATGTGTATGGTGAACCGGCAGAATAGATTTTTCGTTGATTTATTGTTGTTCCCTTGTTTTTTTGGTTTATTTCAACTGAACCCAATCGCTTATCTTAATCGCACTCCTTCATCCCCAATCTTTGCGGAGCGACCTCCGGCGGGATACGCGATGGGAGAGTGCGATTAGGAATGGCGAGTTTCGCTTATCTTAATCGCACTCTTTCATCCCCGATCTTTGCGGAGCGACCTCCGGCAGGAACCGCGATTGGATGAGTGCGATTAGGAATGGCGAGTTTTGCTTATCTTAATCGCACTCTCTTTATCCCCTATCCCTGCGGAGCAGCCTCCGGCGGGAACCACGATGGAAGAGTACGATTAGGAACGGCGAGTTTTCGCTTATCTTAATCGCACTCTTTCATCCCCTATCCATGCGGAGCGACCTCCGGCGGGAACCGCGATGGGAGAGTGCGATTAGGAACGGCGAGCTTCGCTTATCTTAATCGCACTCCTTCATCCCCTATCCATGCGGAGCAGCCTCCGGCGAGAACCGCGATGAAAGAGTGCGATTAGAAACCTACCACCTAAACACCTACCACCTAAATCGCTAATTAAACACCTACCACCTAAATCGCTAATTAAACACCTACCACCTAAATCCCTAATTAAACACCTACCACCTAAATCCCTAATTAAACACCTACCACCTAAATCGCTAATCACCCCACCACCAACCTTCAGTTTTCACCCCTCAGCCCTCAGGTTTCTCCCCTCAGGTTTCACCCCTCTCCCCTCAGCGCCATTCGTGCTTGTAGTACTTGCGTTGCAGCTCTTTTTTTACCCGCGGGTAGTGTTCGCGCCAAAAAGAGACCATATCTTCCGTGATCTGCACCGGACGTTGATTTGGAGCCAGTATTTCAACACATATGGCAATGCGTCCGTCCGCCACACGCGGTGACTCATGAAGATCATACAGGGATTGGATGGTCGCCGATATGACCGGCGCATTCCCGGCGACATACCGGACCTTTGTCTTCCGTCCGGATGGAAGGGTGATCCGTTCCGGAGCATACCTGTCCAGCAGCGCCTGGCGGTCCGGGCTCAACCACGACCGCACGACCGGCCATACAGGCGCCTGCTTGAGGTCTTTCGCGGAGCGTAAGCCGTGGCATATCTGTTCGAGTATGGTAGCGCGCGCCTCGTCCGTTATGGGCGGCAGGTCCCACTCGGGACACCACGCCGCCAGGCAATTCACCCGCGCTATCCACTGCTCCACCGCGTCATCCCAATGCGGAAGCGCCAGCCGTCCCCGCAAAATTTCTTCCGCCAGGATACGCGCCGCGTCATCATCCCCCACCTCTTCTCCTGTACGGCACTCAAGCGCCAAATCCCGGAAACGGCGTTCTCTCGCACCCACCACCCGCTTCAGGACCGGATCATACATCACACACCGGGATTCCATTGATTCCCCCGGAAAAAGTTCTTCCAGCCAAGCCTCCTCGACGGCTGTGGCCTGCGTCAGCAGCACACTCAGGCTTCGATCCCCACCGCGCTGGATTTCCCGGATTTCTGACGCCACAATCAATGGACTGGCGCGCACCGCGCTTTCACGCGCCAACTCACCCGAACGGCCATGAATCAACTCACAACGTAATGTTCCCTGGTCCCGTCTTCGGGCCAACTGATCGGAAAACCCCAGCAGGATACATTTTTGCAGCGCCCGGTCATCCGGCGGATAGGGATTAATGGACAGCCCCTCTTTTTCCGCTATCCGCAAAAAATGCGCGAACACCGGAGTCACCTGTCGCGCCGCACCGGCATGTATCCCCAGCTCCCGGCATTTTCCAAGGTCATAGCGATTGCAATCCGCGAAAGACCAGGCTCGCATCAGGTGAAGGAAATCAGATGCGACCTCCTCACCCAACTGCAAACGACGTTGCTCCTTCTCATGCTTTCCGACATTGCGAATCAGGATATCCCGACTCTGCATGAGCGCCGAAATAAGCGCCATTTCCCGGACGCATCCATATTCTTCGCCCGCCAAAAGCATTCGTGAGTAGCGCGGGTGAACAGGAAAGGAGGCCATACGACGCCCCAAACAGGTCAACGCACCGGTCATTTCGATGGCGCCCAGGTCCCGCAGCAAGGCTTCACTGCGCTGCAACGACTTCTCCTCCGGGGGCTCGACCCAGGGAAACATTCCGATATCCGCCACTCCGATCGCCTTTAATGTGAGGATGGTTTCCGCCAAATCAACCCGCTTGATCTCCGGGATATCCTGCAGGGGGCGTTGTCGGTGTTCCTGTTCTGTCCAAAGACGAAGACAACGTCCGGGAGCCAGCCGACCGGCCCGCCCCTGCCGCTGATCCGCCGAAGCACAACTGATCTTCTCGATGAGCAGGGTATTAATACCGCGATGCGGATCATAACGCGCCACTCGGGCCAGCCCGCTGTCAATGACCGCCTGTATGCCTTCAATGGTGATGGAAGTCTCCGCTACATTTGTGGCTACAACAACTTTTCTTCCGCCTGAGCGGGCCACCGCGGCATCCTGCTCTTCCGCCGGCATATCCCCATGCAGCGGAAGCACGGCAAACGCCTTCGCCGCGGAACGATGCCGGATTTCCTCTACGGTTTTCCGTATTTCATAGGCCCCCGGCATGAACACCAGGGCATCCCCCGCCCCGCCGCTTTTAACCCAGCGCTCAAAGGCATCCGCCGCCACCTCCCACACCGACTTTTTCCTGAAATCCACCGGACGCGACAAGTATTCAGTTTCCACCGGAAACATGCG
>RZZM01000161.1 GCA_009929845.1 Spartobacteria bacterium
ATTATTATGGAATATATTACTGGCTACGTTTTTAAAGGAAAATCTTCCATATCATACTGCATGTCAAGAAGATGCTACGAATTTTAAAAAGAATGTCCGATTATAGGTTGAGGCGCGCCCGGTGATGACTCACGGCCAAGCACGCCCAAAGCAGCAAAAATGCGCAGAAAAGGCATATCGGGATCGCCTCCAACCCCAAAAACCGCGCCAGCAGTCCAGCCATCCCCGGCACCAGGGCCGCCCCCAAACCGGCGGCGGCTATCTGCATCCCGATACAGTTGGCCTGGTGCCGCCGCCCCGTTCGTGTTTCCGTATCGGAAACCAGTCCAGGGAAGATCGGGGCAATCGCAAACCCCGTCACCGCAATCCCAATAACTGATACCAGCATCCCTTGCTTTATAATGATAAGCATTATCCCAAACAGGGCCAGCCCGACCGCCTGATTCAGCAGTCTGACGAGAGAAATCCGGTTGCTGTACCATCCTGCGAGCACGCGCCCGACTGTAAACATGCCCCAGTATCCGGCTGTAACAAATCCGGCCCATTCACCCGCCATGCCCCTTGATTCCGTCAAAAACGAATAGGCCCATACGCCCAAGCCCACCTCGACACCTGTATAAATGAAGAACATAACCATGCTGAGACATGCCGCGCCCGTTCGCAGTGTTTCCAAAAGCGAAACGTGCGGCAGGTGCTCCTGGTCGCTATGTGGCGTGGACACCTGCCACCACCCTTTTGTACACAGGAAGACCAGCGCCAAGCCCGCCTGGGCGACGGCGACGGCGTAATACCCGGGTTGCCAACGTGACGTAAGATGAATTCCAAGGGTCATAATCATGGGCCCCAGGGTGATCCCCACCCCGAAACTGGCATGCAGCCACTGCATGACGCGGCCACTGAAGTGCTGCGCGACATATGTATTGATGCCCGCGTCTATTGCCCCCGCACCCAGTCCGCCAATGAACGCGAAAACAACCAGGAGACGCCAGGCCGGCGCTAACGCGTAGATCAGCATCGCGGAGGCTGTCGCGCCGCAGCTCAGGGAGAGCAACCCGCCAATGCCGAGTCGACGCACCAGTGCTCCGCTGAAAAAGCTGGAAAGGATATACCCGGAGGTTCCCGCAATCAGAATGATACCAAGGGCATCGAGCGGCACGTCGAAATGACCCCGGATGCCCGGCCAGGCGACACCCAAAAGCCCATCCGGCATACCCAGCGAGATGAACCCTGCAAACGCCACGGTCAATGTTCCAAAGGCATGTCGTCTATTCCTATTCATCAAATTGCCGGGCTGATATCCACCCCGGGGATGGGGGCGCCGCATCGCGGGCAGTGGCCGTTGCGGATGACGTTGCTCAGGATCGTGAAACCTGCCCGTTGTATCAGAAGGTGTCCGCATGATGGGCAGATGGTGTTGGCGGCTTCGTGCGCGGGCAGGTCGATGTAGACATAATTCAGTCCTTCCGCCCGGGCGGCGTGGTACGCCGCTTCCAGGGTTTCCACGGGGGTTACAGGCAGGTTCTTCAGTTTGTAGGCCGGCGAGAAGCGTAGGAAATGCAGGGGAATGGACGGGTCCAGGCGGGCCAGTGAACGGGCCATGCGCCGAATCCCTTCGATCTCGTCATTGAGGGTGGGGATGATCAGGTTTACCACTTCCAGCCAGCAGGAGGAACGGGCAATGTGGGCAATAGATTTCCATACTTCCTGCAGTGGGCATCCGACGACATCCCGGTAGAAGTCTTCACTATAGCCCTTCAACGTGACGCTGAAGGCGTCGGCATACCGGATCAGTTCCGCCAGCGGTTGGCTGGAGATGTAGCCGGCGGTGACTATGGCAATTTTCAAGTCCATGGATTTGGCCAGTTTTGCGGTGGCCAGGGCATATTCGTAATAGGCCACGGGTTCGGTATAGGAAAAGGTGATCCATGCAAGATTCCGCTGCTGTGCGCGTTTCACCAGCTCTTCCGGCGATAATTCCATGTTGCGTGTGCGGTCGGGGCCCACTTGCGAAAATTCCCAGTTCTGGCAGTAGGTACAGCGCAGGTTACACCCGGCGGTTCCCACCCCGATGGCCTCGTTGCCCGGCGCGACATGATAGAGCGGATTTTTTCCCAGCGGGTCCGTGAAGACCACGCAGGGGTTTCCGTACGTCATGGTGTATAGTTTTCCGTCCCGGTTAATCCTCGTCCGGCAGGTCGTGATGCCGCCTTCGTCGACCACGCACTGGTTGGGGCAGGTCAGGCACTGCGCCCGCCCGTCCGGCAGCGATTTCTGGAAGGAGGCTTCACGCCACGGCGCAACGCGCTTGCGGTCCGGTCGGAACGGGCGCCCCTGTGCCGGGGGAATGGCGCTGCCGCATGCGGCGCCCAGTCCGCCGAGGGCGCAGACGGAGAGGAATTTCCGACGTGTGCAGCCGGACATCATTTGGCCAGCTCCTGCACCAGCAGGTGTCCCGTTGATGTAAACAGCAGGAGCGTACTCCGGTCCAGTTCCGGCAGCGGAGTGCCCTGGTGATACTTGTGCCCGTACTTGGTATTGCGCGCCTCGGCCCGCCGCGGCGAAAGGTCGGTTGCCAGGTCCTCTTTCCGGCGCGAAAACTCCGGGCCGTCCAGGGACCTGATTTCGGCCAGCAGCGCGACGATGCGGTCACTTTCATCCACGATATCGACTTCTTCTTCCTCTTTGTCCGACGCCAGGCATGCTTCCAGGTAATCGATGGTCATGTCGGTTTTTTCCCGGTCGAACAGGGTTGCGCTCATGCGCCGCGCCTTATCCATCAGGCGGTAGGCGGCCTGTCGTTCGTCACGCATGTTTGCGGCGGCCTGTTGATGCGCCGAGCGCTTATCGGGTGCCCGGCCCGCAAGCAAAGCCCCGACCTGTTCCGCCGTGAGCAGGGCATCCAGTTCCTGTTCGTAGGCGGCCATGGCCGAGACGATGTCTTCTTCCTGAAGTACCTTCACCTGGTGATGGTAATGGTTGGCATTGCTTTCCGTGTCCCGCGTCGGGGCGCCCCCGGCCAGCGCGTTACGCAGTTCGCGGTACGGGGTGATGGCCTCGCACATCTGCTGTTCCATCCGGGACTCGAGCTGTTGGCGGGCCCGGATGCCTTGCTCGAGAATGGGCAGGATGTCAATGGCTTGCTTCCGTGTCAGGTCCAGCAGCGCCAGGATACGGGCGGTTTGGCGATCATCGCGGTATTCACGCAGTACATCCTTTGTTTCATAGGACGTGTAGGGGCTCCCCGGCGAGAGTACGGCGGTTGTTTTCTTCGCGCGGGCCTCGACCACATCCAGTATGCCGGGGTTCAGCAGATACAGACGTATCTTGGTCAGTGTGCCGGTGGGGTCGTTCGGATCAGGCGCCGACCGCTGTGGGACGACGATGATCTGATTGACCAGCGTGGCTTTTTCCAGTTCATAATCCACATCATTCATTTCGCGCAGTGGCGGCAGCATGGCCTTCAGACGCTGTTCGATTTCGGATCGCTTGTTGGCGCGGGCCCCCTCGCTGTAGGCGATGTGACCCTGCTGCATGACATAATCGGTGATCCGTTCCACGGCGCGGTCTGTTGCGACGCCCAACCGTTCATCGGGCACCTTGCGCAGACGGTCGAGGATGTTTTCACCGAAGCGGGTATCGTTCCGGGCTTGCCCCACGCGGACCGGATTTTTAAAGTCCTCCGCCGGGATAAAGCATGGTTCAAAGCTCCCCATGGTGGCCTGTTGGGCCGGGGTCAACAGGGCATTCGCGTCGTGGGCTAAATCACGGATACGTTCCCGGTATTCGTCGTTAAGCCGGTTGAACGTCTGGCGGGCTTGATGAAAATTTCGTTCGTCGGCTGTTTGCGGTCGCACATCAGCCCCGCGTATTTTTTTGGAAAGCATCCGCTGGTCCTGTTTGAAGGCCTTGCGCAGGGCACGGCTGTCCTGGGCCAATGCCGTCAATGCCTCAAGGTGTCGGGTGGAATACTTTTGCGCTTTCTGGAGAATCTCGCCCAGTTTTTCGTACTGTTCCTGTGAAAGAAACAATCCATTGAGCAGGTAAAGCGAGGGGATATCGCGCTCCAGTTGCTGAAAAGCGGGTTTGCAGGATTCGGTGGAGGGGGCGATGGGCGTTGCCGCCATTGCGAAGGCCGCCACGAGTGTAAAACAGCCGGTGAGTATCCATTTTTTTATCATACCTTCTACCTTTCCGCGTTCGCGTCGCCTGTGCATGACAACGGGCGAAGCCTATCGAATATTGCAGGCGAAGTCATCGGAAAAAAATTATCTCATCTAACAAGGTGGACCTGGGGCGGATTTTATATTACGTTTCCGTTAGCGGGATGCCGACGGTTGGCATATTCGTTGAATGAAGGAGAACAGGATGAAAAAACTGGTATTAATTATGCTGGGTGTTTTGGTTGCTTGCGGGACCACGGTCGAAGCGAACAACGGATGGGGGCTCTTTGCCTCCTACTGGGATCCCAAAGATGGCGATGGAGCGGTTGGTCCGGGCATCAAGTTGTCCATCGAAATGGTGCCGGCTATTCAGATGGGACTGCGTGTTTCCTATTTTGATGATATCGGCAAGGACCGTCGGGGCGCGGATGTCCAGCTCCAGGCCATCCCTGTTGAGGCAGACCTCGTTTTGAATATACCGGTCATGGAGACCAGCAAGCTGTATGCGGGGCTGGGGCTGGGGTATTACATGTTTGACGCGGACGTTAAACTGGCGGACGGGACAAAGCCGGATGCCGATGCGGGCGATAAGGTGGGCTACTACTTCATCGCCGGCGCGGAAATGGGCGTGCAGGAGTTCGCCGCGTTGTTTGCCGAAGTGAAATACACGGTGGTTAAAGCGGATGACATCAAGGTGGGGGTGGACGGTCTGGATAACGGCAAACTGGACGGGGTGGGGGTGAACCTTGGCCTGATGGTGACGTGGTAACCGTCTATGCTGGCCGTTGAAACGTCAATAACCGTCATAGATTTTGAAACCACGGGTGTGGTGGAAGGGCATGCGGACGAGGCCTGGCAGATCGGCATGGCCGTGGTGCGGCATGGGCGCGTTCAGCCCGCGGAGCAGTATGTCAGCCTGCTGCGTGTCGGCCAGCGCCCCTTTAATCCTTATGCGCCGGGGAAGCACCATATCCTCAAGGCAGAGATCGAACGTGCGCCCACCCAACAGGCCCTGTGGCCCGCGTTGCACCCCTGGTTGGTCGGCCGCCCGCTGTGCGCGCACAACGCGGCGGTGGAGAAAAAGATACTGCGCAAGATGGCGCCGTTACATCGCGTGGGGCCCTGGCTCGATACCTTGAAGCTGGTTCGTTTCGCGCATCCGGATTTGCCGTCGCACACGCTGGGCGACGTGCTGACCGCGTTGGGATTAACGGACCGGACCGCCGCGTTGTGTCCGGGGCGTGAGGCGCACGATGCCTTGTATGACGCGGTCGGCTGCGCGTTGCTGCTTGAATACCTCCTGGGGTTGCCGGGGTGGGAAACAACGACGGTCGAGTCGCTGGCGCGGGTCCATCCGATGACCTTTCACCGGCAACGGCAGGCCCGGTCGTGACGGGATGAACCCATCCTTCATTTGCCTACTAAAGTAGGCAACATATAAAAAGGAACAAAAGATTCGCTAAGTCGTTGACCAAACGAAGGCGAACAATTATTTTATGACCAATTGGTTCATTGGCATATAGCGAATTTACAAGAAGAGTACGAGGAAAACGATGTGGCCTGCCGGTAATGCACAAGGAGGCACTATCGGACGGCTGAAACGAACAATGCTGTGTTCACCCAAAAAGAGCATACCAATCAACCCGATAGAGCATTAACCAAGTCGGGATAGAAAGGGGGGATAGAGACATGGCAACTAAGAAAAAAGTAGCGAAGAAAAAAGTAGCGAAAAAAGCGCCTGCCAAGAAGGTAGCGAAGAAGGCTCCCGCGAAGAAGGTAGCGAAGAAAGCTCCCGCGAAGAAGGCAGCGAAGAAGGCTCCCGCGAAGAAGGTAGCGAAGAAAGCTCCTGCGAAGAAGGTAGCCAAGAAAGCTCCCGCGAAGAAGGTAGCGAAGAAAAAAGTCGCGAAGAAAAAAGTCGCAAAGAAAAAATAATAGCTGAAGTTATATTATTTGAGTAGCTATTGGGATGGCGGTGCAAACATGGTCGCTATATGACATTGTACCGCCATTTCTTTTTGTTTTCACATTCCTGATTCATTGCCTTTTATCCTGATTCTGTTATTCTTCCTCCCTGTGGTGTTGCCTGCTGAGCATAAGGAACACGCAACATGTAGAGCGAATGAGTGAACGAGAAGCGGATGGCAAATGAGTGATTCTGGTACACGGGTAGTGATAACGGGTTGTGGCATGGTCACCTCCCTTGGAGAAAGTTGTTCTGCTTCCTGGGAGGCGTTGTTGCAGGGACGGGATGGCTATGGACATCCCCCCCGGTTTGACGCCACGCCGTTCGGAACCTGTGCGATCTGTTCGATACCCTGTATTCCCGAGATGTCCTATAAGGCGGACTTCCCGCTTGATGATGCCTCGCGTCTACTCCTGGCCGCCGCGGCGGATGTGTTGGACGACTATGGCAACGAACTCTCCGATGCGCCCGCCTTTGTCGCGACCACCCTGGGGGGCATGAACACCGGCACGAAGTTCTTCCGGCAGGCGCGTCGGCATCCGGAGCAGCCGTTGCCCCACGCGCTGATTAAAGATTATTTGCCGTTCATGCCGTGTCGGCATCTGCAAGCGAAGTATGGATTGCGACAGATGCCCCTGTCGATCATGAATGCCTGTTCGTCCGGGGCTAATGCCGTCGGTCTGGCCTATTGGGCGGTCAAGAGTGGACGTTGCGATCGGGCGATTGCCGCCGGCTATGATGTGGTTTCCGATTTTGTCTACGGGGGATTCAATGCCTTGCGCCTGATCTCGCCGGATGTGTGCCGTCCGTTTGATGTGCACAGGACCGGACTTGTGCTTGGTGAGGCGGCAGGGGTCGTGGTGATGGAGCGGGAAGAAGCGGCCCGCGCCGCCGGGCGTACCTCGGTTGCGGAGGTGGCCGCCTATGCCGGGGCCACGGAAGGATTCCATATCACCAAACCCGATCCGTCCGGTGGTGGCGCGGTGGCTGTGATGAAGCAGTGCCTTGAACAGGCCGGGGTGTCGGAATCGGCGGTGGATTGTGTCAATGCCCATGGAACGGGCACCCTGCAGAATGACCAGATGGAGGCCCTGGCTATCGCGGGACTGTTCACGCACCCCGTGGCGGTTACCGCCAATAAGTCCGCCATTGGACATACGCTGGGGGCCGCCGGCCTGGTCGAGACGATCTTTTCGGCGCTGTCCATTCGCGATCAGGTCATCCCGCCGGTGGCGCATACCCGTCATGTTATCCCTGAACTGGAGGGGAAAACTCTGGTGTGCAACGAGGCGTTGCCAACGGATCTCCATTATGTCATATCCACGTCGTTCGGGTTCGGCGGCACTAATGCGGCGATTTTGCTTTCAACATGTGAGGCGTAGATGACGGAACCTTTATACATCTTGAGTTCGGCATACAGCGGGGATGAGGCCGCGTGGACAGAAGGGCTTACCGGCGCCTATCATTCCAATCCGACGGAGGCGTGGGAAATCCCCTACAACTTTCGCCGACTGGATAAAATGGTGGCCGGCGCGGTGGAGGCGGCCATCGAGGCTATTCAAAAGAGCGGATTGAAGACGGAGGATCAGGCAGGACTGAATATCGTCGGGGTCTCGCATAACGGACCCTGTATCTATTCAGAGGAATTCTATGGCGAACTGGTCGAAGCGGATAACCCGGAATTGATCAGCCCCATGCTGTTTTCCGAGTCGGTCCTGAATATCGTCCCCTCGCATGTGGCGATCGCCCTGGGCGCAAAGAGCGGGGTGTTCGCCTTCACCACCGACCTCGTGAACTTCTTTGATATCTTCGATACGCTGATGCTGCTGGCGGCCACGGGAAGCTGGGGCGCGGGTCTGTTATGCGCCACCGAAGAGTTTTCTCCCCTGGCGACCCGGCTGTTCAGGGGATGCGACGCCTTTCCCGGCGAGGCCTTCATCGATGGCGCGCTGGTGTGCGCGTTTTCCTCCGCGCCGTTGAAGCATTCCGATGCTGTCGGTCTGACCGTTTCGACCACAAGCAACCACGATGAAGCGCTTGCGGCCATGCGGGCTATATGCGCGGCGGGCGGACGAGTGTTCCCCTCGGCATACTCCGACGCGATGCCTCTGGACGAGGTCTCCGTGGAGGCGCCCCTGCTGTCGTTGGAAGATATGCGAACACAGCAGGGATTCATGGTGTCACGTCTGGCGGAAGTCGTTAAGCTGGTCCGGCACGCGGATGCGCATACCCCGGTCGTCCTTTTGCAATCGGTGGGGTCGCGGTGGAAATGGATTACCTGCAAACATGCCGTGTCATGAGTCGTTACCTGCGGTTTATCGAGAAATACGCCCGGCTGCTCGCGGTACTCCTGATCCTGCTCGGCCTTGGCGCGTGTAGCCGGATTCGACTTCTGACCATCGAAAGTGACTGGGGGCAGCTCTTCCCGTATCCGGAGGATGCGGATTCGGTAAAGGCCTTGAGCGCTATCAGTTCATCGGCCGGTCTGACGTTTATATTTTCCGATATTTCAGGTGGGCCCATTCTTCATGCGGCGGTGGGTGTCCGGGCATGCGTTTCGGAAATGGAAAAGAGCGGGCTGTTCCAGGAGGTGCTCTTTTCACATGATGTCGGCGCCCGTTCGGCGCCCCCGGATATGATGCTGGCCTTTGTGAATCCTGTTCACCTTGAGACGTTGACCCGGCGGTTGACCGGCCCGGGCCTGGATGCGTTCATCGGCGATTCCGTGAATATGCTTTTCTCGCCGGCCGGCGGGGTCATGACCACAATGCTGCGGCAGGACCCGTTGCAAATCGCCCGGTTGGCGGCGGAAGGGGTCGAACTCCGAAGCGGGTACCATATCCAGGATGGGTACCTGGTCTCTTCCGATGGCTCGGAACTGATGGTCATCGCCATCCCGGAGCAGCAGGATGTTTCCTCCACGGACCTGAATGCGCTGCACGCCCTGATGACGCGACTGCGGGACCTGGCCGGTGCGGCGGGCCTTCGCTGCCGTATGCCGGGCAGTGTGTTTCTGCGCGCGGAGCTGTATACCTCCGTGCAGCGCGATATCGTCAAATCCGCATCTATCTCTTTCCTGGCGGTCTTCGTGCTCTTCTGCATCGTTTTTCGCGGCGCGTTCCGCATAGTGCTTTGCATTATGCTGCCGTTGGTTTTTTCGTTGTTGGCCACCTTTTCGCTGTATACCTTTTATTCCCGGTCCATCGATCTGATCACGGCCATGTCGGCTGTCATGCTGGTCGGGCTGGGGGTGGATTTCGGGATTCACCTGATGATGCGTTATGTGCTGGAGACCGGCGACTTGCAGGATCGTCTGCGGCGGGCGCTGTCCGGGACCGGCAAGGGCATTCTCAGCAGTGCCCTGACCACGGCGGTTGCCTTTTTCTCCATCCTGTTTACCGGGATGAAGTCTTTTTACCTGCTGGGTATCGCGGCCGGGGGCGGCATCCTGCTGGCCGCGGCTTCTTTTTTCCTGGTCTTTCCGGTCTGTGTGGCGTTGCTCAGGCCGGCCCGCCGCCGCGGGAATGAACAACTGGACTGGATCGTGGCGCTGATCCGGCGCATGCAGCCATTGCGGTGGTTGCTGATCGCTTTCCTGATCGCAGGGAGTTTCTTCCTGCCCCGATTGCATTTTCTGAATGATTATCGGATGTTCCTGCCGGCGAACAGCCTGGTGATGAAGGATATGTATGCGACCGTGGCGCCCTCCTCCGAAGATACGGCCGATGCGCTCATCGTGCGCGTCGAATCACAAGGGTACCGGGCGGATTCGCTCCTGGTGGATGACCTGGTGAGCATACACCCGCAAAGCGTGTGGAAAACGCCATACAGCCTGCTCCCCTCGTGGAAAGATATGGATGCGCTGCGCGAAGGATTGCGAACCTTCTGCGCGCAACACAACATAACCTCCGGCTCGACACAAGAGCAGTTGCGCAAAAGTTACATGGCGCGAGAATTGCAATACCCGGAATCTCTCGACGACTATGTGGACGCGATCTTTGCCGCGCTGCAGCCGGGGTACTGGGAGGATTTGCTCTACACGATTCCCCTGGTCCGTCCGTTTTTTGTCGAAGACCAACAGGAGTTGCTGCTCATGGCCACGCACGCGGATGGGCGCAAGTGGTCACAGGAAGAAGTGGACCGGGTGGATGCCCTGATCGCACAGCATAATCGCGCGGGGAGCGGCATTTCCACCGAGTTACTGCTCGATAAGGTCCGGCGCCGTTGCATCCCCGAGAGCGCCCTGGCGTTGGGGATTACGCTGATCATTATCCTGGTGATTATGTGGATGCATTTTCATAATTGGCGCTATATTGTTTTGGTGCTGATCCCCCTGGTTTGCGGTATGTGGATGACCTGTATTATCATGGGCCTATTCAATATATCCTTCAATTTCTTCAACTTGCCGGTGATTCCGCTGATCTTTGGATTGGGCATAGATGATGGCATTCACTTTATGCAGGCCCTGAAGGAACACAAGTCCCTGACAGTGGCCCTGCACGATACGGGCAGCGCTATTGTCCTGACCACCCTGACCACCTGCCTCGGGTTCGGCACCCTGACCCTGGTTTCCTTCCCCGGCATTGCGCTTATGGGGCTGATGCTGGTCACCGGCCTCGTGTGCTGCCTCCTGGCCACCCTCCTGATCCTGCCGTTGCTCTGTCGCCGATTTCTGCGCGCCGATTAAGCCAAAAAAATATCGAATGGATGCAACGGTCGTGTTATGAGAACGATTATTGGGTCGCTGGAAAATGAAACTGACACCTTAATCACCGAGCCGCCTCCGGAGGAGGCCACGATCTTAGCTCGGGGCCGATGGCCCCGAGAAGGTTACACCAACCGTATGGCGCCCCGGAGGGCCGCACGAATGCGCACGCTTTTACAAGCACGCCTTGACCATGTTCGTGCGACCCTCCGGGGCGCCATATGT
>RZZM01000567.1 GCA_009929845.1 Spartobacteria bacterium
CGTCGCGGCAAGACCGCCTTCGGCAAACGCGCACGCTCCAAGGCCAGCACGCAGAACGCCCGCAGCGCCAAAGCGCCCTGGTTGCTGGTTGCCTCGACCCGCTTCGCCGATTGGCCGGCCAAGCGGCTGGTGCGCCTCGATGCCCGGCGCATGCAAATCGAGCAGAGCTTCCGGGACATGAAGAACCTGCACTTCGGCGAAGGCCTGGAGCGCAGCCGCTCGTGCGGCACCGAACGCTTCGCGGTGCTGGTGCTGATCGCCTCGCTGGCCGCCTTTCTGCTCTGGTTGATCGGCACCGCGGCCGAGCGCGCGGGCGTCCACCGCCGGCTGCATCCGGGCAACGGCAAGCGTCGCGTCTACTCGCGGATCTTCCTCGCGCGTCTGCTGCTCGTCCTCGACAGTACCCGTGATGTGCTCGATGAGCTGCTCGCGACCATCGCGCCACCCGACCAATGGGTTGCGAGCGATCATGACGGGCTGCTCGCCGACGGTGCCGGCGGGGCATGAATTCGTGGGGATACCTCAGGGTCTGTCCCCGGTTTCCTTCTCGCCACAGTCGTAATCTAGCGTTCGCGCATACTCCAGCCAGTGAGCGTCAAAGTAGCTTTTAGCCTCATCACCTAATGCATCGTAAGGATTTTCGACTTTAAACGATCCTGTCGAATGATTCGGTAACTTCTTTTTGAAAGCAGGTGACGCAGCCTTGAGTGCATTCAAAAAAGATGGTTCTTTAGAAAGGCGGAAAAAATTGGCTAGGTTGGAAAAATAGTTTTCCTCAGTTGTCGTAAATAAGTTTTCACAGCGAACCCTCAAAAACCTCTGATCATTTACAAGTTTTAACAGTGATACCTGCTTTTTATAGAGCCAATCAAAATGTTTCATAATAATGATATGCTGCTCATCCAAACTGGTTGAATCTCTTAGGGCTTGCGTTAGTGTCTTTCCGCCGAGATCTTTCTGATGCTTCTTAACAGCCCACTCCTCGCAGCCTCGATAATGATATTTTGCAGCGCTAAGTATGAATCCCGCAGGGTTTCTTGTGAAAATTATAAATCTCGCCGATTCAACATTTAGTAGGCAGCTTTCCTTAATGTCTCCATAACCAAAATTACGACACCTGACATTAACAATCGTTTCACCCTTGTCATGCTCGACAATATTGGCGGCCTCATTTGGCACGACGCTTTTTATAAAGGCCGTTTCAGTATCGATTCGGTGTACATTTAACACGTAATTGTTACCGCATTTATGAAACAATAGATAAATATTAAGCATAAAATCCTCAAAACGTAAAAATATCCAAATGGAAAAATAGAGAGAAAATACTCTCACGTAGCCTTTTAATACAATATCCCGACATTTCTATTGGAAATATCCTTTATGAAGGCCATGCTAGGAAAAATCTAATAGAGATATTGAATAAAAAGGCTATAAACATTTTGCGCTATAAACATTTTGCGACATTATTTGACTTTCTTCTTATCAGCCAGGACGCCACAATATTCTCATATCCGAGAACGACTCTGCCCAACCTCACCCATAAGCCGGGCTATACTGCGCAACTAAAGCGCCAAAGGATTACTGTAAGCTCGATGCGCAGTATGGTCTCGACTTGATGGGCGTGTTAGGCGATTCATTCATTCAGTTAGACGCTATTCGAGAATAACGTGGTCTCTCCCTATTTTCCTGGTCCTGTTACGTTTCCTGTGGGTCGGGCCTTGACTCCGCCCCTTCCGGTTCGCACCCTTTAGAGCACAATTCGTCAAACCTGTTGCTGGGGCTGTGGGCATGTGGGCGCGAGGCCCGAGAGTGTGGGCAACCGGTGGGCCGCGCCGGCGAGACGCGTGAAATCGGCACGAGCTTAATCGGCGCGGTCCAGGGGTTGTCCACACGTCCCGTAGGGCTCGGGCCGGTCCGCAGGACGCGTCCACATGTCCACAGGCCAACCTCCGGAGGTTGCTGCCGTGGAAACCGTCTCCTTGTTCACCGTCGCGTTGGGACTGCAGGCTCCTTGGGATGTTCGGGGCGTCGACTTCGATCCGCAGTCCGGGCGGATCGATTTCACCGTCGGCTTCGCCCGCGGGAGCCGCTTTACCTGCCCGCACTGCGGGGCGGAGCACCAGCCGGTGCATGACACGCAGACGCGGGAATGGCGCCATCTGAACTTCTTCCAGTTCCAGGCGTACATACAGGCCAAGGTCCCGCGGGTGCGCTGTGGCGCCTGCGGCAAGACCACCCAAGTCGAGGTCCCGTGGGCGCGTCCCGGCACCGGCTTCACCCAGTTGATGGAGGCGCTGATCGTCGCCTTGTGCCGG
>RZZM01000568.1 GCA_009929845.1 Spartobacteria bacterium
GTGTAGGGTTTTCCGTAATCGTGCTGGTAGGTCATCATGCCCTTGTCAAAGACCTTGGTGCCCAGGACCATGGGGTGGATGATGTAGGTGTGCATGGGGCGCTCCTCGTGTAGATCGTTTTTGGGCGAGGATGATCCCGGAACGGGGCCATGTCAAAAGAAAATTTTTCAGGCGGGGAAAAAAATCGGATTCGTTTCCATGGCCTGTATTCGGGAACGCCGAACAGGTATTGCCGTTCATTCGGTTTGCCGTTAAGAAATGAACGATTATTTTTTTAGATTGGAGGGAATTCGTTTTTTTCATCGTCCACAATGGATTTTTTCGCCTCATATCTCCCCATGAACCATTTTCACAGCATCCCTTGACAGGAGACATACCCATGGAAAAATTCTGGTCTCGGCAAAGACTCAAAAGCCTTTGCCTTCCTTTGGTCCTGTTCGGCTCACTGCTCATTTCCAGCCAGGCCTGGTCCGCGACCATCACCGTGACCAACACCAGCGATTCCGGTGCCGGATCCCTGCGCCAGGCCATCGCCGACGCCAATTCCGGGGACACCATCAATTTCAGTCTGGCGTATCCGGCACAAATCACCGTGAATACCAGATTGGATATCCATAAAAACCTGGTCATCGACGGTCCCGGAATACACAGCCTGCGGGTGCACAAGACCATAAGTGACCCGGATCCTGTGTTTCAGGTGAATTCATTGAACATCAACGTGACCATCAGAGGCCTGACAATTTCCGGCGGCAATGCCGGCATCGGCGGTGGAATCTACGCGGCCAACGGCAATTTGCGCCTTGAAAACTGCCGCGTCACGCAAAATTCCGCGAATCTTGGCGGAGGCGTTGCGGTCGCGAACAGCGCAAGCCTGACCGCCGTGGATACGGAAATCAGCCACAATACGGCGGGCACTTCAGATACGGGTTCCGGGGGAGGCATATACGTTTTTAACCAAGGCTCGCTCAGCCTGGAACGGGTGACGGTCATCAACAATACGTGTGGGTATTCCGGCGGCGGGATCGATTTGTCTTGCCCCGGTACGGTCACGATCACGGACAGTACCATCGCCGACAATACGGCAACCAAGTACGGCGGAGGGATTTATTTTCGTCGAGTTGAGGGTGACGGAAAGCTCGTCATGACCGATTGCGAGGTATCCGGAAACACTGTCGTGGAGAATTATAGCGGGGGTCTGGTGGTCATCGGTGCGGGGCTCGAGATGACGCGGTGTCTGGTCAGCGAAAACCAGGCCGATGACTACGGTGGAGGCCTTTACGCTAAACCGGTATCTCCGGCCGTGACGACCTTGCGAGATTGTACGTTCCTTGAAAACAAAACCCTCAGGTATTCGGGTGGCGGAGCATATCTCAGAGGCTCGGATACACTCATCGACGGATGCCTTTTTCAGGGCAATGACGCCTCTTCTGCCGGAGGAGGAATATCCATCAATCATGGGACGATCAAAAACACTACCTTCCGGGCCAATACCGCATCAGGGCTCAATCAAGACTCGCTTGGGGGGGGGATCTGGGTTTCTGGTGCTACCGGAGTAGCCGAGATCAGTTCGTGCCTGTTTGATGGAAATCACGCCGATGGACTGGGTGGCGGCATCTATATCTATCAAAATGGCACGCACACCATCACCAACACCACCCTGCAGGGCAACACGGCCAGCGGTTGCGGCGGGGGCGGCCTGGCCATCAGGGGATATACCAGCGGCTATACTCCGACAGGTGTTGCACTGTCTTACGTGACCGTCACCGGCAATATCGGAGACTATGACTGCACCACTTCCGGCGGGGCCGGATGCGAGAGCGATCCGGGCGGGGGCGTATTCATGGAACATTTGTCCAGCGGATTTCCTCCGACCGTGACCATGAAAGGCTGTGTCGTGGCTGAAAACAGAAACACCAGGTATTCATCGAAACCGCAATGGTATGGTGAACTTTCAGCCGGCGTCTACACCAGCGCCGGGTACAATTTCATAGCCCGAAGATGGAATAATACATTAGGATTCACCAATGGCGTGAACAACGATCAGGTTGGCGGAGCGGATCCTCTTTATCCCAAGCTCATGGCTCTTGCCGACAACGGCGGCCCCACCCACACACGGATGCCCGAGAAAGACAGCCCCCTGGTGAACGCCGGGGGTCCGGCCACGGACGTTGGCGGAAACCCTGTTACCACGGACCAACGGGGCAAGCGGCGGCCCGTGGGCTCGGCCTGCGACATCGGGGCCGTGGAGCGCGACGGCGGAAGCCTGACCCCGATCTACATGCTGCTGTTCGATTAG
>RZZM01000569.1 GCA_009929845.1 Spartobacteria bacterium
CCAGCACATCTTTTTGCTGTCCGATACGAAAGGCGCGGTCCGTAGCCTGATTTTCCACGGCGGGATTCCACCACCGGTCAAAATGGATAACGTGGTTGGCCTGGGTGAGATTGAGCCCGACGCCGCCCGCCTTGATGGAAAGAACCATGAAAGGCACATAATGGCGCGGATCCTGGAACTCGGACACAAGCTGCTGGCGCTTATGCACGGCCACGCTGCCGTGAAGAATACGTCCCGGATGCGCAAAAATGGTCGACAGGTAGTCATGCAACGGCTGGGTGATTTCCTTGAACTGAGTGAAAATCAGCGCCCGCTCACGTTTTTCATAGATGGTTTCACATAGTTCCCGCAGGCGTCTGAATTTGCCGCTCTCCGCCTCCGCATAGCCGCCACTGCCCAGATATTGCGAGGGATGGTTGCATAACTGTTTGCATTTCATCAATACACTCAGGATCAGGCCGCGCCGATTGATCCCGTCCAATTGCTCCAGCTTCTCTTCGAGGTCCGCCTGCATCTGGCGATAAAGCACCACCTGCTGTTTTGACAACTCGGCATAGGTCTTGACTTCCACCTTGTCCGGCAAGTCAGAAATGATCTGTTTATCCGTTTTGCTGCGCCGCAGAATGAATGGCGAAATAACCTTGCGCAACGACCCGTACGCCTCGGGATGCTCTGTCAGGCTTTTCGCATAGGCCTTGAACTCGCCGGCGCTTCCCAACAGTCCCGGATTCAGAAAGTCAAACAAACTCCAGAGGTCCGAGAGGCTGTTTTCCAACGGGGTGCCCGTCAGCGCGAAACGGACGCGGGCGTTCAGTTTTTTGATGGCCTTTGATTGTTTGGTGGAGGGGTTTTTCACGGCTTGCGCTTCATCAAGAATCACACAGTTCCATGCATGGGAATTCAGCCACTCGTAGCGCTGTGCCAGGGCATAGGTGGTGATAACCAGATCATACTCCGGCAATGTCTCGGCGATGGCCAGGTGTTTCGAGGCCCCCGGGTTTTCCATGCCGGGATGGGCATAGTAGACGTTCAGGGTCGGAAGAAAACGGTTGATCTCCTGCCGCCAGTTGGCCAGCAGCGAAGCCGGGATCACCAGAAGGCTCGGACCCGGTTGGGTAGGGCGAACAAGACCCAGAAAGGCCAATAACTGAATCGTTTTGCCCAGGCCCATGTCATCGGCCAGGCATCCGCCAAATCCGAGTTGATAGAGGGTGTGGAGCCAGTTCAGGCCGGCTTCCTGGTAGGGACGCAGGCATGCGGAGAAGTCATCGGACGGCACAACCGGTTCGATCACGGCGGGGGTCCGCAGGGATTCCATCACCTGCCTGAGCCATTGCCCGCTGGTGACCTCGATGATCGCCTCATCCTGTTCGTCGGCCTTTTGCAGCTTGAGCTGCATGCGCAACGCATCACTGAGTGACATCCCCGCTTCGAGATCGGGCGCCAGTTGCTCATAGGCATCGAGTACGGCCTGCAGTTTTCCTGGATCGACCGCCACCCACTTGTTCTTGATCATCACCAGCCCTTCGGATTCGCCAAGAAGACGCCGCGCCTCCTCGATACTGATTTCCACCCCGTCGATCAGCAGCGCCGGCCTGGCGTCCAACAAGGCCGAAAACCCAACATGAGCCGGTTTTTTTCCGCCAATCGCGACCGAAAGGCCGATTTTATGCGTTTTTGGCCGCCACCAGTCCGGAATTCGGCATAAAACACCCGATTTTTCGTATTCCAGCACCTCTGTGAGGAAGGTATAGGCCTCTTTTGATGAAAAACCCAGCGGATAAAAAATATCGCCGCCATCGACCAGATCGGCAATCAAGGCGCTCTTGACCGCTACTTTATGCACGCAGGACAATAAATGGAGCAGTTTTTCCTGATTTTCACGAAATTCGAGCAGCGCATGCTGTAAAGGGACGTGTTTTATCGTATTGGAGGCCTTTTCGCGCGTCGAATAGGTCGCCAGAAAGGCAAAAGGGTCCTCGGAACCCTTTTTTTCAACCAAATGGAAGTAAACACGGCCCGGAATCTCGATTTTTGGCGCCAATGACTTGATGAAATCGACTAAAGTGCCCTCAAAAACCGAAAATTTATCCAAAAAAGCCCGTTTTGCGCGTTTCCAGAGGTCCAGAAGCATGTCCGCATCGCAATATTCCGCGCCGGGAAAGCCGGGAATGCTCAAAAGACACTCGACGATCCAGGACGGAGCGCATTCAAGACACTCCAGCTTCCGAACATCAAAATCAGTGTCATGAAGCACCCGCATTGAAAAATCGGCCAGAAAATACCG
>RZZM01000570.1 GCA_009929845.1 Spartobacteria bacterium
GTCTTGAATTGCCCCGAAGTTGGGCTATGGCAAAGCAGTTGTTGACGAATGGGCGCAGAAACAGGAAACTCTGTTCCGTTATGACGCAATACGACGAAACGACGACACAGCAACTGAAACAGACGCCCTATGCGCTTAGTGGGGTCAGGGAGCGGAGCCAGGCGCTTGCTGTTCCTACACGCGAAGAGGCCGCGGCATACGCCTGGCAGCTTATCGAACAGGGGGAGTATTACGCGCTTTGTATATGGATATGCCTGTGCCTGGAGTGGGAGCTATACCTGCCGCCCGCCCTGCTCGTTGAAGCGAAGGATTGCCTGCGTGGTCGTTTGGAAATGCCCATCATTACATGTTTTGCATTGCTCACGAAAGAGGATGTGGATGAAATGACGCGTATCCTGCGCGACCCGCGGTACTCTGTCTACAGCAAGTCATACCTGGCATTGGCCTACATCCTGCTGGCGCTGGAGCATGACCTCGACCTTTCGCCCGCCTTGTATCCGTGGTGGATTGCCTGTCAGGCCTGGGATGAGGGGAAACTGATTGCTTATCTCAACAGGAAAATATTCAGCGACGTGTTGAGCATCCATATGGACAGGCAGTCCGCGAACGCAGGGGAAGATGCGCAGGAAATGACGGATGAGCTGATTAAGATGCTCCGTGTTATACTGCCGCCGAAGCTGGACAAAATGCTGCCGGAAATGCATGCGCCGCGCGTACTGGCCAGAGGAGATCAGGCGGCGCATTTTGACGAAAAAACCGGGCGCAACGATCCTTGTCCCTGCGGCAGCGGAAAGAAATACAAGAAGTGCTGTATGACGCAACGGGAAGCATCCGCGGATTACAGCCTCAATGAAAAGTCCCTGGTTCAGTATGATAAAGATGGAACCTACATGCACGTGGTGGTACTGCCGCGGTCCGTGCTGCGCTCGATTGAGTTCGACCGCATAAAAGCGATGGATGTTGAGTATGTTATCTGCCACCTGTGCAAAATCCAGGAACATGAAAAGGCCTTTGAGCTGTGCTGTTATTGCCGGGAGAAGATGCCGTTTTATGCCGACGATGATGAAGGCGCGAATCTTTTTATGATGATCCAGAAGTTATCCGTGCTTTTCGCGGATTTTGACGTGTTTGATCGCGCTGTGGCGGCCGCGGAGAAATATGGGATCAACCTTCCGCCCTTTGCGCCGGACCTGATGCCCCTGCTGCGTGAGAGCGCGGGGCTTGAACAGCTTGATCACTGGTGTCGCCGGTACCTGGCCTATGAGAGTCCTGAAATCTGCGGGCAGCGTGTGGAAGATGAGAACGACCCGTATACCATCCTTTTGCAATTTTTCTTTCTCATCTCAGAGCGCATGCCGGGGCTCGCGGTGCTGCTTTTGCGCGCGCATATAAGCTGTATGCCCAGTGATGCTACACGTCCAGTTTGCCTTGACATGCTTGAAGACCTGCGTGCGCGACTGCTTTTCTCCCCGACGGAAGACCCGGCGGTGCTGCGTTTCGATGAGGGGGAGTACTGGGGGGATGTCGAGGACGAAGGGGAAGACGAGGGGGAACTGCACGGTGAACTGCAGTCGCTGCAGCAGGAAAAGGAGTCCATCAGCATGGAGCTGAGGGCGCGCAACAAGTCGATCCTGGACATGGAGAACCGCCTCCGGGAGCAACAACGACAGCTTGAGAAACTGCAAAAGGCCCGTGATGAACAACTACAGAATGACAAGGCCGAAAGTGCGCCCGATGCGGACCGGATCATCGCCGAACAGCAGGAGGAAATGGCCCGGCTTCGTCGCAAGCTTGGTAACCTGAAGGTTGAAATCCAGAACCAGCATGATCTGCGCAGGCAGATCGAGCATGAGACCGAAAAACAACGGCGAATGAATGAGCTGGATGCCCGGAAGAATCAGCCGAAGAGGGCGGTTGAAGGAAAGGGGCGCGATGAGGAGGACGGCGATGAAGCCGTGGAGGCGCCGGCGGACTTCCGTCCGGTAATTCCTGAATACAGCGACGAATTCCGCGCGCAATGCGCCGCACTGCCCGCGCGCCTGGGCGGCAAAGCGCTGGAAGCCATCCACGCCGTCTGCATGAACCGGAAAATGATCTTCAAGCATCTTAAAAAGATTCAGCAGAGTGGTCGCACCTTTTATCGCATCCGCATCGGTATTCATTATCGGCTGATCATCGAGTGGGAAGCCGGTGACTATCTGATTGCGCGCGCCCTGATCAAGCGCGAAGATTTCGATTCCTGGGTGCAGAAACACCGGTAAAAAAGTTTCCAATGATTGGAAAAAA
>RZZM01000162.1 GCA_009929845.1 Spartobacteria bacterium
CTCCGCCACCTGGTCCATCAACCGCGCCCCGTCCATCCCCGGCATGTTCAAATCCGAGATCAACGCATCCACCGGCTTCTCTTCCATGATGGCCATCGCGCCCTCGCCGTCATGGGCAAAAAGCAATTCCCACCGGTCCTGCATGGGCATAAACATCCGCTCCAGCAGCATCAGTATGCATTTCTCGTCATCTACAAACAGCAGTCGGTTTTTCATAATCAACTTTCAAGCCTGCAAAACAGTCTATCGCAGTATACACAACATTCGCCCAACATTATATCGACTTCTATACATATGTTAAGTACCATCTGCCCCGAGAAAAATAGCGGAAACTGTTTTTCCAAGCATTGGAAAAACTGTACCCCATTTTTCCAATCATTGGAAACTTTTTCGACGTTTTTTCCAATCATTGGAAACTTTTCAGCATTTTTTTCCAATCATTGGAAATTTTCAGTGACTTTTTTCCAATCATTGGAAAAAATGAAAATAAATTTTCCAATGATTGGAAAAAATCAAAAGGCGGAATTATGGCAGCAAAAAAGAAGAAATCAGCCTATGCCGAGGCCGGCGTAGATATCGATGTGATGATGAACGCGCTCCGGCGCGCGAAACGCAGGGTGCAGACCACCTACACGCCGGACGTGCTTAGTCAGACCGGGTCGTTTGGCGGGCTCTTCCGCACCCCGGGCCGCGACACGATCCTGGTCAGCAGTATCGACGGGGTCGGCACCAAACTGAAGGTCGCAAGCATGGCGAACAAGCACGACACGGTCGGACAGGACCTGGTCAATCATTGCGTCAACGACATCCTCGTCCAGGGCGCCCAACCCCTCTTTTTCATGGATTACGTCGGCGCGGCGGCCCTTGATCCGCTGGTCTTTGAACAAGTGATCAACGGCCTGTGCAAGGCCTGCAAGGCCAATGGCTGTTCGCTGCTCGGCGGCGAAACCGCCGAAATGCCCGGCCTTTATCCGCGGGGCGAGTACGACCTGGTCGGAACCATCGTGGGCGTAGTCGAAAAGAAGAAACTGGTCACCGGCAACGCCATCCGCCATGGCCATGTTCTGATCGGCCTGCCCTCTTCAGGTCTCCACACCAACGGCTATTCCCTGGCGCGCAAAATTATTTTTGAAAAGGCCGGAAAGAAACTTTTCGATACCGTCCCCGGCACGCGCACGCCCTTCGAGAAGGCCCTCCTGGCGGTTCACAAGAGTTACCTTCAACCCGTCATGGCCGTCATGGCCCAGGTCAAGGTTTCCGGCATGGCCCACATCACCGGCGGCGGACTCTACGACAACATTCCCCGCATCCTGCCCGAAGGCCTGTGCGCGCAGATCGACCGCGCCACCTGGAAGACGCCCCCGCTCTTTGCCTTTCTCGAAGAGGCCGGACGCGTCGACCACGAGGAAATGTACCGCGTCTTCAACATGGGCATCGGCTACGTCCTGGCCGTCCCCGCCAAAGAGGCCGATACCGCCATGACGATCCTTCGCAAAAAGAAGGCACAGCCCATCCTCATCGGGAAAATGATCCGCGGCAACCAACCCGTTCAATTGCTCAACTGAGTATCCAGACTGACGCGCACATTGTCCTTGGTGAAAGGATGGGGCGTATTGCAGAGGAGCGTGGAGGATATGATGGTGTCGATGTAATTCAACGATTCAATCGATGAATTACATATTTATATATATATCCTGTAGCAGGCCAATATGTAGTGATATTCGAACCTTCACACACCGGGCAGCGATCAGCTTTCGTGCTCCGTCGGTTCATCATCACTGCCCTTTATCCCGCCCACGACCTTGCCCTCTGTATCCTCAATCCAAAAGTGCACACTGTACCCCTTTGATTCGGCCTTAACGGTATAGGTCTTGCCCGCTTCCGCTACGAGCCAGAGATCACCAAAGGCGTACATGCTTTGGTACTCGTATTTAGCTCTGATATTATGTTTGCCTGGAAGGACATAGGCATCCGCAACCCGAACGCGCACAGCCCTGCATTATCATTTTCATGTCACGATCGTGACATGAAAATGATAGTAGCTCACCCGGGCATGCTGGAGGGATAAACCGGGGACAGAGAAGCCAAAAAGGCCGGGAGCGCGGAGCCCCAGCTCCGCATTAACAAAAATGACCTTTCAGTCGGCCATGAGATACAGGCCTTGAAAGGCCTGCCTATTATCGGTTATCCCTCGGGATAGGGGCTGGTGGTATAGTGGGGGAGTTGAGGTGACACGCCTGGCCTGGTTGTCCCGATGTAGAGACCGAAGGTCGGGGACCCTCCCGCCAGGCCCCGATGTTGCGCGTCTCGGGATCGAAGGCCACGCCGAAGGCGCGGATCGTCTTTTCGCACGCGGCATACTTTCGGGCATACTCGTTCTGCGCGATCTGCGCCAGGGCCTCTTCGGCCGTGCCATGCAGTTTGAACTCAAAGATAAATACCGTATCCGTCGTAACCGCCACCGCGTCTATGCGCCCCTTGTTTGTACGGCATTCCGCTTCCATCCGCATGCCCAGCAGCAGGAACACCAAATAAAACACGGTCTGATAGTATTTTTCATTTTTCAGGGTGATATCATAGGGAATGTTGGCAAAGAATATCGACATGGTCTCGAAAAACTGTTCCATGTCACCCTTCCGCAGGGCGGCGCGAAGCTGCAACAGATACTCCGTTTCCTCATCCTGGGAAACCCCGCTATATTCAGAGGCCAGGCATTCGGTAAACGCCTTGCGCACTTCCATGTTCGGATAGTCGAGAATATAGACATCATCTTCTTTGTTGTAGGCCGAAATCGTCAAATAGCCCGCCTGATAGAGCAGCGGCAAGGTGCGCAGGTTTTCGACATTATATTGCGAAAACCCAATTAAGCTGAAAGAAACATTTCCCACTTTCCAGGGTTCGAATGCTTCCCGTCTGGCCAGTTTAATCAGGAAGGTCGGGGTGCCGGTTTCGTACCAGAAGTTTGAGAACTCGGCGCCATTAAACAGCAACAGTGTTGAAAACGGATTATAGACACGCTCTGCGAAAGGAGAAAAACAATAGCCGTTATACCACCGGCGAATCTGCTCCAGGCATTCATCCCGATTCATCTCCTGTTTTTCCATCAACCGTGGAATATACTCATCAAAACAGCGCTCCAATTCATCCTGGGTATACCCCATCAATGTGGCATATGCGCTGTGCATGGTGATATCATTGAGATTATTCAACCCCGAAAAAACCGACATCTTGGCGAACTTGGTGACCCCGGTCAGCAGCACAAAACGAAGATAGGCATCACACGCCTTGATGGTCGTGTAAAACCCCTTCAGCGTCTCGCGCATCTCCACCGCCTTTTCAGTATCGTCAATATGATCCAGTATCGGCTTGTCATATTCATCGATCAGCACCACCGCTTTATCTTCTACCGGCCTGTTTTCAAGCAACTCACGCAATTGTGCCGTATAGGATGTCGCTCTTAACTCTATCCCCCATTTCCCCGCGGCATCGAGTAACTGGCGGGAAATGAAGTCTTCCAAATCAGCCGTTGTCTTAATACGCTCACTGCTGAAATCTATGTGCAGCACCGGATGCGGCGCCCAGTCATAATCCAGTTCATCAATGGCCAACCCCGTAAAAAGTTCCCGCCGCCCTTCAAACAATGCCTTCAAGGTTGTAACGAGCAGAGATTTGCCGAAACGACGCGGTCGCGAGATAAAATAGACGCTTCCTTCCGTGATCAGACGGTGCAGGAGCGCCGTTTTGTCCACATACAAACAGTTCTCTGTTCGCAGCTTTTCAAAATCCTGGGTACCTATGGGTAACTTTTTCATGCGCCCACCCTAGCAGGTGACCCCGCAAATGTGAAGAGTGAAAATAGAACTCCGCTTTCCGGCTTGACGGCTCGGGGCCGGGGACCTACAGTGCGGATCAGTTCTTTACAACCAGGTATGCGAGCAGCAAACGGAAGTCTGTGAAATTCAGACGCGGTCGCGCCGCTGTAAGCCCGATCTCCCCCTGGGAGATTGTCCTCCGTGACTTTTTTTGACCACTGACCATTCGGTTCGGGAAGGCGTCATGGAGCGGGTAAGCCAGAAGACGTGCTGTTCCATACTCGACTATACTTCCGCGCATGAAGTATCGAGTGGACCCGCTTCGTCTGCCGAACCTTTTCGCGGAATAATCAATATAACATGTCTCCGCGACAGGGACAGAAAGGCCGTTATGAAGCATATTAACATCAGCATCCGTTATCTTACCCTGGTCTCCATCATAAGCGTATTGTGCGCCGCCCGCGCCGGGGGCGCGTTGAGCGGACCGCCGGGCTCACAAACCGCCGTACTGTATCATGCCGACAACGGGACGCTCAGCTTTGGACTGTGCGTCTTCAGTAATATGGCCTACTTCGGGCGGGCTACCACCCTTCGGTCCTATGATCTGGATACCGGCGCAGACGCGATCTGCGGATACCTCCCCTACAATGTTTCCATCAGTATCGTCGAGGTACTCGACTCCCTGCTCCATACGGCGTTCGGTACAAGCTACTCCTGGCCCTTCCCCTATCAACTGGGCCATATCGACAACACCCTGAACTTCGTGGCCAACCATGCCGTCAAAGGTATTTATGATTCCGCTGTACATCCCCGCGGCGACATGTACCTGGTGACCAATCCCGACCCAAACAATTATGGCTCCGGACATATAGGAACAGGCACTTGCATCCATGCCCGTTCCCCCCTTGGGACGCTGCGCCAGGTCGCGGTCATCGGGGGTGACTCCGGCGGCATCGCGTTCGACAGCCAGGGCAATCTCTATTACGCCTACCAGGCCCCCTACCCGGATCCCAGTCAAATCGTGCGCTTTTCCGCGGCGCAACTGGAAGCGGGCAACCTTACCATCAATGATGCGCAGGCGATTGTGGATGTGGCGGCGGGGTACCTGGCCTTCGACGGGCAGGATTACCTCTACGCGACCGTCGGATGGGGCAACCAGGTCAACAAGTACGATCCGGAAACCGGCCGGTTGATCGCGACCGTCGCCACGGACAGCACCGCCGGCTACGGCATCGGCAAATGGGCCTGGTGCGATGCGACCAAATCGTTTATCAATAATTTCACCGACTGGTTCGGCTACCAGGGCTACCTTTACGAGCTGATCCGGCCGTACCAACAGGGCGATTTTGACCGCGATGGCCTGGCGGACAGCACCGCCTGCACGCCAGAGGGCGAATGGCTGACGCGGTTAAGCGCGTCCGGGGAAACGGTCCGCCGCCAGTGGGGCTGGTCCGCCACCCAGCCGGTGCAGGGCGATTTCGATGGCGACGCGTTCGCGGACCTCGCCGCCTACCACCCGCAAAACGGGATGTGGTATATTGAACACTCCCTGGACGGAGCGCTGCAGTCGCTCAACTGGGGCTGGGACGGGGCGATGCCGGTCTCCGGTGATTTCGACGGAGACGGGGTGTCGGATATCGCGGTCTACGGCAATGACGGGCGATGGTATGTGCGGCACAGTTCCGATGGCTCGGAGCATATCACCGCATGGGGTTGGGAAGACGCCCGGCCGGCGCCCGCGGACTACGACGGGGACCATCAGACCGACCTGGCCGTATTCGGCAACGGGGTGTGGTATATCCTGTTAAGTTCGGACGCAAGCCTGCTGGAAATCAACTGGGGCTGGCCCGGCGCCACACCGGCGCCCGGCGATTATGACGGCGACGGCTTGGCCGATATCGCCGTCTATGGCGACCACGGACGCTGGTTCATCCGCGCGAGCAGCGATGAAGGCCTGCGCATCGTGGACTGGGGCTGGGATGATGCCCGACCGGTCCCGATGGACTATGACGGCGACGGCCTCACGGACCCCGCCGTCCAGGATGGCCGGTACAAACAGTACATCCGGCAAAGCAGAACGCTAACCGGTCGCGTCGTCGAACTGAACCAGGCCGTGATTCACGAACAGGATCCTGAATAATGAAGACAAAGAACGCCATCCTCCTGCTGATCACAGCGACCTGCCTGGGCATGTTTCTGCCGGCCATGCCGTCCGCCTGCGCGGGCCCTTATTCAACCGCGCAGAATGACCCGACCAATCCCTACGACGCGCCGATCCCGGGGTATGTCGGACCCCATGGCGACGGCATAGTCGACCTTCCCGATAACAGGATCAACCCCGTCTTCGCGGCCTGGGCCTCACAGGTCGTCAGCTATACCCCCGCCGCAGGGGTGTCGGTCGACTACTCCAACGCACAAAAGGCCCTGGGTCCGGCCACCGGAGATGAGCATGATATTGTCGCCCTGGGAGATCTGAGCGCGACACAAATCGCCCAGGGCGTCCCGCCCGGGCAAATCATCCTCGGCTTTGATGTGGCCATCGCCAATCTTGACGGACCGGATTTCGCCGTCTTTGAAAATTCCTTTCAGTCTAATTATGACCCCTCAGGTTATATCTTCAGCGAGCTGGCCTTTGTTGAAGTGGCCACGCAAACCAACTGCTTCGCGCGCTTTCCGGCCCATACCCTGGTGACGGAAGCCGACCTGTCCACCAACGGGGGCCGCGGCTTTGCCGCCTTTGATCCCACCGGCGTTTACAATCTTGCGGGCAAGCACATCAACAAGAGCTACAGCTGCTGGGGCACCCCTTTTGACCTGGATGACCTGACCAACCATCCGCACGTCATCGCGGGGTTGGTCGACTTGATGGATATCCATTATGTGCGTCTTGTCGATATCCCCGGCAACGGCGCATTCCACGACGGGGCCGTGCCATCCAATCCCATCTATGACGCCTGGCCGACGCTCCTGTCCGGCGGCTTTGATCTTGAAGCCGTCGGGGTGATCAATTTCATCACCGAATGCCGCATGGCACCCGTCGGCGCGGCCCTTCAACTGCAATGGATGGCCCACACCAACCGGCAGTATCAGGTCCAGTGGACCGAGACCCTGCGCCCGGCACAGTGGCATAACGCGGGTGGGGTTATCGCGGGGGACGACGCTTTGCACACCTTTGAGGATACCCAGCGCTCATCCCGCATGAGGGTATACCGGATTGTGAGGTCCGATGAAGACGAATAACCCATCCGGATTCACCATCATGGAACTGATGATCGTCGTCGTGCTCATCACCCTGCTCACCCTCACGCTCTCGAGTGTCGCCCGCCGCACACTCGAATCATCCCGCCAGTCGCGCTGTGCAAGCAACCTGCGCCAGATACAACTTGCAAACATCACCTACGAGAACACGCACGGCTACTTTGCGCCGGCCGCGGCGGATATCTTTTCATCCAATCTCCGCCGCTGGCACGGCCGACGCACCGGATCGCATCACCCGTTCGACGGCGAAAAAGGCCCGCTCGCTCCCTACATGGGCGCCGAAGGCGCCATTCGCGCCTGCCCGACGTTTGTGAACTATGTGCGGCACAATGCGGACGCCAACACCTTCGAGGCCTCCTGCGGCGGCTACGGCTACAACGATCGCGGGGTGGGCTCACAAGCCTATCTCAGCGGATACAACCGAGCCAGCGTCCGACACGGCATGCCGGGCGACAAAATCAAAGACCCCAGCCACACCGTGGCGTTCGCCGACACCGCCTTCCCGCAACCCTACAGCAACCCGCGATACCTGATCGAATACTCCTTCGCCGAAGCCTATCACTTTCTCTCCGGCTCACCGCCCCGCGAGTCCGGCGCGCATTCCACCCCGTCCATCCATTTCCGGCATAACGAGAAAGCCAATGTCGTATGGGTCGACGGCCACGTCTCCGCCGAAGAACTGACCACCTCCGCCGGCGCCCTTTCGGAAAGCCACCAGCTCGGTTGGTTCGGAGGCCCCGACAACCAGCTCTTCGACCCCTACTGAGTTCCCCGCCCGCGCAGCATTTTTTGTCCCGAAACGTGCGCGGCTCGCCGTGCGCGGCAGGCTAAAGCCTGAACAACAAGCCTTTCCCCTCAAGGGGATTATGCGTGATGCCTGTGTAATCGTCGCCCATCCTAATCTGGCGAGAGCCTAATGGTCACAAATATTTTCCCCCGCCACCAGCTCACCCGCGAGGTATTGTTTGACCAGGGTTTCGGGATCACCCGCGGTAACCCCGACAATCACCTCAATGCCGTTCGCGGTGAACATGTTCTGCGCACGCTGCCCCATGCCTCCCGCCAAAATGATATGCGCGCCCTGCTCGTGGAGCCAGGCGGGCAGAACGCCGGGCGCGTGCGCCGGTGGAACGACATCGTTCATCGCTTCAATTTTCATTGTCTTTTCATTCACATCCACCATAGTGAATACTTCGCAATGTCCAAAATGCGGACAAATTTTATTGTTGGCTGTCGGTATCGCTATACGCATATTCTTTTCCTTTCATTTCATTTGATGGTTGGCGTCTTACCAGTGACCCGCGACATTGGCGTCGCCCTGCAGGGACAACTCGCCTTTTTTGTACAATGCCAGCGCCTCCTGGATCGACACATTTTCCGCTAAATATACCTTCACATCCGCCGCGTCAAGAAACCGGAAGGCCTTGGGCCCGATATTACCCGTGATCAAGGCATCCACCTGCTCATTGACAATGTGCCGGGCCGCCTGCACCCCGGCCCCCTGGACCGCGTTCAAATTCTGCTCATTGGAGAGAAAGGAGGATTCGCCGGTTTCCATATCGTACACCAGGAATCCCGCGGCCCGGCCGAAGCGCGGGTCTATCTGTGTTGCAAGGTCTTCGCTCTGGGCGGTTATCGCTATACGTTTACTCATGGTCCATCTCCTGCTGTTTACTGCTTGCTCCCGGATCCGCCGGGTTGCACACGCCTGTTTTTTTCGACACTGTTTAGATGCCCGCGTAACGGGACCGCCCTCGATTTCGAGCGCCGCGCCGCTGGTCAACGCCCCGGCCACTTTGCCGCGGGCAGACTCGATCAGCCGGGAGAACGTCGGACGGGATATATCCATCCGGCGGGCGGCTTCCTCCTGGTAGAGCTTCTCGGCATCCGCCAGGCGCAACGCCTCCCACTCGTCCAGGGTAAGGCGGACTACCCGCAGATTGAGCAACGGAACCCCGGACGGCTTGAAAAACGTCACCGGCGGCGCCTCGCTGATCATTCGCTTTCTACAGGGTCTGGGCATCATTCATGTCCTTTACATTCTTTTGATATGAACATATGTTCATTTCAAAGGCAAGCCAAAATTTCAGAAATCCGTGGCTACTTTCCTGACAACCCAAGGTAGGCTGCGCCCACAACCCAAGAGATCGGAAATCAGAGGGGCCGCATTCCAACGAATAATAAAGCAGCGAATGAGGTTCATTTTCTCTTATCTATTCGTTGCCGGGGCTCTACGGAGTAGCCGCCCTCCAGTTAACCACGCAACAAGTAACCCTGGAGGGCGAGATTCCCATCGAGCCGGCTTGTGCACGCGCCCGTTCTTATCCAAAGCGTCTGCGGTGCACCGGGAAGCATTCTGTTGCATCGCGAAAACGCCCTATCAGGTCCATATGGCGACAACGGCCATGACCCCGAGCCCGGCCAGCACCAGGGCGAATTTAAGGGCGCTGTTCTTGTGACGTGAAAACTCATCCTGCAGGATATCCAGCAGGGCCACATAGAGAAAAGACCCGGCCGCCAGCGCGTCGAAGCCCGCCTCGAACACCTGTTCCGCGTGCCCGGTGAGGACCCTCATAAAGCCTATCCCCAGCAGCAGCCCCAAGGGGGTCATGAAGGAAAACAGGACGATCATGCCCACCATGCGCCGGAGCGCCACCTTACCGCGCAGCATACTGACCCCCAGCGCGAACGCCGCCGTGCCCTTGTGAGCCACCACCGCCAGCAGGATCACCAGCGCCTGGGCCATGCGCGTTTCCGTCCCCAACGCGATGCCGGTAATGATGGAATGGATGGACAACACCAACATCAGCACGTATGGATACAGTGAAAGGTCTTCTTTGATAAAGCCCGGCGCGTCATCATGTGAATGTTGATGACGCACAATGACCTTTTCCAGGAAGAGGATAAAGAGAAAACCCGCGCAACAGAACAGCCCGAACCAGGGATAATCGCTCCCCCCGTCGATGACATCAAAGCCCTCCTGCGCGTCCGGCAGCATATGAATGAGCCCCGCCCCAAGAAACACCCCGCCCGCGAACGCATTGCCCATCGAAAACAGGAAATCACTGCGGCTGGACCTGGACATCCATCGCGAAAACAGCCCTCCCACAATACCCGTGAAAAGTATGGCAAAAAAGGCAACGCCTTTGAACAATACAATATTCATACTCGTCTCCATATGGCGTTCATCCTTTCATACCCGCCTTGATATATACAGATTTTTTTGACCGATTTTCATGCTGACGCAGGCGACGAGTGCGTATACGTGGCTGAGGAGACCGGGTATACTGTGCCCGAACCGCGTAGCATGGAAGGAACCCGAATGAAATCGGCAGTGATGTGGTGGATGGTCATGATGTGCGCGTGTGTGGCGGCAGGGCGTGAGGGACCGCCGCGGGTCACACGATGGATGAACCCGGGCGGAACGCCACGCGCGGCGCATGCGGTTCCCGCGTCGGCGGGGCAGGCGTCCACGGGGCGCTGCAGTTCGACGACGCGGAATTGCTGCGCCTGCCGTGATATTTTCAAAAATATATTTGCGACGGCAAAGTTGGCGGGGTGCCCGTCCGCTCAGGGTCGTCGTAGCGGCCCCAGCGTCACCTGAACCGCCGGACCATTGGCCAACACCACCACGGAGGAGTTGGCGGCACTTTGGAAAAGAAAGACTTCGGGCACATATACCGTCTGCTGCCCAGGGAACGTCAGAACTCCTTACCTCGTGGAAGTTGAATGGACACCTTCTTTCCTGGCGGTGTTTGCGGGTGGACATAAACGCCCCGGTTATAGTGCAACCCCTATTCGGGGTTTATGTATTGTTTATTCCTGACCGCG
>RZZM01000571.1 GCA_009929845.1 Spartobacteria bacterium
CGCGCGTTTCTCGGCGCAGAGTCGCGCCAATCTCGGCGAGTTCACCATCTTTACGCCCTTTCCCGGCACCGCGGACTTCGAGCGGATGCGGCGGGAGGGACGGATACTCACTACTGATTGGCAACGGTACAATGGCGCGCACGTAGTCTTTCGTCCGTTGCGCGAATCTCCCGAAGCGCTCCAGGAACGGTTCATCTGCATGTGGAAAAACTTCTATGAAAACATAGATACCTTCGGGATTAACCAACGCTATGCCAAGGCCTTCAGCGCGGAGATATTTGACCCATGAACAGGCCGTCCCCCACGGATACATTCACCGGCGGCTACCCCTTCCTCGAACGCCTTGCCCGGTTACCGCGCGGCCTGCAGCGCGTCATTGCCGCGGTCTTCTGCGAAGCGGTTTTCTGGGGCACGCGGGGACTGCGCCACGCCCTCTTAAGCAACCTGGCCATGGTACACCCGCAATGGCCCCGCTATCGGCGGGTTCTGCTGGCGCGGCGCATCATGCTCAACTACGGCATCTACTTCCAGGATTTAATGCGTGTCACCACGGCGGAAGAGGTACTCGCGCCGGAGCAATTTTTTGATGATTTACAGGGCTTCGAGCATATACAAACGGCGCTGGATTCGGCGCATGGCGGGTTGCTGGTAACCCCCCACCTGGGGAACTGGGAGCTGGGCACGCTGGTTATGGCGCCCTACCGCGACCGGCTTGCCGCCGTAACCGCCCCTATCAAATCGCCCGCCATGCAAGAAAAAATGCGATGCTTCCGCGCGCGTTACGGGGTTGAGTTGGTCACCCTTGAAAATCCAGCCGAGTATCTCTTTACCCTCAAGCGCCTGCTCGCTGAGCGCAAACTGGTCACGATGCTGGTGGATCGTTACGTGGGCGGCCACGCCATGACCGTCCCGTTTTTCGGACATGACACCACATTGCCCTGCGGCTATCTCTACCTGGCCCGGATGTACGACGCACCGGTTGTGCCCTGTGTGGTCCTGCGCAAGCCGGATGGACGGTACGGCTGTTACGCGCGGCCACCGGTATTTGTCGAACAGACCGACGATCGCGAAGCGGACATCCGTCGCGCGCTGACCACCGTGGCCGGGGTCATGCAACAGGACATTGAACGCCACATCACCCAGTGGTACTGCTTTAAGCCACTTTGGACGCCTCCCGCGCACAGCCTATGAACACGCCCCTAAAACCACGTATACTTTTTATATTTCCCCGCTGGCCCCAACGCAGTCTCTGGGCGCATTTCCGATATAAATTTCCCTCGCTGGGCCTGTTGACCATCGCGGCCATCACGCCGGAGGACCGTTTTGACATTGCCTATATCGACGAAAACTGCCGTCCGGTTCCTGACGACGCGGATGCGGACATCATCGCCCTTTCGGTCATGACGCCGTTGGCCGGCCGCGCATACGAACTGGCGGACCACTTCCGGGCCCGCGGCAAAACAGTGGTCATGGGCGGCGTACATGTCAGTTGTCTGCCGGACGAAGCGCTGGCGCATGCCGACGCTGTTATTGTCGGCGAAGGAGAAACCGCCTGGCTGGATTTTCTGAACGACGTCGGCCACGGGAGTATCAAGCCCACATACAGGACCCCGGAGTTCTCGACACTTGAACATATCCCCCCCGCCCGGCGTGATCTGCTTGAGCGTACGCGATACATCACCACCAGCACCATACAGATGATCCGCGGTTGCCCGCACGACTGTGAGTACTGCACCGTCACCGCCTTTTTCGGACGCCGTTTCCGCGCCCGTCCGCTGGATGAATTTGTACGGGAGTACCTCCAGCTTCCGGACCGTTTTGTGTTCATCGTGGATGACAACATCGTCTCAAAACGTTCCGTGGCCCTGGCGCTTTTTGCGCGGCTGGAGGGCGCGGGGAAATGGTGGGGCAGCCAGGCGCCCATCACCATCGGGGACGATGAAGAACTGCTGCGCGCCATGGCGGCCTCCGGCTGCAAGTCCGTCTTTATCGGCTTTGAATCGCTGGACGAAAAAAACCTCGAGCGCATGGGCAAGAAGTTTGTGCGGGTGGATAAGAACCTGGAACGTATAAAACGCATTCAGGACCACGGCATAGGCATCCAGGGTTCCTTTATTGTCGGATACGACTTTGATACGGCGTCGGTGTTCGATCAATTGTACCGCTTCATCAACCGGGCCCGACTCGAAGCCTTCCTGATCTCCGTGCTCACCCCGTTTCCCGGCATCCGCATCACCCGCCGCCTGGAAGAAGAGGGGCGCATTCTCACCCGCGACTGGAAT
>RZZM01000008.1 GCA_009929845.1 Spartobacteria bacterium
AAAAAGGATAGAAACCATGAACGCAAAATTTTCAATCGGCATCGACCTGGGCACAACCAACAGTGTGTTGGCCTATACCCCCCTGGATGTGGAAGAACCGCACATCGAACTGCTGCCTATCCCGCAACTGGTGGCGGCGAGCACCGTCGAAAACCGCCCAATGCTCCCCTCGTTTTTGTACATCAGCACCGAGGAGGAGGCGCAGGCGGGCAGTTGCGACCTGCCCTGGGCCGCGGGGAACCATTTCGCCGTGGGCGCCTACGCCCGGGCCCAGGCGGCGGATGTCCCCCGCCGCACCGTCGCGGCGGCCAAATCCTGGCTGTGCCACAGCCGCGTGGACCGGCGCAAGGAGATTCTTCCCTGGAACGCCCCGGAGGATGTGGCGAAGGTCTCGCCCGTCACCGCGACACAACGCTACCTTGCCCACATGGCGGCCGCATGGCACGATGCCTTTCCAGAGGCGCCGATCGGCGAGCAGAAGGTCACCCTCACCGTGCCCGCCTCATTTGACGCCAGCGCGCGCGAGCTTACCCGCGAGGCGGCGGTGGCCGCCGGCCTGCCCGAGGATATCATCCTGCTCGAAGAACCGCAGTCCGCGCTCTATGCCTGGCTGGCCGCGGCGGGCCGCCAATGGCGCAAACAACTCAAGGTGGACGACACCCTGCTGGTCTGCGATATCGGCGGCGGCACCACCGACTTCACCCTGATCAGCGTGGCCGAGGAGAACGGCGAACTCCAACTGACCCGCCGCGCGGTGGGCAATCACATCCTGGTTGGCGGTGATAATATGGACCTCGCCCTGGCGCACACCGCCAAGGGAAAATTCGGCGACCAGCAAGTGGATATCGATCCCTGGCAGGCGGTCGGCCTCTGGCATTCGTGCCGGACGGCCAAGGAACTGCTCCTCGGCCCCGAGCCGTTGGAAGCCGCGCCGATCACGGTGCTCGGACGCAGCAGCAAGGTCATCGGCGGAACGGTGACCACCGAGCTGTCACGCAACGAGGTCAGCGACATCCTCCTGGACGGGTTCTTCCCGCTGTGCGAACTCGGTGAACACCCGAAGCGCCGCATGGCCTCCGGCTTCAAGGAAATCGGACTGCCCTTTGAATCGGATGTGGCCATCACCAAGCATCTCTCCCATTTCCTCTCGCTGCACCACGGCGACGGGGAATCCGCGGCGCGTCCCACGCACATCATCTTCAACGGGGGCGTCATGAAGGCGACCGCCCTCCAGCAGCGGATGATGGAGGTATTCGAGCACTGGTTCGGCGATGGACAGGTTCCCGATATCCTGGAAGGCAGCCAGGACCTGGACTTTGCCGTTGCGCGCGGCGCGGCCTATTACGGACACGCCAAGGATACCGGCGGCATCCGTATCCGCGGCGGCACGGCCCGCGCGTATTATGTCGGCATCGAAACCCTGGGACTGGCCGTCCCGGGCGCCGAACGGCCCCTGCACGCGCTCTGCGTAGTCCCCCACGGCATGGAAGAAGGCACCTCCATCGAAGTGCCCGGCAATGAGATCGGCCTCGCGGTTGGCGAGGAAGCCCACTTCCGCTTCTTCAACTCGGCCGTGCGCAAGGACGACCAGCCCGGCGTCATCCTCGAACACTGGAACGAGGGCGAACTGGTCGAGACCGATTCCCTTGAAATGATCCTCGAGGCGGCGGATGAGGCGAATGACGGGTACGTCCCCGTGAAATTCGAGACCTGCATCACGGAACTCGGCGTGCTGGAGCTCTGGTGTGTAAGCGCCATTTCCGGCGACCGATGGAAACTCGAGTTCAGTGTCCGCGATGAACGCGAAGGGTGAGGCCGCGGGCATGGACGAGGTGGCGGGGCGCTATTGTGTCGGCATTGATTTAGGCACGACCAATTGCGCGGTCAGCTATATTGACACCCGGGAGCCGGAGACCCCCATCCACACGTTCATGATCCCGCAGTGGATCGCGCCGGGTGAAATCGAGGCGCGCGCGACCCTGCCGTCGTTTCATTACGAACCGGCGCAGGGGGAATGCGCCCCGGAGCAGTTGTGGCTGCCCTGGAGCACGGCGCCGGAAAGCGGCGCGGTAGGCGTCTGGGCGCGCGACCGGGGCGCACTGGCGCCGGGCCGCCAGATTGCCTCGGCCAAATCCTGGCTGTGCCACAACGGCATTGACCGCACCGCGCCCAACCTGCCCTGGCATGGCGCCACGGATGTCACCCGGCTCTCCCCCGTACAGGCCACCACGCGCATTCTGCGGCATCTTCGGCACGCCTGGAACCATGCCTTCGCCGAATACCCCATGGAGGCACAGCACCTGGCCATCACGGTCCCGGCCTCTTTTGACGAAGTGGCCCGCGAGTTGACCGTGGCGGCGGCCCATGACGCGGGACTCGCGCATTTTGTACTGCTGGAGGAACCCCAGGCGGCGTTCTACGCCTGGCTGCAGCGCCATGAAACAGACTGGCGGGACCACATCAACGCCGGCCAGGTGATCCTCGTGTGCGATATCGGCGGCGGCACCACCGATTTCACCCTTATCAGTTGCGAAGGCGAGGAGACCGCCGATCTCTCGTTCCGCCGCATTAGCGTCGGCCGGCACCTGCTGCTGGGCGGTGACAACCTGGACCTGGCGATGGCCCACCACATCGAAGAGGCCCTGCGCGCGCAGCAGACCCTCTCGATACCGCAATGGAGCGAACTGATCCGCCGTTGCCGCACGGCCAAGGAACAGGCGCTGAGCGAACACCCCCCGGAAAACATCACCCTCAGCATCAAGGGAACAGGCCGCGCGCTCATCGGCGACAGCGTGCAGTACACGCTCCCGAAGGAACAGGCCGAAGCGCTGCTTCTGGATGGCTTCTTTCCCCGCTGCGCGCCGGACGACCAGCCAGCCGTTCGAGCTTCCGGCTTCCGGGAGTTCGGCCTGCCCTATGCGGCGGACGCAGCCATCACCCGCTACCTGGCCGCCTTCCTTTCGCAACACACCGATGCCAACGGCGCGCGCATGCCCGATTATATTCTCTTTAACGGAGGCGTTCTGGCCTCGCCCGCTATCCGCCAACGCCTTCTCGATGTGCTGGCAAGCTGGTTCGATGGCCACCCCCCCCGCCTCCTTGAAAACGGTCGCCTGGATTTAGCCGTGTCGCGGGGCGCGGCCTACTTCGGACAGGTGCGGCGAGGCGAGGGCGTGCGTGTACAGTCCGGCCTTTCGCACGCATACTATATCGGCATAGCATCCGACACCAACGATGCCAAGGCCCCCACCGCTATCTGCCTGGCGCCCCGCGGCATGCAGGAGGCCGAGAGCATCCTGCTGGACCAGACCTTCCTGCTGCGGGTTCGCCAACCCGTTGAATTCCCGTTTTATGCCTCCAGCCTGCGCACCCGGGATGTCCCGGGCGACCATCTTCCCCTGAACGAAGAGGCCTTCACCCCCCTGCCCCCCATTCGCACCGTCCTTAAAACCGGCAAGAAAAAACAGGGCGAATCCCTCCCCGTGCGCCTCCGTGTGGACCTCACCGATATCGGCATCCTGGAAGTCCGGGCCGAAGAAGTCGACGGTTCGCGCCAATGGCGGCTGCCACTGGATGTGCGCGCCACGGTGGCGGCCGGGGAGCGCGCGCCGCGCATGGAGGCAATGGGCGGGCTGGAAGACAGTTCCTCCACACAGGCCGTCCGTGAATGCGTCGCACAGGTCTTCTCCCGGGACCACGTCGCGCGCAAGGCGCCCCGCGAGGTCACGCGACTGATTGAAGAAATCACGCAAACCCCGCGTTCAGACTGGTCCCTGCCGCTCCTGCGCGGCATCTGGGATGCGGTACGGGCATTCCCCGACGCACGTCAGATGAGCGCCGGCCACGAGGCCCGCTGGCTGAACCTGCTGGGTTACAGTTTGCGGCCCGGGTTCGGATTTCCGGTCGACGACTGGCGCGTCGAGCAGACCTGGCGACTGCACCAGCAGGCGCTCGAACACAAACGCAGCGAGCCGTGCCGCGCGGAATGGTGGATTCTGTGGCGTCGCATCGCCGGCGGACTCACCAAAGGCCAACAACAGAGCCTGGCCGCCCCTCTCATTGCCGCCATGCAGCGTACCAACGCCGGCAAACAAGGCCCGACAAAATGCCTGGCGCAAACCCTGAAAACCGGGCCGCACGAAATCGCGGAAATCTGGCGATTGCTCGGATCGCTTGAACACCTTGCCCCCGCCACCCGACAGCAACTTGGCGACTGGATCATTCAGGATTTGGGCAGCGAGGGCATCCAGGCCGCGCAGGGCGCCGCCCTCTGGGCCCTGGGACGCATCGCCGAACGCAGTCCGGCCTACACCTCGCTGTGCAATGTGCTGCCCGCGGAAACCGTGGAAACCTGGGTCCGGCAACTGATGGCCCTTCCCGGATGGCAAAAAGAGCACCTTTTCAGCCTGGCCCTCATGACGCGCAGGACCGGCGACCGTTATCGCGACATCGACGAATCCCTGCGCAACGAACTGCTTGATTGGCTCGAGCGGCAGGACGCCTCACCACGGACCATCCAACTCATCGCCACCGAACAGCGCCTCGACCGCGAAGAGCAGGCCAAAAGCCTGGGCGACCAACTCCCCATCGGCCTGTCCCTGAAAACCTGAAAACCAGCCAAAATTTGTGAAATTTCCGGGTTAGAAATAACACCCCTGACCGGAACAAAACAAGCGTTTCCGTGACACGGCACCGTGTCACGGAAACGCTTGTTTTGGGTGATGAGATTTCTGGGTAGATGCATGAGTTGTGGTTGTTGCGGCAGGCGTACTGCTCGCCGTGCGGGGCAGGCTAAAGTCTGTACAACGAGCCTCTTCCACCGCTTGCAACCGATTAAATGTCAGTGTGTTCCAAGCACGCGATCTCTTCGGACTTAATCACCTACCACCTAACCCCCTAATCATCTAATCACCTACCACCTAACCCCCTAATCACCTAATCACCTATCACCTAAACCGCTAATCACCTACCACCTAAACCGCTAATCACCTACCCACGCAACTTTCCACATTTAATGATGGAAAACGGGCGCCTTTTCTGCCAACAATGCAACAAAATTTGCAATTACAGAACAGGATAAATATATGCGAGAGAATTTTTTGCCGTTTTCGAAGCCGTCGATCAGCGAAGCTGACATCAACGCGATAGCCGATGTATTGCGTTCGGGGTGGATCACCACCGGGCCGCACAACGCGGAATTTGAACGCCAGGTCTGCAACAAGACCGGCTGCGCGCACGCCGTCGCGCTGGCCTCCGCCACGGCGGGGATGCACCTGCTGCTCAAGGCGCTGAATATCGGGCCGGGCGACGAGGTGATTACCCCTTCGATGACCTGGGTATCCACGCCAAACCTGATTACCCTGGCGGGGGCCAAGGCGGTTTTTGTGGATGTGGACCGCGACACCCTGATGACCTCGCGCAAGCTGATCGAATCCCACATCACGGAACGAACCAAACTGATTGTTCCCGTGCATTTCGCCGGGGCGCCCGCGGACATGGACCCGATCCGGAGCCTGGCCCGTGAACGCGGCATTGCCCTGGCGGAAGACGCCGCACATGCCATCGGCACCGAGTATAAAGATGTCCCCATCGGGAAAACGGGTACGTGTATTTTTTCGTTTCACCCCATCAAGAACATCACCACCGGGGAAGGCGGCATGTTCTGCACGGACGACCCGGCACTGGCGGACCGCATCCGGCAGTTGAAGTTTCACGGGCTGGGCGTGGACGCCTACGACCGCACGACGCACGGGCGCGCCCCGCAGGCGCAGGTCATTGAACCGGGCTACAAATACAACATGACGGACATTTCAGCGGTGCTGGGTCTGCGGCAGCTTTCGCGGCTGGACGCGTTCAACCAGCGCCGCATGGAACTGGCGATTCGCTATCGCGAACGCCTGGAGGAGATCGACGAACTCCTCCCCCTGGCCGACCCGCCCTACCCCCACAAACACGCCTGGCATCTGTTCATCGTGCGCGTGGATATCGACAAAGCCGGTATCAATCGTGATGCCTTCATGGCCCTGCTCAAAGAGCGCAACGTTGGAACCGGTCTTCATTTCCGTGCGGCGCACCTTCAAAAATATTACCAGGAAGCGGCAAAGATGCAGCAGGAATCTCTGCCCGCCACCGCGTGGAATTCCGAGCGGATATGCTCCCTGCCGCTCTTCCCGGATATGACCGACCGGGATGTGGATGACGTTATCGAAGCAATCAAAGATGTACTGAAGGACTGACCATGCGCATGCAGGAAACACACATGAACACAAATCCATCCGTCACCGTTGTCATCCCGGTATTCAATGAAGAAGGCGCCCTACCCGAGCTGATCCGCCGCAGTCTGGCGGCCTGCGAAAAGACAGAATGCCTGTACGAGATACTACTGGTGGACGATGGCAGTTCCGACCGCTCACGCCAGATGATCGCCGAGGCCGCGGAAACATATTACGGGAAGATCGTCGGGGTCCTGCTGAACCGCAACTACGGCCAACACGCGGCGGTCATGGCCGGCTTCGGCCATGCGCGCGGCGATATTGTAGTCACACTGGACGCCGACCTGCAAAACCCGCCGGAAGAAATCCCTAATCTGGTAACCAGTATCCTGGCGGGCTATGATGTCGTCGGAACCGTCCGCGTGCCGCGCCAGGACAGCGCGTTCCGAAAAATCGGCTCGTGGGTGGTCAATCGGTTCGCGCAACGCTCGACGGGCGTTATCATGCACGACTACGGGTGCATGCTGCGCGCCTACCGAAAACACATTGTGCAAGCCATGCTCGATTGCCATGAACGCAGCACGTTTATTCCCATTCTGGCCAACAGTTTTGCCCGCCACACCACCGAAATCGAGGTCCATCACGAAAAAAGACCCGTGGGAGACTCAAAATACGGCCTCTGGAAGCTCATCAACCTGCAATTTGACCTTTTGACGAGTATGACGACCTTCCCGCTGCGTCTTTTGAGCGTTGTCGGGGCCATCATTTCGTTTTTTGGGGTCGGATTTGGCATTTTTTTGCTGATTTCACGTCTGATTATGGGTTCAGACTGGGCTGCCGAGGGTGTTTTTACGCTATTTGCGGTGCTTTTTATCTTTATCGGGGCCCAATTCATTGGAATGGGGATTCTGGGCGAGTATATCGGCCGGATTTATCACGATGTCCGGGCCCGTCCACGCTTTTTTGTCGAGACCCTGGCCGGTCAAAGCCGTATTGCACAGTGATACAGGGCCTGGGTGAAGTGACACCAAGGAGTCCGAGGTCGGTTGCACGTTACAGCTTTCAGGTTTCAGGTTTCAGCACTCAGGTCTCGTGTACGGGCTTTAGCCCGCTGCGCACACTGAGCCGCGGAATACCTCCACATGCGCGAGCGAACGGCCGCCGTTCAAGAGCGCGGCGCCGGCGGGGAGCTGTTCAGGTGCCCGCAGGAGTTGCTCGATCACCGGTAGTTTTTCCTCGCCGGTAACGTGGATAATGATGCGCCGCGCCTCCGCAAGCAGGTCGGCGGTCACCGACACCCGCGCAAACCCCGCGTGTTCCTGGACGGGAAAGGCCCAGCGCTCTTTCAACCTTGCGGCTTCGCGGGTAAAAATTGAACAGGTGTGTCCATCCATGCCCAGCCCCAGGACCGCCATCGCCACCACCCCCTGCGCCAGGAAATCATCCAGCTCCTGGTGATAACGGGCCGCGGCATCCTCCAGGGAAAGCTCCGTGTGCACGCGCAACACACGTTCCGCGGGCACGCACAACGCCTCCAGCAGGGGGCGCGTGTTTCCATAATTACTGTCCGGGGAATCCGATGGGACCATCCGCTCATCGGCAAACAAGATATAGAGATTCCTGCCGGCCGCGCACCCGGCGTCCATGATGCGCTGATACACCGGCAACGGGGTTCGTCCGCCGGAAAGCGCCACGGCGGTGGGCACGGCATACTCGCGCCTGAACACGGCCATCAATTCATCCGCCACGGCCTGGTCACACGCCGCCGCGCTCTCGAACAGTCGATCTTCCATGGAATGGATCATTGTATGTGTTTCCTATTTAAGTTTTACGTTGTGTGCCTCCGCCAGCGCAAACGCCGCCAACGGGCCCTGGGTCCCGAACGGATACGGGTCCGGTCGTACGCGCTCCTCATCAAGCTGTTTGAGCAACGGCGTAAAGATATCCCAGGAAACCTTGAGTTCATCCTCGCGAATGAATAACGAGCGGTCCCCGCGAATGACATCCTGCAGCAGGCTCTCGTAGGCGTCCGGAATGACACCATCAAATTTCGCGGCGTACCGCAGGTCCAACCGCGTCTCCTCGACCCGGTAATCCAGCCCGGGCACCTTGTTGACGATCTTCAGGTAAATCGCCTCGTCGGGTTGCACGCGAATCACCAGTTCATTGGGCGGCAGGCAGGTCCCGTCCGCGCAGAATTCCTCGTGCGGGACCTCCTTGAAGCGCACACGAATCTCGGTCTCGCGGGTATTCAATCCCTTCCCGGCGTACATCAGGAACGGCACCCCCTCCCAGCGCCGGTTGTGAATCTTCAGCACCACCGCGGCGTAGGTCGGCGTCACAGAATCCGTCGGTACGTTCTTTTCCTCGTGATAGCCGGGGTGGTGTTCGGCGCGATACATCCCGGCCGTGTACTGGCCCAGGACCACATCATCGCGCGTCACCGGCGCCACGCTCTTGAGAAGTTTGACCTTTTCATCGCGCACCTGCCTCTTCAAATTGGCGGGTTCCTCCATGGCCACCAGCGCGAGCATCTGCAACAAATGGTTCTGCATCACATCCCGGATGATCCCGTAACTGTCGAAGTAGCCCGCGCGGTCGCCGATGCCCAGGTCCTCCGTCCAGGAAATCTGCACATTCTTGATGTAGAGGTTCCGCCACAGCGGCTCAAACACCAGGTTCGCAAAGCGCAACACCATCAGGTTCTGGATCACCTCCTTGCCAAGATAGTGATCAATGCGGTAGATTTGTGACTCGTCAAACACCTCGCCGAGGGCCTCGCCCAGGGCATCCGACGACGCCCGGTCCGAGCCAAACGGCTTCTCAATGACCACGCGCGACCACGGGTCGCTGTCCGGCGGATAGACCAGCCCCGCCTGGTGAATCGACCGGGCCACATCCAGAAAGACCGACGGAGGAACCGCCAGATAGAACAATCGCCGACCCGGACGCCCCTGCTCCTGTTCTTCGATGGCCTTGCGCAAGCGGACAAAATCCTCCGCATGGTCATAGTGCCCCTGCAGGTAACTGAAATGACCCACAAAATCCTGCAACCGCTGTTCGCAACGCTCGCAGGGACCGTACTTGCAGTGCAGGTTCCCCCGGATGCTCCCGACAAAATCCTCGCGCGTCATCGCGCGGCGCGCAAACCCGAACACATGGAATTTCCCGTCCACCAGCTTCTGGCAATACAACGGCAACAGGGCCGGCAGCACCTTCCGCCGCGACAAATCACCCGAAGCCCCTATCACCACAATGCTCAAATGCATCTGCGCTTCGCTCATAGCCATCCCATCATTTTTCCAATCATTGGAAACTTTTTACCCGTTTTTTCCAATCATTGGAAACTTTTTCTTTTTGCTTCTTCTGCAAATTTCATGGAAGCATGCTCAATTTGCCGCACAAAGCCCTCCTGAGTTGGAGTCAAGTCGACCCATATCAACCATGCCCACCTGCCACCCAGTGGACCCCGGCAAGATGCCGAGTGTGTTGTCTTCACTGGCTCAGAAAACGCACTCCACATCATGCCCCCGTTGGGGGCCAGATGTCGCCACGGGAACCGTGTCGGTATATCCCCGCTTTTCGGACCGCCGCATCCAACTCGCGTGTCATTTCCCGATTGACGTCCACCTTTTCAGTGTGTATTCTTTTTCTGTGAACAAGTGGAACGTAGAAACAGACGTGCTTCTGGTCACAGGGCAAGAGGCGATTTTTCATCGGGTACAGGTTGGTTTTTCTGACGCTGGACAGACTGTAGGGCGAAACGGGATGACCTTCCTGAAAAGTTAGCAGTAAAGAAGGAGATCGTAATGAGGACGAGAAATATCGGTTGGATGTGGGCGGCTATTCTGTTGATCGGGATTTGTTCGGCGCAGGCGCAAACGGTGCCGGGGGTGATCAACTATCAGGGCAAACTTATGGACGGGACGAACCTGTTCAGCGGGACCGTGCCGATCATCTTCCGCCTCTATGACGCGCCGACGGGCGGGATGTTCCCGTACTGCGAGGACTCGAACGACGTGGTGGTTGTGGACGGGTTGTATTCCACCCGAATCGGTGACGACGTGACCTTCGGCAGCCTGGAAAACGCCCTGATCCAGACCCAGGTCTGGATTGAGGTCGTGATCGGGACAAACGTCATCACCCCCCGCGAGCAGTTGGCCAGTGTGGGCTACGCCCGCTATGCGGCGAAGCTGCCCGCCAACGCGGTGGACATGTCCATGATCGCGCCGAATGCCATTTATAGCTACCACATTGCGGACGGGCAGATCAACAGCGCCAAAATTGGCGCGTTCGCCATCTCGAACGTCAATCTGGCGGCCAATGCGGTCTCCACATCCGTCATCGCGGACGGAAATGTAACCAGTGTGAAAATCCTCGACGGGACCATCACTGCCGCCGATGTCGCGACCAATACATTCTGGCAAACAACCGGCAATGCGAACATTACGCCCGGAACCCATTTTTTGGGCACCACTGACGATCGGCCCGTGGAAATCTACGCTAATAATCAGCGGGTGCTTCGACTGGATAACTCCTGGACGATGCCGAATATCACCATCGGCCAGTCGAATAACTACATCAATCCCAGCGCCGGAAGCGCCACCATCAGCGGCGGCGGCGGCCTGGGCGGCGGCAATCCCAACCGGGTGACAGACAACTATGGAACGATTGGCGGCGGCGCCGGAAACCTCGCGGGCAATGATGCGGGGAGTGTGTTCGATGCGGAATATGCGACCATAGGCGGCGGAGCCAACAACCGGGCACAGCTTTCCTATGCGACGGTCGCGGGCGGTCGTACGAATGTGGCGCTCAGCGCGGGCGCGGCCATCGGCGGCGGACAGATGAACCGCATCGCGGACCAGTCCACCAACTCAGTGATCGCGGGCGGGCGCGCGAACGATATAGGAACCGCAGCGTTCGACTCATCCATCGGCGGCGGGCGCGCCAACCAGATCAAAGACAACGCCTCGTATTCGGGCATCGGCGCCGGACAGTTCAACGAGATCGGCGAGCTGGCCGAGAACTCCGTCATCGGGGCCGGTCGGATGAATGTCATCGAATCCGAATCCATGAGCGCTGTGATCGCGGGAGGAATGACCAACCGCATTACACTTCTTTCGGCCAGCGCCGTGATCTCCGGAGGGCGGGACAATACCATCTCCGGCGGACGCTCGGCGATTGGCGGCGGGTGGAAACATCAAATCACAGGCCAGGATGCGACCATCGCGGGGGGTCAGCAAAACTTCGCGGAGGGCGATCTTGCCTTCGTTGGGGGCGGTTATGATAATCGGGCGGCAATGTCCGCTGTGGTGGGCGGCGGTGAGGGCAACCGGGCATACGACTATGCAAGTGTCGTAGCCGGCGGTACAGATAACAGCGCCTTGGTCAATGGTGCGGTGGTGGGGGGTGGAACCATGAACGTGGCCTCGGGACAATACGCGACCGTATCGGGCGGTTCTCAGAACCGCGTAGAGGCGCCGTTCGGCGCAGTCGGCGGCGGCTTGGCGGCAAAGGCCGACAATTACGGTGAGATTGCTCATGCCGCGGGCGGATTCTCCGCCGGGGCAGGCAGCGCACAGGCCTCGCAATATGTCATGCGGCGTCAAACCACAAGCAGCGGCTCATCTGAATCTTTGTACTTGGATGGACAGGGCATCGTGATGCAAGTGGCCACCAACGAAACGGTGACCTTCCAGGCGCTGATCGTCGCGCGCGCCGATACAGGCGAAAACGCAAGCTATCGCATCGAGGGGATGCTGGAAGGACAGCCGGCAGGCGGCGTGGTCGCACGCGGCGTCACGGTGACGACCATCTGGGAGGACGACCTGACATGGGACGTAGGCGTATCAACGAGTCTGAGCCCTACTCAAGACGTATTCTTCGAGGTCCAAGGCAACGGCGAAAACATCCGATGGGTTGCCACCGTGCGCACGGCGGAGGTGGGCTGGTAATGAGCATGAATAGAGAGAGGAGAAACGTATGAAAGCATCCAACATTCTTTTTGTAATCGTGGCGATGGGCATTCCGGCAGGTGTGGCTTGTGCCCAGATTCATCACATCGGCTCGGTCCACAATGGCGTGGGCAGCATCAGCGACAACACGGTCGCGCTGGGTGGACGCGACTGGCGGCATATCTCCGCCGGAGCGCAGCCGGGCGGAATCGACAGCGGAACCGCGGGCACGCTCGACCATCGGGCGGGCTTCCTGCAAGCTGTCACAGTCCGAAAATGGGATCTCGACACCGACGGCAATGGCGTGCCCGACGAGCTGGATTGGGATAACGACGGGGATGCCCTCTCCGATATCTCGGAGTTGGACGGCAGCGCGTTCGAGGGCTATGCCGTCACCGATCACAACAATCCCGATACCGACGGGGATGAGATGAGCGATTATGAGGAGTCGATCGGCATGTACGACCCGCTCGATCCGGGACATCGACTCGCCATCATCCGGTTCGAACTCGATGTTGGATCGCCGCGCGTCTACTGGGTGGGCAAGGGCGGCGGTACGGTCAACACGGTCGAGTATTCCGATGACCTGGCCGACGATGCCTTCACCGGAACCCTCGATAGCGGCCCCTACTTCGGAGGCGATGCGCCGTGGTACAAGACCACCAACACCATCGCCTGGACGGCCGCCGAACCCGTCCGGGCCATCCGAATCCTAACCGAACGATAAATGCACGACTTCCGTTGGAGGTCGATCAGCTTGGACCAGTGAAATACTAAAAGGGAGAATACTATGAGGGCAACATGGATTGGAACGATTGTGGCGATGGGCATCGCATGGGCATCCCATGCGCAAACCGTGCCGGAGGTGATCAACTACCAGGGCAAACTTATGGACGGGACGAACCTGTTCAGCGGGACGGCGCCAATCACCTTCCGCCTCTATGACACGCCGACGGGAGGAATGTTCCCGTACTGCGAGGACTCGAACGATGTGATCGTGGTAGACGGTTTGTATGCCACGCTGATCGGCGACAATGTGACCTTCGGCAGCCTGGATAACGCCCTGATCCAGACCCAGGTCTGGATTGAGGTCGTGATCGGGACGAACGTCATCACCCCCCGCGAGCAACTTGTAAGCGTGGGCTATGCCCGCTATGCGGCGAAGCTGCCCGCCAACGCGGTGGACATGTCCATGATCGCGTCCGACGCCATCTACAGTTGGCACATCGCCGACGGGCAGGTGCGGGGCCATCATATTCAGGCGGGCGCGATATCCAATGTGCATCTGGCGGACGGCAGTATATCCAACGTGAAATACGGATTTGAATCCGTGGATATGAATGCGCTTGGACAGAATGCGGTCCAGTTCTGGCATATCGCCAATAATCAGGTGCGCGGTTACCATATTCAGGCGGGCGCGATCTCGAATACACATCTCGCCGCGGGCGCGGTTACAGGCGTGAAGATTGCCGATGGGGCTGTCAGCAATTCGCATCTGGCGGCCGATGCGGTAACCAGCAACAAGATTGACTGGACGACCATGCCTGATGACATCGAGTATACCGCGGGCACCGGCCTCTCGATTGCAGGCGGCGTGGTTTCCATTACCAACGGGGCCATTGGCAATGCGCAGCTTGCCGCGAATGCCGTAACCAGCGCAAAGATTCAGGACAGCTCGATCCTGTTTGACGATCTCGCGCAGAACGGCGCCGCCGCCGGGGAGTTTGTGAAGTGGAGCGGAAGCTCGTGGTCGCCCGGCGCGGCGGATACCGCCGCCAGTCGGATTCCTGTCACAAATGCCGGAACCATTATTAGCCAGCCGGGGTCATATTATCTGCCCACAAATCTGATTTGCATCGGGCAAACCGGTATCCACATCGCGACTAATCATGTAACGCTGGATCTGAACGGTTTTTCGATTATGGGCGACGGTTCTAGCCATCATGGCATTAGCGCTCTGGCGGGCCTTAAATACAATTTCACGCTGCGAAACGGCACGATCACCGGATTTGGTTCGTCGGGCATGGATGCGAGCGTCATATACGGTTCACATTTTGAAAATATAACGGTCATTGGAAACGGGGGCAATGGAATGGGCGTCGGAGAGCGATCGCTGGTTATCAACTGCCGGGCAATCCAGAATGGTAGCGATGGCATTTACGCCTCCGACCGCAGTGTAACCAGAGATTGTGTGGCCACAGAAAACGGCATGCATGGCATTTATATGGATCGTGCGGGCCTGGTGGTGAACTGTGTATCAACATTAAATTCCAGCAACGGGATTTGCGGCGGTGAAGGGACCAAGATCAGCGGCAATGTTGCTTCGTACAATGATAATCATGGCATCCAGGTGTACGCCATTGCCCTCGTTAAAAATAACGAGTGTGCATATAACGGCCAAACGTCCGCTAATGGGGCCGGCATTTATGCCATCGCCAGTCGTAACCGCATTGAAGAAAACCATGTGATGTATAACGACACCGGTATCTGGGCGCCGACCTCGCCCAATTTCATCGCCAAAAACACAGCCGCAGGTAATACCACGGAGTACGATGTGAGCGCATCGTCAGGCAACCGGTTTGCCCCGCTGGATACCTCAGGCGATTTCACAAACGCCTGGGCAAATTTTGACTTCTGAAGTGTGAGCATGTCCGCCTGTTCGTCAAGCTACCCCGCTGGTTCGTGGTAGATACGCCCATCGGCGTTGATTTCAAGACCGTAACGACGGCGGAGAGACCATAGTTAAATGGAAGGCTCAAATATCTAAAACAAGGTTACACATAGGTTACACATTCGCATTTTTCGCACAGACCACTACGTCCTGTGTGTGACGTAAAAGCCTTGTTTACAAGGCGTTGGGATGGTCGGGGTGACTGGATTCGAACCAGCGACTTCTACGTCCCGAACGTAGCGCTCTACCAGGCTGAGCCACACCCCGTACCGGGAAAATGCTGCGTCGACTTTTCTCGACGACCGCGCTACTCTAGTCAAACTCAATGTAAAGGCAAGTGGTTTTTTTACTCTGGGGCCATTTATACGTTTTTCCAATGATTGGAAAAATCGCGGGAAAAGTTTCCAATGATTGGAAAAAATGGGATAAATTTTTCCAATGATTGGAAAAATTGGCGAAAAAGTTTCCAATGATTGGAAAAATCGCTAAAAAAGTTTCCAATGATTGGAAACTTTTTATGCGCGCGTATTTATTTGGAAAAGTATTGGCTGAGCTGAGGGAACTGGTCCTGGAGATGGGATTGCCGGGGTTTCGGGCGGGACAGTTGGCGGAATGGCTGTATGGGAAGCATTGTGTGGATATCGGGGCGATGACGACGTTGTCGAAGTCGCTGCGCGAGATGTTGTCGGAGAAATATGAGGTCGGGCGCCTGCCGTACGAGCAGGTGGCGGTTTCCGCGGATGGCTGCCGGAAGTATCTTTTTCCCACGCACGAAGGCGCGCACGTTGAAAGCGCGCTGATTCCGGATGCGGACCGGGCGACGTTGTGTGTTTCGACGCAGGTGGGTTGCAAACGGAAATGCGCGTTCTGCATGACGGGGTTGCAGGGCTTTCAGGGTCAGCTTTCAGCGGGGGAAATCCTGAACCAGTACGCGAGTTGCCCGGAACGGGAGGTGATCACCAACGTGGTGTACATGGGGATGGGCGAGCCGTTGGACAACCTTGACGCGGTGATGAAGAGCATCGATGTTTTTACGTCGGACTACGGGTATGCGAAGAGTCCGACGCGCCTGACGGTATCGACGGTCGGCATCCTGGCCGGCCTTCCCCGCTTCATCGAGGGTTGCCAGGCGCATCTGGCGATCAGTTTGCATTCGCCGTTCGATGAAGAACGCGTGCGACTCATTCCCGCGCAGCGGTCCAATCCGATCCGTGAGGTGGTGCGCCTGTTGAAGGGCTATGATTTCGGGCGGCAACGTCGTTTGACGTTTGAATATGCGCTCTTCGCAGGGGTCAATGATTCGGAGGAACATGCGCGGGAGACAGTGCGTTTGCTCAACGGGTTGCGGTGTCGCGTGAACCTGATTCCGTTCAATCCGGCGCCGGAGATTCCCCTGCGGCCGGCGTCGCGCGAGAAGGTGGAGGCGTTCCAGGAGTTACTGAAGGATAAAGGAGTAGTGACGACGATTCGAAAATCGAAGGGGCAGGACATTGCGGCGGCGTGCGGACTGCTTTCGACGCGTCGGGGAGCTACGCCGGCGTCCCCTTGAGACCCTGCGCGGACACGGTGTCGATGCGAATCGCGATGATATCGCCCCGCAGATGTGACGGGCCCTGGAAGGTCACCGGCATATAGCGGTCGGAGTAGCCGTGGCACAGTCCTGCGCCGCATTGATGCACAAGCACATGTATCGTGCGGCCCGCAAATGGCCGGTAGAAGGCGGCCGCCAATTCGTCGGCCAGCGCGGCCAGTTGTTCACACTGCTTTTTGACCACCGCGCCCGCGGCGACAGGTTTTTTTCCGGCGCGGGTCCCCGGGCGGGGCGAATAGGGAAAGATGTGTATACGGGAAAAGCCGGCCTGTCGGCACACATGCATGGTTTCGATGAAATCCGCGGGGGTTTCGCCGGGGAAGCCGACGATGATATCGGTAGTGAAGGCGGGGGTGTCGAGGCGTGCGCGGACGCGGGCGACCGCATCGAGGAACTCCCGTTGTGAATAGCCCCGGTTCATGCGCCGCAGGACGGAGTCGGAACCGGCCTGCAGGGGCAGGTGCACATGTGGGAGCATTTTGGGGGTCTGGGCCCAGACATCAAGGAGTTCGGGCGTCAGTTCGTTGGGATGGAGGCTTGAAAGGCGCAGGCGTTCTGTTTCCGGCAGGTCGACCAGCGCGCGCATGACATCGGCGAGCGATTGGTGGGTGGACCGTCCGTAGAGTCCGACGGAAACCCCGGAGATGACGAGTTCGCGGAATCCGGCACGGGAGAGCGAACGGGCCTCCTGGAGGATGAGTTCGCGTTCCTTGTCGCGCGAGGGCCCCCGCAGGCTGGGGACGATGCAATAGGCACACGCATTATCGCAGCCATCCTGGATTTTGAGAAAGGCGCGGGCGTGGCCGGCGAAGGATTCGATCGGAAAATGGTCCGCGCATTCGGGCAGGTTCATCGCGGGCAGGTCCGGCAGGGCGGCGCGCAGAGCGGTCGCCACGCGGTGCAGCCAGTCAGGGCCGGGGGGGACGCAGCAGACGGCGCCTTGGGGGGCCTCGAACGCGGGCACCGCGGCGCCGCACCCGGTGACAATCAACGGCGCCTGGTCATGTCGGGCATAAAGGGTGCGCGCCGCCTGGAGCGACTTGCGAAGGGCCCGGGCGGTGACGGCGCAGGTATGGATCAGTACCACATCAGCGGACGCTCCGCGCGCCACCGTGCGCAGGCCCATGGCTTCAGCCAGGGTGCGCAACTGCTGCGCCTCGTACTGGTTCACCTTGCAGCCAAGCACATGAACTTTAAAGGAATACGCCACGGGGCTACCCACACGCCGGTCCGACTGATCGGCGGATCACGACCGCAATTCCTTGCGAACCGCTTTTCCCAGCTCTTCGAGGGTGTAGGGCTTCTGGATATAGCTGCCGGCGCCCAATTTACGGACCGCCACAATGCGGTCGGTTTCCGCGAAACCACTGACGATAATCGCCTTCTGGCCGGGGTTGATTTCGATGATGCGCTTGAAGGTTTCCAGGCCGTCGAAGTCATCGGCCAGGATCATATCCAGCACCACGAGGTCGATGGGATGGCTGCCTTCCTCGGGGCGCATTTCTTCGAAGATGCGGACGGCTTCCTGGCCACTGGCGGCGGAAAGCACCTTGTAGCCCATGGTATCAAGGAGGGTACCGGCCACCTTGCGCTGCTCCTCGTAGTCATCGACGATCAAAATGGTTTCGCCGGAACCGAATTCAATAATCTGGGTATCCTGTTTGATGAGGTTCCCCAGGGTAGCCGGGGGGAAATAGAGGGTGAAGCTGTTGCCCTGTTCGGGACTGCTGCTGACCTTGATATAGCCATTGTGGTCTTTGACGACACGATAGACGAGGGTCAGGGCGAGGCCGCTGGTCTTGCGTTTTCCCTCGCTGACGCGGGGAGAGTAAAACGGCTCGAAGACGCGGGTACGGTCGCGCATATCCATGGGCTGGCCCGTATCGCAGACCGTCAGAACCACGTAGTTGCCCAGGGGGCCGGATTCGAAGAATCCATCGGGTTTGATCCCCTGTTCGAACCCGGTGGCGATCATCAGTTCACCGCCACCATCCATCAGGGCCTCGCGGGCATTGAGGATGAGATTGGCCATAACGCGATTCAACTGACTGCGGGCGCAGGCCACGGGCGGCAACTCGTCCTGGAGTTCGAGGGCCACATTAATTTTCAGGCGTCGGGCCTCGCGTTCGGAAAGTTCTTCGTCCACCATTTTCCTGATCACCTCATTGACATTCGCGAACTCGTTGGGGGATTTGGAGCCGCGCCCGATGAGCTGGAGGTCATGGATGACATTGGTCGCGCGCCGTCCGGCGGCCTTGATTTCCTCGACATACTGACGGGCGAGGCTTTCGACGGGAATATGTTCGAGGATCAGGCTCGGATAGCTCACGACCGGGGCGAGGATATTATTAAGTTCGTAGGCCATACCGTCGGCCAGGGTACCCAGCGAGGCCATCCGTTCCGCGCGGACGACCTGGTCGAAGAGTTCCCTTTTGCGTTGCTCGGCCTCTTCGCGTTCCCGCGCCATCATTTTGCGCAGGCGGACACTTTCGAGGATAGTTTCGAGGCGGTGGACGATTTCGGCGGGGCCGGCGGGTTTTTGGATGTAGTCACGCGCGCCCAGACGGAGGGCCTCGACGGCATTATCCATCGAGGCATAACCGGTCATCATGATCACCGAGATATCCGGATAATTTTCGCGCAGGAAGCGCAACAGCTCCATGCCATCCTCGCCTTCCATGACGATATCACTCAGGACGAGATCGAGTTCCAGTTTGGGGATCATCTCCTTGGCCGCCTCGGTGGAATCCGCCGTGGTCACCATATAGCCTTCCTGCTTCAGGAGTTCCGCGAGACCGGTCCGTACAATAGCCTCGTCATCGACAATCAGTATGTGATCTTTATTCATTATTTCTCCTCCCTCACTAAGGGAATTTTCAGACGAAAAGTCGAGCCTTTATTTTCGGCGCTTTCCACGTGGATACTTCCTCCGCAGTGCCGCAGGATTGATTCGGCCACGCTCAGGCCCAGGCCGGTTCCGCGCGCGCCCTTGGTGGTAAAAAACGGGGAAAGAATCTGCCCGAGCAATTTTTTTGGAATACCCTGGCCGGTATCGGCCAGGCAGATAACGCAATGGTCCTCTTCCGCAAAGGTGGTCACCGTCAGGCGTCCGCCCTTCGGCATCGCGTCCTTGGCGTTGATATAGAGATTGATCAGCACCTGGATAAGTTCCTGTTGGTTGATATTGAGCTTGAAGCGGGTGCTTTCTTCCTTGCGGATGATTTTAATCCCGGCGCGTTTGAATTCGTGTTCGAGCAACTGGGTAACAAAATCGAGGGCCACGGAGCTGATGGCAGTGGCCGGGCCGCTGTGGCCGGACTGCCGGGTCAGGGTGAGCAGTTTATTGACGATCTCGGAGATGCTCTGGATGCCCTCTTCGACCATTTCGATGCTGTCGTTTTTCGGGAAGTCCTCCGGGAGGGCGCGGCGGACGGCGTGCATATGGCTGAGCATGCCTTGCAGGGGATTGTTCACCTCGTGGGCAATGCCCGCGGCCAGGAGGCCGATGGAGGCCAGGCGGTTGGTCCGTTCCATCAGTTCACGTTCCTTGGAAGCCGCCGCGTCGCGCGCCATCGCCTCACGTTCCATTTCGGCCTGTTTGCGTTCACGGATTTCGCGGCGCAGCAACTCGTTGCTCATCTTCAGTTCCGAGGTGCGCTCCTTGACGAGTTCCTCGAGGTGCTCGCGATAGCGTGACAACTCCTGTTCGACTCGTTTACGGCGCGCATTTTCCGAAAGGGTCTGGAGGACAATTTCGACGCGGCGGGCAAAGACCGTAAAAATCCTGCGTTCGCGTGAGAGGATGGGCTGGGCCTGCTCCATGAAAACCAGTCCGGTTTGGCCCTTCTCCCCCAACGGGAGATTAAAGCGTTCCGGACTCGGGATGTTAATCCGCTCTTCGATCCTGGCTACATCCTGAAACCCCCAGGAGGCCAGCAGACGGCGGTTCCCCGGAGGACCGGCGTGGAGCGTAAAGTATCGCACGCCGAAAAGGCGGGTCGCCTTCTCCACCACTTCCGCGGCGAAACGCTCTTCGGAGTCGGAAAAGGAGAGCGAAGGGATCTCGTAGAGCGCGGACAATTCCGCGGTGATCAGGCTGTAGTTGGATTGTTTTCCGGGCACTCGTTTCATAGGGAACTATTCCTTGGCAACCTCGTCCAGCACCGCGATAGTTGTGGTCTTGTTGTGCAGCATGGGGACATCGACGTAACTGCCGACCTCGCCGAAGGTCAGCGCCCCCAACATCGGCACGCCCTCCCCCAGCTCCTCCTGGATGGCCGCCAGTTCGCGGTTAAAATCCCCTTGCATCAGGAGAAAACGCGAGATGCAGTCGAAGAGAAGGGCCACCACCGGTTTTTTGAGAGGGGCCACCGCCTCACGGGTGATTTCCGCCGCCGTGTCGATGAGTTCGTCAAGATGACCTTCCATGATATTGCCCACGCCATGCCGGGGGATTTCGCTGATAAAATTAAGGGCGTTGTCATCGGCCAGGCCGATCGGGTCGCGGATCAGGTAATGGCCGGCGATATCCGGAAAGCCCAGGGGGTGTTTCATGCCGACAATCGCGAAATCATTCCTGTTCACGCCACCCAGGCGTTCGGAATAGGCGTCAAACGCCGGGCTGCCATCAATCTCGACAACACACTTCTCGCGAACGGCGGTGATGACCAGCGGATCGCCGATGGGCTGCCAGCCATGTCCGAGGCCGGTGGAGATGACCAGGCCGTCGACCAGCGCAACCGCCAGGGCATCGCTGGTCATTTTTTCGTCGGTAAACTGAAAAGCTTTGTAGAATTTCAGGTTATCCCCGGCGCCGCCGCCGATGTACCGGTATTCCGGTCCAAGGCCGTTATAAAGCTCGCGCAGCATGACGGAGATATCCCCGCCAAAGCCATCCGGGAAAATAAACACTGTGCCCTTTTCGATGCCACTTTTGTGCAATGTGGCGGCAACAATGCGGCCCACGCCCGCCGAATCGCTGGAAAGCCCTTCGCACAGGGCGGTGGCGACGCGCATGCCCGGACTGCTGAGAGTGCAGACCCCCAGCCCGTCCTGGAGAACGCCCTTTGCGCAAATCACCCCGGCGCAACACATGCCGACGAGACGCGACGCCCCGATGCGGGATTTAACCGTATCGTACACCTGCTTTTGATCGTACCCGTCTGTTGTGAACAGAAAAGTAAGGCCCGGCTCACCCGATACTTCGAGGGCTGCGCGCACCGCCTCTTCGGCGGCTTTTTGACTATCTTTGTGTGTGCTGAATCCAATGCCAGCCTTCATATCCTGACTCCAAATCGTGTTTCGCAGCCCAATGCATTACGCCCCTATGCTGCCTTCAATAACGACAGTATACCCCAAGTCCCCCCATGGGGGTCAAGGCACGAATAAAGAGAAACTGCTTACTCGCTGAACCGGGAGGCGGAAATCACCGGCTGTGCCGCGGCCCAACCCCAGTTGAAGGAGAGGAGTTGGCCGGACGAACGGTCCCACCGGTACCAGTTTCCCGTACCGGGGTCGTAGGCCATCGGCTCCGCGCGGCCGTCCCCATCATAATCACCGGGTACGGGTGTCCGATCAGCGCCCCCCGTCTGGAACGTCAGCAACAGGCCTTCTGAACTTGTCAAGATGTACCAGGTACCCGAAGCCTTATGATAGACCGCCACATCGCCATGTCCATCCCCGTCATAATCGGCCAGCACCGGCAAGGTGGCCTCCCAACCGAAATTTACTTCATGCAGGCTGTCGTCTGAACTGTGCCGGAGATACCACTGACCGGCATCCGGGTGAAAGACCACCAGGTCTGTTTTTCCGTCCGCGTCCACATCCCCGGTTGCGGGGATGGTGTCGGACCAACCGAACTGTTCCTCGCGGATTTGACCGGTCGAACTCTCGCGGATAAACCAGCGTCCGGTCGCCGGATGCCACACCGCTACATCCTGGCAGGCGTCGCCATCATAATCGCCCGGGACCGGGAGGGTCTCCGCCCACCCGAAATTCAACTGCCAGACGCGCTCGCGGGCGCTTTCATGAATGTACCAGTCGCCGGTAAGCGGATAAAAGACCGCGAAATCGGTTTTGCGGTCCCCATCATAATCGGCGGGCGCGGCGATTACATCGGCCCAGCCCCAGTTGAACTGGCGCGAGGAGTTAGCGCTGAAGCGCGCGTACCAGTCACCTTCAGCGCCATAGAAGACCGTCGCGTCCGTCTTGTAGTCGCGATTGAAATCATAGGGCTCCTGGCGGAGCGCATACTCGTAGGCGCCGATATCCGGGGCGGAAAACCCGCTTGCCGTCCCGTCCAGCGCACGCGGGTAGCCATCCAGATCAGAAGAAATAGCCGGTATCCCGATTGTGGTTCCATAATCAATACAGGGCGAGTCGGGGCGCAACCGATAATTGCCGCGCGCCCGGTTCACGAAGGCGGGTTCGTCAGTGAGCGTCGCGAGGCTGCCGTCAATAGCGGGGGCCGTATTGCAGTGCCAGTAATTGGACCCGCCCAACGAAACGTTGTTGAAGCAGTTGGCATCGACCGGGGCTTCATTGTGGTAGATAATTGTATTGCGCAGATAACCGGCCAGCACGCAGGCGACCCCGCCGCCACGGGTGGTTGCCACATTATCCACGATGGTGTTGTTGTAGCAACGACCACCATAAAGGGACATACCGCCGCCCGAATCAGCGCGATTGCCCGCCACGCGCACACATTGCGCCAGGCTGTTGGAGAGACAAAGGACCCCGCCGCCATTGCGACTAGCGCAATTTCCAGCAATCGTCGAGCGATCAAGCGTACAGTTGACGCCCAGGTAGACCCCGCCACCGGACCACGCCATGTTATTTGAAATGGAACATACAAACACATACGACGTCCCCCGCAGGTAGACCCCGCCGCCTTCGCCCGCCGACATCATGGCGTTGGTCGCCATATTCCAGCATACGTCGCAATCCACCGCAAGGCAGTGACCGTCAAGATACGCCCCGCCGCCCATATTGATGGTCCGGTTGCTCTCGATAAGACAGCCTTCAAGGATACAGGCGCGCCTTGCATTCACGCCACCGCCGCTGTAGGCGGCAAAATTACCGGACACCACACAATTACTCAGGGCGCAACTGTCGGACAGGTACACCCCGCCGCCCGCGGACCCGGCCTGCTCATCCACCGCGTTGAAGCTGATGAGACAATCCTCAATCAGGGCGCCGTGCAGGGCGCTGATACCACCGCCATTGGCAACCGCGGTATTTCCGACCACTTCACAACGCCGCACCGCGCCGCCCGCCGCGCAGAGCACTCCACCGCCATGATAGCCGCGGTTGGTGACAAACACACAATCTTCGACAACCACCCCATCAACACAAGCCAACCCGCCGCCGCCGACACCGCCTATGCCATTGGTGGCCATGTTCTCCGCAAAAAAGCAGTTGCGAACAACCGCCGTCGAAGCGCAATAGGCGCCGCCCCCCTGGCCGGGGGACCAGTTGGCATACACCGAACAATTTTCAAGACGTCCGGCATTGAGATAAATACCCCCGCCATTGCCTTCCGAGCCCGGAAACATTGAGCCACACGACTTGCAGGACCGAACCACACAATTGGTTATCGTCGCGGATCCTGTCACATAAATCCCGCCACCACGCCCATCCGAAAACGGGAACTGGGCGCTCCACGGATCGCCGTTCTCAAAAGTGATACCATCGACCACCACCCCCTCCGCGGTAATGCGCAGGCACCGCGCCATTTCCCGGGCGTCCACAACAGTCGTTTCCGGTCCGTTCAGACTCCGCAGAAAAATCGGCTCATCGATTGAAATCGACGTCTCCAGCGCATAAACCCCCGAAGCCAACAGCACCTCATCGCCCGCCCTCGCGACCGCCACCGCCTCCTGGATCGTATGGGCCGCCGAATCCCAGGTGGTATACGGCGCCGCGGGCGCCGGACTGTTCGTCCACGCATAACGGGTGGCCCCCTCGACATGATGAAAACAACAAACACCCAATATCAGCCCGATTACAAAACGCATCTTCATAACCATCTCCTGTTTCTGGTTAAACTGCCGGAATATATACGCAATTATTATGCCAATCCACAGAATTCGATCACAAGATGCAAACACCTCCCTTGACAACCATCGCCCCGATAGGACAACGCCCACCGGACACCACCCCCTCATATGCAAACGGATTATCATCCAAGTTTTCATTATCATTTTCATGTCACGATCGTGACATGAAAATGATAATGCAGGAGAAGGGATGTGCTCTGTACCTGCTGTTTCTCCTATAATAACCGCGATTTGTTACCGGCTTTGTATTCTATTCAGTTTTGCCATTGACAGACTGTTTCCAACATCTATAGAGTGCGCGGCGAAGGATAGAAAAGGAGTTGGGATATTGTCTCAAAAAGCAATGGGTAGATTATGTCTGTCAATATGGACATTATCGCAGGCGTCTAGTCCATCCGGGATCTTTTTCACTTTATGCCGTTTGCAAGGAAGGTTGCGGTCAAATCCAAATGCCAGGATACTACACATTTACACAAACAGGCGTTTATACCTTTATTTTACAAGCCCATGTAAGCGACCATGATGTATGTAGAACAGATATTGCCATAAGCAAAACATACTATATTTTCTGCGTATTGTTTGTGGACATACAGCAGGATGAAATATCCCATTGTCATAGCGAAGATGCGGTCGTCACACTTCATCTTACAGGGAGTAGCTTTTCTCCTGGCGGCTATAGCTGGAGCGCCAGTCCGGCGGGACTGTCCGGCAGCGGGAATACGGCTACTCTTATTGAGCAGAAAACAGCCAGCAGCGCCTACCAGGACGAAGTCATCAGGGTCAGACTCGACTCGGAAGGTTGCGAAGGGGAGGAGCCCTTTACGGTTGTGCGGATTGATATCGAAATGCAGGGTTTGCCTGAAAGTTTGGAAGAATCCGAAGGCGCCTTTGTCGTATTGAATGCGAATGACGACAATGGCAACGGCCAACCCGACAACACCGAAAACAATGTCGCAAACGAAAAAGATCTCGTTCCGGTCACAATCACCCTTTACCCCGGCGATCTCCCCGGCGCGGACCTGGTTTCCATTGCGGACTATGCCAATCTATATGAAGATGATCATAAACAAACACCCGCCCAGGCCAGCTACCCGGCCTCACAATTCCCCCTGACCCTCTGGTACGAGGGCAAAACCCTGTCCACCGCCCCGCGCGACCAGGAGATCACCGTCACCCATAACCGGAGCGGGGCCCGGGATAAGGTGAAGGTAACCATATTCTCTCCTAGACTTGTTCCCGACTGGAATCACGACAAGAAAATCGACTCTTCAGATGAGAACCAGGCCACATGTTCAAATCCTTTCCGGTTCTGGATCAATGATGATGATGACCAAACCGCAGACAGCGGGAATGACATTCCGGGAGAAGGTTCGTCGGATTCAGGTAATAACCAGATTGACAGCGTGCGTGACCTGATTGATTTCTTCCCGGTCTTTGTCGACCTCAAGGACACCCTGGACCTTCTCGGGACGACCGACTTTACCTATGCCCTGCAGTACTATCTTGGCGGCATTGGTTTTGTGTATACCGGCCTGACGCCCGCAAATGCAGGGGATTATCTGTCCGACTGTACAACCGCCGAGAACTTGGCGGGAGAGACAGTCAACACTATCAGCGGCTTCGGAAATGGCTTCACGTTAGACTCGGCCTTTTTGTCGGATATACAGAATAACGGCAAGGGCATTATCCTCGTCGAGGCAGACGCTTCGAGTGCTGACCCGCTCGTACTCAATGTCATCGATTCCAGCGACAACATTATCTGTTCTGTAAACCTCGAACTTAGCATCTCTGGGGTCGAGGACATGTACCGGCACGTAAACCTCCGCCCTGATGGAGATGGACGGGCGACACAGACCGGAGAGCCACCCAATTATCCGGATTCATTGGCGCCGAACGGCAAAAACGTATTCTTCCTGCATGGGTTTAGTACCGACGGAGCGGGGGCAAGGGGTTGGCATGCTGAAGTCTTTAAGCGCATGTATTGGGCGGGTTCAAATGCCAAGTTCTGGGGCGTGACTTGGGAAGGTGATTTGGGATTGTTCAATGCGCTGAATTATCAGGAGGATGTGGCGAACTGTTTCCTGGTGGCCTCCAATCTCTATGAAGCAATCAACCGTGTCCCGAACAAAACTGTCATGGCTCATAGCTTAGGCAACATGGTGGTGTCCGCGGCTATCGAGGATTATGGCCTGAGCGTGGATAACTACTTCATGCTAAACGCGGCAGTAGCCATCGAAGCGTATGATCAAGCGGAGTTCGACACGTCCACAACAGGCAACCACATGGTGCATACGGACTGGTCTGGATACGACACGAACACTTGGAGTGCCACTTGGCACAAGCTCTTCACCGCGCCGGATGACCGAGAAAAGCTCACATGGAAAAACCGTTTTGATTCGGCTCTGAACAATGCCTACAATTTCTATTCCACGGGTGATGAAATCTTTGAATTATATCCCGGCACGCCGGATTCTTTTTCTGGCGGGTTGTTTCATCTTGAGCAATACGCCTGGCATAAGCAGGAAATATTCAAGGGTCGGTTCGGGTTGGGCTCGACTGATGAGGCAGGTTGGGGGTTCAGTGGAGAGTACACCGAGGCCGAAGCCAACGCGGCTACGCCCGACAATCTCCGCACCAACGTGGTCTTCCGCCAGGAACCAGCGGAGATGTTTTCCTCGAACATCGTGCAGCAGACGCAGAACGAAATCCTGGGGCTAGGCATTCCGGCTCTGTCGGGAGCGTTGGGTCGCAATGGTATAAATCTTCCGGGCTGGATAAATAACTATGACATGGACGCCAACAAGCCGTCTGGCTATCCGAGAACAGGATACTATGCCAATCGCTGGTTGCATAGTGACCTGAAGAATATGGCGTACCCATACACGTACAACCTTTTTGAGAAGCTTGTTTTGGAAGGAGCATTGGAATGAAGTTTAAGAATTGCATATGGTTGATGATGGTTGCTGGAATGATAACATCCAGCCTAGAGGCAGCTTCTCCTGAACTAAAAAAGGCCAGGAGCTATGGAGCACAGGGCAAAGTGACTCTTCGTGTGGTTGATGATTTGGGTAACGCTGTTACTAATGCGTTTATCGATGCAGCCTTAAAGTTTTCGGATACTCGTGACGGCTTCACTTCACATGAGGGATACACAGACACAAACGGGACGTTCGAAGTTGAAGGGAAAGTCAAATCTGACATGGTGTACACGGTCACAAAGAGTGGCTATTACAAAACAATAGGTCGATATTGGTTTTATAGCTGGGAAAAAGGAGATGTTCAAAATGGCCGCTGGCTACCATGGAATCCAGTTGTTGAGGTGGTTCTTAAGCCGAAGAAAAATCCTATTCCAATGTACGCGAAGCGTGTTCATGTTGAAATTCCGGGACAAAATCAACCGATTGGATTTGATATGGAGAAAGGAGACTGGGTGTCTCCTCATGGAAAAGGTCTAGTCGCTGACGTATATATTAACTACTCCCTGAAGCAACAGGACTTATGGACGGGTGATGAGCGATTCGAGATGTCGAATACAAATCTGCTGTGCGGCGTCCAGGAACTAAATGCTGACATGTTCAGCGCATTTAGGTCTGTATACGATGCTCCGTTGACGGGCTATGTCGAGTCTTTGAAGTACGTCTTGAACAGAACCAAGACAACAATTATCGAAGAAAAGAAGTTGAGCGATTCCAACTATATCGTGTTTAGATCCCGTGCCGCCGTTGATGAGGATGGACGGCTTGAGCGTGCAAACTACGGAAAGGTATATCCCCCAATAAAACATGGGCGGCAGCGTGGCACGGACAGCATGGTGCTTATTTACTACTTCAACCCCACACCGAACGACCGGAATCTTGAGTTCGACCTGGATAGGAATCTCTTCAAGTATCTTTCCTCGCGTGAGCAAGTTGTGGAGCCGTAGAGGATGATTAAATGGCGTATCGGCTTTATCGGCGTCTTGCTCACGATGCCCATTCTTGTGACAGGTTGCGCGACGGTTATCGTTCGCAGCAGTCCTCACGAAATCGCTCCCGGACCATATCCCGCAACACGATTTGATTTAGCGTTTACCAAGGAGTATGTGTCTCGGGATACGCGTAACGCATGGACAGGCGATAGTGTTCGCTTTCGTGACCGAGCAGGTGTTTTGACCCTGTGTGTGTTGGATATTCCCTTTTCCCTTGTGACGGACACAGTTCTATTACCTGTTGACCTTTTCACATGGGACCGCCCATACCCCCCGCAAGAGTCCCGCCAGTAAAACTGGCAGGCCTCTTGCTAACCACCCCGCTGCCGCGTGATGCGTACGCCCTTAACGGTTGCGCGGGCACGTCGACCGATGACGATAAACCGACGCGCACAGTGCTCGCGCTATGACGCTACGCTGATGCGGACTCGCTCCAGCAGAGAGTCCGCCGAAGTATCGGCGAACTCACTGCTTCCGCTCAATGTCGGGCCGCTACGGGATGCGGCTTTGAATGAACCAAGCGTTTACCGTGATGCCAACGTCCGCAGCGCCAAGCCGTGCGTGGCCGCGCCTGAATCCGGCGCACACGATGCGTGCGCCGACCGGGCAACGTCGCATAATGCTGCATTATGCGTTCGTTCGGTCGAAGACTCCCTCACACGTTGCCCTTTCAGGCGCACCCCCGCATGGCCTCCACTCGAAAATGTCCGGCTCCGGCTGTCGCCACACATTTTCGAGTTCCGGCCACCCTTCGGGCTGCAACAGAAAGTCTTCTGTTCCCTTGGCGCTGCTTTGGGTGCATCCGACATGGTGGGTGATGTCGACGAACGCCGCAACCCTACGCGGCCCGAAGAGCGTCCTCCCGTTGGTCGGCCTTAGTCTTGACTCATCATCCCCCAATCAGCTACCTTCATCCCATGAAAACGCTATTCCAGACCAGTATCAGTGGGCGGTTGTCCACGCTACCTGAAAAGCGATTTCTTATCAATTTTAGGGACATTACCGAGTTGAGTCGAACGCAACGATCACGCAAAATAACGAATGAATCACCAAATACGAAAGGAAAATTCAAATGGATACTCACAATCGGCATGGACGCTTTTGGTCGTATTCTTGTCGTTGTTTACATGTGGCGAGGCGATAATATCCGCATCATCTCGGCACGAAAAGCAGAGCGGTCTGAGGTGAGACAATATGAAAGCGAATTATGATTTCAGCAAAGCCCGGCGCGGTGCAGTAATCCCTGCCAAAGGCAGTAAAACAAGGATTACCATCAGGCTGGACTCCGATCTTGTTGAGTGGTTTAAATCCAAAGCAGAAGACCAGTGTGCCGGTAATTATCAAACAATGCTCAATGACGCACTGCGCTCCTATACAGAGCAGCAAGACCAAAACCTTGAAACCCTTCTTCGCAAAGTGTTGCGTGAAGAGCTGAAAAAGGCATCATAAAATTGCGAACCAGAGCCTGAAGCGTACGCGGACAAGCCGCGCCACTTAGGCTGACCGTTCAATGAAGAGAGATGAAGAGAAGCTTGGGCTGCGGGAAGAGAGATGAGGGGGCTCCGGAGACCCGGGCACGCGAGGCTCCGTACCCGCGCGTAGAAATGACTGGCGAGTGCGGATGGGCACAAATCATTTATTTTAGGCACGGATAAGCGCGGATTTGTCACGACGGAGGAACGTAGGCAGATGAAAAACCGGAGAATGAACCGCCAGAACGAGTCTTTTGGCCGAAAAATGACAATTATCAAGTTCTCTGTCCCCGTAACTCCTGCTCAGGCTGAGCTGCTAACTGAGACTGAACTTAAAGCCAACTCTTTCTTTAAGTCATTCAATGTATTTGGGCTCTATGGCCCCAGTGGCAGCACTCTGGCTGCGGATTATACTATTCGTAGTAAATTGTTAGCTGAAGCTATTCCATCTACTTCACGTGCAGCAGGTCGTAATATAATGTCTGGTTTCGGTATTGCCAACATTGACTTAATGCTTAGAAAAACCGGATGGCCCCGGTCAGACGCGAGCTGGTTACACAGCGATTTTAAAAATATAGCTTACCTGCATGTTTATACATTTTATGATGATATGGTATCTAAAGGAGGATTGAAGTGAGGAGCTGTTTTTTTGTTCTACTGTTTATAGGAATGTTATCTAGTTCTGCCTTAGCAAATGAGCCGATTGCTCAAATGACATTCAAAGTTGTTGATGACTTTGGTAATGTGATAACAGGAGCTCCTGTTATTGTTAGTACTTTTCTTCATTGGGTGCCAGGATCAGAAGCTGGCCGCAATGAGTATGAGAAGATGAATGGTGTTACAGACACAAACGGACTTGTCGTACTTTCGATTCCCAGTAAAACAGGCTCTATCCGTTATTCTGTTTTAGCTGAAGGAACTTATTTTGAGAACATGAATAAAATGAAATTTGATGATAATGTTTATTATCGCGACAACGGGGGGACATTCATTTTTACAAATCAGATCTCTGATAAATGGCAACCATGGAATCCCATCATTGATTTAGTTGTAAAACCGGTTATTAATCCCGTTCCTGTATATGCATTAGCCTATGGTACGGATTGGCAACAACACAAAGTTCCTGAGTATAATAAGCCTATAGGTTTTGACTTAATGAAAGGGGATTGGTTACCTCCATATGGAGACGGGGTAACTGCTGATTTTATTATGACTCTAAAATGTAACCTTGGAGGATTAACATCAAGTAGATATCAAATCTTTGATGCAACTTTGATGATTGATTTTCCTAATGACGGTGATGGTATTCAATCGGTGTATTCAAATCCTCGGGAAGGAAGCGTTTTACGATTAGCCAGATATGCACCTGAAACAGGCTATGAAACAAATTGGACAATGACTACATATAAACATGAAGATGAAGGTCTTCATGAAATTCGTGAAGACCAGAATTATATCTTTCGAGTACGAACAAAAAAAGATGAGACAGGCAACTTCACTTCAGCATTATATGGAAAAATATATGGGATGATAGATTATGAGATACGTCCAACAGGTAATCACCTTCAGTTTATGTATTATCTTAATCCTACACCCAACGATAGGAATCTAGAGTTTGACCCTTCTCAGAATCATCTGAAAAATTTAAGTACAATTGAAAGACCCAAAGAGCCATAAACCTACATAACCAAACTGGCGGTATTGTTCATTATTGGAATCAGGCAGCAAATGAATGCTGAACAAAATATCGAGCAAATAGACAAAGAGGATGATGTACTAACGCATCAATATTGGGCTGTCGCTTTTGTTGATATTCTTGGGCAGAAAAACTACTTAAAATCGATCAACTTTATTCCTGAGCAATCAAACGAAGAGCAAGTGCGTTTATTTACTGAATGGATAAAGAAAGTTTACGGAGCAGTTGAACATATTCATGACTCCTTTCAGAACTGGCCCAACCAGAATAAGGACCCCAAAAACAATCCTTTATTCAAAGATCTGACAGAGGAGGAACTTGCTGTAGCAAGGACATTTAAAACAACAACTTTTCAATTTCAAAGGTTTTCAGATGGTCTTGTCGTATTCATATCATTAGCTGACTGTAAGGAAACTTCACCAATAGCAGCTATTTTTTCACTATTTTCTGCATGTGCATCAGTCTTATTATGTTCATTAGCTGGCGGAACTCCCATTAGAGGAAGTATTGATGTCGGTACTGGCGTAGAGATGAAGAAGAAGAATGAATTATATGGTCCTGTCATGGCACATGCAGGGTAGCGTCGCTTTCGCGCCACAGATGTCTGGGCTAACATCTGCAACCCCTTGGGGTTGGGGAGATTGCGGCACGGCTCGCCGTGCGCGGCAGGCTAAAGTTGTACAACGAACGGGCAGGCTGACGCCTGTATAACAAACCTCTTCCACCGCTTGCAACCGCTTGAGTGTCCGGGTAATTTTCCAAACACGGCGTCTCTTCGGAAGTGGGTACCATCAAAAAATGACACCGCAGGCGGGGGGATTATGCGTGATGCCCTATGTAATCGTCGCCCAACCTCCGATTTTTTTTACAAATTACAGGGGGAGTGGCCCGTGCGCAACATGGCCAGCGCATGAATGCGCTGTGTCTGTTTGGTTCGATGCAACAGTACAGCGTGTTGCGCCAGTTTCAAGGCCTTATCCGGTTCTGCAGATAAGCATGCAAGGGCCTGCAAACCGATATGCTCCGCCTTGTCGATAATATCAAAACAGGGTTGCAGATCGGCTTTGCAACGGGGACATTCGGCGGATGTCCTGCCATCCGCTTCCAGTTGTCGATGGCAAACCGGGCAATGAGTCATGACTCATGTCCTTCCACATAAAACAGAATATCTTCGATTTCGGTACGGGCTTTTTGCTCCGCGTCCGCATCGTTATTCTGCTGCGCTTCGCCTAAGGCGGTCAATGCGGTTTGCATATCTCTCCGATCAACTTCGCCCAGCCGACCCAGGCAAAACCTGGCCCGGTCCACCAATTCATCTGCTTCCACTGTTGTTGACGGGGCGGCGGGCTCATCGTGTGGTTGCGCATTGCCGGTCATCATTTCAAGTTTGGGCAGATCGGGTAAGGACCCGAAAAGGGCTGATATTTTTTCTCTATATGCGGCAATGGTTTTATCATCAATAGCCTTCAGCGCGCCTTCAAGAACCACGGATTTACTCAGGCCGGTGTGCTGTTCAATGGCCGTCACGGTTAACAACCCGTCAATATCCAGGTTCATATTGAGCAGGATAGGACTCAAACTTTCCGCGTCTTCATCCAAATCTTCCACCATGAAATCGCCGACGTAAACATTCTGACGACAATCTTCTGATTCACCCTGAAAAATATTAACCTGCACCTGTTCCTGTCCTGGAACGGCGGTATAGAACACCTGTCCACGCTTTGCGGGTAATGGGGTGCCGGCTTTGATCACCGGAACGAACAGGTTGGGCCCATACTCGCCGTTGACCATACCCAGGCAACTGGTGCCGAAGGTGTAGGGCGTAACATCGACTAGTATCCGATGGCTTTTTATACCCGAGAGCCGCGCCGCCATGACGCCCGCGCCGGAGGCCACGGCGAGTTCAGGATTGATGTCATGGCGCGGTCTACAGTGCAATTCCGCCTCCAGCATATCCCCAATCGCCGGTATGCGCGTTGAGCCGCCCACCATGATGACCTCATCGAGTTTGTCGGCGCTCAATTTGCTCTGCGTCAGGACATGCCGGACCGAGGTCATGGTTTTTTCCAGCAACTGTTCACACAAATTTTCAAGATCCCGCCGGGTGATCTGCATGGTGATATCAAGCGGTTTGCCTTCTTCCGTTGGAATACCGGTTTCAGCCAATGTGGCGGCCGCCTGATTGGACAGATCGATCTTGAGTTGCTCACAGGCCAGTTTCATGCGGTTAATACCCACGGTTGACAAGGTGCCGCTGTCTTTATGATCTTTCTTAAACTGTTCGATCACATGGTTAAACAACAGGTCATCAATGTCATCACCGCCCAGTTGGTTATCGCCGTGTGACGCGAGCACTTCGACAATATCGCCACTTATCTTGACCAGCGAGACATCAAAGGTACCGCCCCCCAGGTCATACACCAGCACATGGCGGGTTTTATTGGTTTGGCCCTGTTCGAAGGCCAGGCTTGCGGCGGTAGGTTCGTTGAGAATACGCAGCACATCCAGACCGGCAAGTATCCCGGCTTCGCGTGTAGCTTGACGTTGCGCATCATTGAAATAAGCCGGTACCGTGATCACCGCTTTTTCAACGGGCGCCCCCAGTTCCTGTTCAGCCAGCATCTTCAGTTTACGCAGGATCATGGCGGACAATTCAGGCGGGGTATATGTTTTGTCACCCAGACGGATTTGCGTGGAAGCGCCCATCAGCCGCTTTATGGAGCGCACCGTGTGGTCAGGCCGAACGCAATACTGGTTGCGCGCGGGCTGTCCTACCAGCAGGTTCCCCGCTGGATCAATCCCGACACAGGAAGGTATGGTCTTCGCGCCGTGTTCTTCTACAATATGTATCTGCCCATCACGGATGAAGGCCACTTCACTGTTTGTTGTTCCCAAATCAATTCCAATGATCATTTTTTATGCTCCTCTATTACAACCTCTGCCATGCGTAATTGCTCTGTTCCCCAGGTAAAGGCCTGTCGTATGATGGCGCTGACGCATCCTTCTTCTACCACGTCATCCTGACTGACACTTACCGCGTTCATGAATGAGGCGTCGAAGGTGTCGCCCACCTTGACCATCGGGTGCAGATTATAGCGTTCCAGCAGGGCCTTTGCTTTGACATTTAAAACATCGACTGACGCATCCAGGGAGGCCTCTACGCGTTGTCGTATAAAACCAGGAATATACGCAGGCCAGTCCAGGGAAGTCTTGCGTGCGCTGACTTCCCGTAACGCATCAGCGATATCCGCAATTTCCAGCAGCATGGGGCGCATGGCGTCTCGTTTGATTCGTTCACTGTTGTCACGGATTTCATCAAGCTTGCGTGCCGCCGCCGTTTCCCGTTCCGCCAGTTGATCCGTCAAGGCGGTAACGGCATCATGCAATGTCGCGCCGGATGTTTCGACGGCATTGACCAGCCGGGCGGATGAGCGGCCCATACCGCGCACTTCCTGGCGTAATGCGGTTAATTCCTGAACGATACTCAGCAGGTCCGTGTGATCATCCTCTGCCGTTGACGGAACAGGAAGTTCGTCGGGTTGCGCCTGCAACCATTGTGTGACATCGTCCAGTATGGCCGCTTTCCATGCGCACATGGAAGACGCGGGCGCGCGCTTGGCATTTAACTTCCAGAAGCTCATGAAAGCCCTCGGGTCAGCCAAAGACGCCGGGCATTCCGCAGCCAGACGGCATGATCCGCGACAGGCCGTGACGGTTCTGGTTCACCCGCTAATTGGCCCAGCTCATGGAGTGTTGGAAGAGGCCCGCCCAGGAAATAATCCCGCCGGTCATAGTCGGTGCGAATGAGTTCATAGGCCTCGCTGATATCGGCAAATTTCCGGGGATTTTCTTCGGGAGGGTACTTGCGCAGGCAACGATGGTAGGCGTCCTGCACGTCCTGATCGGTTACTTTCTCATGTATGCCTAGTGTAATATAGGGGTCCTTCACGGTCGTTTCTCTTTTATCATGGTTATTCTGTACATACGTTCAATTCTGTTCGCGATAGGGCAATAGTTTTGCGCACAGCTCAAGAAGCTGTACCTTGCTTTTATCAGAAAGGGTTATCGATGCGCGAATCATCTCAACCAGCTCCTGGGTCATGCTGACCTTTTTGCTTTCGTTCACCACATTGGAAACCCGGTAGACTAATACTTCAAATTCCATGAAGGTTGCGGGATGGCTTTTCGCGAGATCTACATCAGGCGACAGCCCGGCCAAAGGATGGGGCGGTGAAGGGGGTTCCGGGAAATCCGGCATTTCAAAATCAGGATCAAAATCCATATCATACTCTGGGTCTTCAAAAATTTTTTGCCCGGCGCGTAACACATCCGAAAGGGAGATATCGAATCGAAATGGATTCTTTTTTTGGGAAAAGTGCTTTCTAAAGTCGTTGAGTGTTTTAATTTTTTGTTGCGTTTTCAGTATGCGCAATGAGGCGTTGTTACTCTGTTTTCTCTCGAATTGAATCATATTGTCAAAGAATTTGGAGGAGCAGGTTTCCAGCAGGGAACGCATGGTATGTGACGGCGCCATATTCCATACGGTGATCAACACTTTTTCAACGGCTTTTTTATTGTAGCAGTAAAAACACTGACTGGCTAACGTCGCGCGCATAAGTAAGCCCAAAGCCTGATCTTCCTCATTCTTCTGTAAAAGGCGCAAGGACATGCGCACGGCATCCTCCTCATCCCCGCGGAAGATAAAGAGGATATTTGCATTCAGCATAGCGATACAGGCCTCGCGCAAAACCTGTATATCTGTAGCGGGATTGGCCAGCGCGACTGTGAGTGTTGAGTATAATTTACTGTTAAGCCCTAAGAATATATCTCTTTTTGCATGTTTCAGTAGGGCTGTGAGCCCCCGCAGCACGTCACCAGGATTGTCATTGAGCGCGCGTTTGAGCGCGGCGGGCAGGCTGTTCAGCATCGATTTCTGTTCCAGCATTTCACAGATAAAATAGACCAGCCACGGGGAGTTCAAGGCGACCATGTCAAGTCCACGTTCCCGCCGATCTTTATTGTTCGAGGCGGCCAGCCATCTACAGGCGGCCACATAGACCCGCTCAAACAAATCATGTCCGTGATAGGCGCTGCCCAATTCTTCCACGCGCCCCGCTTCACCGTCTTCATAGGCCGCGCGCGTCATGGTATAGATTAAGGTTTGTTCCAGTTCCTCCGCGGTGGCTGAGGTTCCAGGCAGCATACGCAGTTTTTGCAGCGCGGGCCGGGCCTTATCAAACATCCCGAGCTGGATGGTCCGCTTGCAAAGTAAAATCAATGCTTCCGGCTCGTTGGGCCAGGCCCGATGGTAGGCTTCTGCCGCTTCACATGTCATATTGCCGGTTTCGTCCACCCAATCCCAGATTCTGTAAAGTTCCCGCAGGCCGGGGTCCAGTCGCGCGGCCATATTGCAGTTTTCCGCAATTTCACACAGCTCATCGAACATAAGCTCTTCTTCGAATGAGTCTTCATCAGGAAAATCGCGGCGCAGCCCCCCCGGCTGATTACAGATAATGGTTCGTTGGTGCTGCTTGACGCCATACAATAAAATCATTGCTTTTTCTTTGGCCGTGAAGCCGAACTCATCGGCTATTTCGTAGTATTCCTCGGCGGAGAAAAACTCATTGGCGCGATTAGCGCGACAGGAACGTATAATCATATGCGATAAGGTCAAGGGTTTCCACTTTATGAAGTGGTTGATCATATCACTCACGGGATAATTCGCGATCATCTCTCCTTCCCGCATGGAGGCACATATGATGGCGAGGGCCAATCCCGGCCGATGTTGTTTGTTGGCGAGTTGGACAACAGTATCCAATGCCGGCATTAATGCGCGGGAGAACCCATGCGCCGCGACCTTCTGTTGAAAAGCAGATAACAAGGCGGCTAATTGGCTGGCCCCCGGTGACTCGACGATAGCTTCCAGGTGACCCTGTGAGGATGGGGCTTCTCCTCGCAGAGTTTGGGCCAGCAGGCAGGCCGGGGTGCCGGGACGAATTCGTTTGAACGCCGCTTCTGCATGGTCCGGCTGGTTACTTCGTTCAGCTTGCAGCATATCCAGGAACAACCGCCAATCCGCCAGGGGAGAATGCCGGCCTATCGTGCGCAGTTGAGCCAATGCCTCATCCGGTCGGCCGGTTTCCATGGCGTTCCACGCCTGCATGATCGCTTGGGCCTGTTGGGCGAGTTGACCTTCCGAAACATACAGTACATCCTCTGGTGAAACCAGTTCATCCCGCAGGCGTGATAACCAGGTTTCATCCGCCAGGCAGTCAGTGAGTCGATCGATCAAGCCCAGTCGCAGTTGTAAACTCAAGGACCAGTCGGCGCCTAATTCCGGTTTTTGCGTCCGTAGTTTGAGACCATAAGCACAAGCCTGTTCCGTATGGCCTTTGTCCAGCAATTCGCGCGCATACAATTCAGTCACGCGCGCATAATACCGTTTTTGCTGATCCTCCGGCAGCCCCTCGGCAAACATGAGCTTATCCGCCAAGGCCGCGGCCCGTCTGCCGCGCAGCTCCGCCAAGGCTTCGACAATACCGCTTTTAAGGGCCTCAGGATTTTTAGGCGGGACTGCATCCTTTGATGGCGCACTGCCGTGGCCTTTCTTTTTTCGCTTTTTCCTGCTTCCTGCCATGTCATTAACTTCCTGCTAAAATTGAAGGTGAAATAAATTGCATATCTATCAGCATTTACCAGCATATTTTTGCATGAAATGCGAGATTCGTGAGATTGTGTGCGCGATATACAGAACGCCTTACCTCGACAGTTAGCCGCAGAATGCCTGGGAAATAAAACGGACACAACTATTCACCGAACAGCCTCCGGAGGAGGCCAGCATACGGCGCAGCGAATTCCAGCGGTACGAGTCGTCGCCCTGATGTCCAGCCTCGGAAAATCCTGATTTCTGATTTGATTATTGCCCAATTTGCGGGTATCAAGTTCGTTAAACAAAAAAATTGCAAAAGAAGGGATAATCGCCAAAATGACAACCGTGCAAGAAATTGAACAAGCCATTGATCATCTCCCTCGAGATCATTTCTTTGAACTCATTGGTTGGATAAAATCTCGATTTGAAGACGTCTGGGACGCTCAAATAGAGGCTGATGTTAATGCCGGAAAACTCGATTCTCTTGCTGATGAAGCTCTTGAGGAGTTTCGTTCAGGAAAGACATCGGCATTCCCACAATGAAGAGCCATGTAACCAATCGTTTCTGGAAATGCTTCTATGCATTATCGCCCAATATACAGGACATCGCAGAGAAACAGTACAGGCTTTGGCATGATAATCCGCGACATCCATCACTTCAATTCAAGCGGATTTCATCATCTCGATACTGGTCAGCGCGAATAACAGATGATTACCGATGCCTCGGCGTTATGGATGAGGATACCGTTGTTTGGTTCTGGATAGGTCATCATGCCGAGTATGAAAGAATCATTCGGTAAGCGATTGGTTAAAAAATGGTCGAGGATATTTTTCCAATGGTTGGAAACTTTTGTTTCCTTTTTTCCAATGATTGGAAACTTTTCGGGCGGGTTTTCCAATCATTGGAAAACCGCGATGGCGGCCTCGTCGGGTGTGCCCTGATCGTTGATCGCAATCACATGCCGGTACGACATCAGACGGAAGGTCAGAACTCCTTACCTCGACCGTTGGCCGCGGGTGGAGATTATCGTCGATTTTGCAATCATGGCAGTCATATTTCCTGCTGTAATCCAGCGTCAAAGAGATCGTGAACCTGGAAAATAGAAATGACACGTCCATTTCGCCAAAACAGCCTCTGGAGCATGCTAACCG